>CAZWZX010000064.1:0-12117 GCA_964638655.1 uncultured Natronomonas sp.
ATCGAGAACTACTCCGTCCACATGTCCGATCGTGAGTCGGGCGAACCGCCCTACACGCTGCTCGATTACTTCCCCGACGACTTCCTGACCGTCGTCGACGAGTCCCACCAGACGATCCCCCAGATCAGGGGCCAGTACGCGGGCGACAAATCGCGGAAGGACTCCCTCGTCGAGAACGGCTTTCGGCTGCCGACCGCCTACGACAACCGCCCGCTGACGTTCGAGGAGTTCGAGGAGAAGACCGACCGGACGCTGTACGTTTCGGCGACGCCCGGCGATTACGAGCGCGAACACTCCGCGGGGATCGTCGAACAGATCGTCCGGCCGACGTATCTCGTCGATCCCGAGATCGAAGTCGTCCCCGCGGAAAACCAGATCGAGGACCTCATAGAGCGGATCGAGACGACGCCGGAGAGCGAGCGGGTCCTCGTGACGACGCTGACGAAACGGATGGCCGAGGACCTCACGGAGTATCTCGAGGGCGCCGGCGTCGACGTCGCCTACATGCACGACGAAACCGACACCTTGGAGCGTCACGAGCTGGTCCGCTCTCTGCGACTCGGGGAGATTCAGGTGCTCGTCGGCATCAACCTCCTCCGGGAGGGGCTCGACATTCCCGAAGTGAGCCTCGTCGCGATCCTCGACGCCGATCAGGAGGGCTTTCTCCGCTCGGAGACGACCCTCGTCCAGACGATGGGCCGGGCGGCCAGAAACGTCGACGGGCGGTCGGTGCTGTACGCCGACGAGACGACGGGTGCGATGGCCTCGGCGATCGAGGAGACCCGCCGTCGCCGAGAGATCCAGACCGAGTTCAACGAAACGCACGGCCACGAGCCGCGAACGATCGAGAAACCGGTCGGCGAGACGAACCTGCCGGGATCGAAAACCGATACCGACGGCGTCTCGGGGATCGAGGCGGACGACGTCGAGGAGGCCGAGGAACTGATCGAGCGGCTCGAACGACGGATGAGCGAGGCCGCCGACAACCTCGAGTTCGAACTCGCGGCCGATATCCGCGATCGGATCCGCGAACTCAGAGCCACGTTCGACGAACTGGACGATCCCGACGAGGGCGTTCCGACGCCGGACGACGAGCGCTGATCGGCCGTCCGTCAAGGGGTTTTTGTCGGCACCGATCGAAGCCATCCACATGAGCGTCCGTCCGTATCTCCGCTCGCCGGTCGCGATCGGCTGGACGCTCGTCGGCGCGGTCGCGATCGGGACGGTGGTCGCCGCCGCCCTCCGGCTCGCGGCTCTGGCCGAACGCTCGACGCTCGTCGCCGACCCCGCGACCGCAGTCGGGGGGTTCGGTTTCGTCCTGACACTCGCTTTCGCGACGGTCACGATCGCCGTCGCCGCCCTCGTTTGGCTTCCCTGCAGCCTCGCCGTCGCCCACGCCGTCGGGAACCGACATCGAGGCCGTTCGGTCTCGATCGGCGAATCGATCGACCGCGTTAGCTCACGGGTCGAACCGATGTACCGGTGGGTCAAAACCCGGATCGCGATCGAACCGATCGCGGACCGGGTCCTCTCGGAGAACGACGTCTCCCCCGCCGAGGTCGCTGTCGGCTGTGACGCGTTCGTGGTTCCCGCGATGGCGCTCGACGCGCCGACGCTGCGGATGGCCGTCGACCGGGCCAATCGGGCGATCCCCCGGCCCGGCCGCGAGCGGACTCTGCTCGTCGGGATCGGCTTGACGGGACTTCTCGTCGCCGGGGCCGTCGGGACCGGGGCGGTCGGTGGGGCCGCCGTTCCGTCGGTGGAAGTCCTCGCTCTCGGCGCGACCGTCCTCGGTGCCGTCCTCACCGCCGCCCTCGATACCGCCTGGCGAGCCGGAGTCTACGCCCGGCAGGATCCCGATGAGGGATTCAACTGAGCATCGAGAGCGCCGCGTTCGCTCACTCCGCGTCCGAAACCGGCCGATCCGAGAGCCGTCGACTGATACGTAACATGTCGTCTTCGACCGCGCCGTACGTGACGACTGCGATGACGCGCTCGCCGTCGTATTCGTCGGCTTCAAAGTCGGTTCCGGTCCGTTCGTCGCCGATCCGGACGTAGACTTCGACCCGACCGTACTCGTCGGCGGCGTCCATCTCGATGACCTCTCCGCCTGTCTGCCCGTCATCCCCGGATTCCACCTCGCGTGTCGACCAGTGGACGATCTCGCCGTCCCGAAAGACGAGGAGATCGAACGTCTGAGGTTCACCGCTCGCGTTCCCGAGTTCGACGTGGGTGAGAGCGACCCCGTCACGTCGAGTACCACTAAACGCCGTACAGCCTCCAGTGACCGAACCGACCGCGGTGGCACCACAAGCGAGAAACGTGCGACGGTCCATATACGGTGTTCGTGACTCGAGAGTCAACTGTTTTGGTGTGCGTTATGTTCGATCCGATAACTGCTCCAGGAACCGATCGAACGCCCCCGAATCCGCGTGAACGTGTGCGTAGGTGCCCAGCGTTCGGTGTTCGGTTAACCCGTCCTTGCCGTCGGCGATGCCATCGCCCCGCTCGACGTCGAAGGCGAACGTCGCGTCCGACGCCACGTCGGCCTTCGAGTAGTGGAACTCGTGGCCCCGGAGCGTCGTTCCGCTGTCGGCTGTGAGGGTGTCCCCCCGGGCGCGCAACTCGACGTGATCGAGCGCTTGGTACCGATCGCACATCTCGACGTCCGCCGGCAGCACGCCCGCCATCCGGTGGGTGTCGCCGTCGCCGTCGGTCAGCGTCTCCGAAAGGGCCATCAGTCCGCCGCACTCGCCGAGGACGGCCAGCCCGTCGGCGGCCCGATCGCCCAGTTGCTCGAGGGTCCCGCCGGCTTCGAGCGCCTCGCCGTGGAGTTCGGGGTAGCCGCCGGGGAGATAGATCCCGTCACAGCCCGGCAGCGGATCGCCCGCGACGGGTGAGAAAGTGACGACGGACGCCCGATCGCGGAGCCGTTCGATCGTCGCCGGGTATCTGAAACAGAAGGCCCCGTCGTCGGCGACGGCGACGGTCGCGTCGGTCCTCGGCCCGGTCGGTCCCTCGGCGTCGGGCTTCGGCGGTTCGCGGGCGAGGGAGACGAGCCGCTCGATCTCGAGGTGCTCGCTCGCCTTCCGCAGCGTCTCGCGGTCGATCGGCGCCTCCTCGCCCATATGAAGGCCGAGATGTCGATCGGGGATCTCCAGCCCCGAAAGCGGCGGTATCCGGCCGAGATACGCCAGTCCGTCCGGCAGCGCCGTCCGGATCCCCTCGGCGTGACGGCCGCCGTGGGCGCGTTGGGCGATGACGCCGGCGACGTCGATCTCTCGGCCGGCCTCGGCCGCGTACTCCCGAAACCCGAGCGCCGTCGCAGCGACGCTTTCCATCCCCGCCTTCGCATCGGCGACGAGGACGACCGGCAACCCGAGCGTCTCGGCGACGGCGGCCGTCGAGTTCGTCCCGTCGTACAGCCCCATCATCCCCTCGACGACACAGATATCGCCCTCGCCGCGCCAGTAGTTGCGGCGACAGCCCGCCTCCCCGGAGAGCCACGGGTCGAGACTTCGGGATGGGCGATCGCAGACGACGGCGTGATGGCTGGGGTCGATGAAATCCGGCCCGGCCTTCGCCGGTTGGGGGTCGTAGCCGGCCGCCTCAAGCCCCGAAAGCGTCGCGAGCGCGGCGACGGTTTTGCCGACGCCGGAGGCGGTGCCGGCGAGAACGAACCCCTTCACGCTTTCGGGGCCTCCCGGTCGGTGTCCTCGAACAGCCTGTCGTACACCTCGAGCAGCCCCGATCGAACGTCGGCCATCGGCAGCCCGGTCCGCTCGGCGAGCGCGAGCGAGCCGCCCATTCCGACGCCCTCTTTCGCCTCCCCGGCGTTGAACGCGGCCATCGCCGGGTGATCGTCGGTGAATCCGGGATCGGTGACGGTCACCGAGAGATCCAGCGCCGAGGCGGCCCGTTCGAGATCGATCGACGGGTCGTCGGCGACGAACGACGTCGTCGACAGCGACAGCGACCGGTCGCATCCGCCGTGGCGGAGGCAGGCCGCGGCGGCGACAAGCTGTGTGCCGCCGGCCAGCGTGACGGCGGTGTCGGTCTCGAGCGCGCCGGCGGCCAGCCCGCAGACGACGGCCAGGGCCGGATCGCCGACGCGTCTGAGTGCGACGGTCGGTTCGCCCGCGGCGTCGCCCGGCTCCAACGCGGACGATTCGAGCGCTTCCTCGACGACCTGCCGCTTCAGCGCCAGCGGGTTCTCCGGCAGCGACGAGGAGATCGTCCGATCGCCGAGTGTGTCCGATTCTCCGAGCGCGGTCAGCACGCCCAGCGCGGTCGTGGTGCCTCCGGGGACCGTCTCGGCGACGAAGAGTTCGTCGTCGGGAAGCTTTCGGCCGAGCTGTCTGGCGGCGGCGAAGGCGCCGGGGGCCGAGGGGACCGGGTCCGGTTCCCTGATGTCTTTGCCCGGTTTTGCTCCGACGGTTACCGTCGGTGCGCCCGTGGGTTCGGCGAGACCGGCGTCGACGACCGCGGTGTCGATCCCCAATGTCTCGACGACGGCCCGGGTGACGACCGCGGGCGTCGGACAGCCGGTCGGCGAGACCGGGACGACCGACGAACGGACGGGCCGACCGTAGGTCAGGATCTCGCTGTCGGCGCTCGGCGTCTGTGTCATCAGATCGGTGTCGGCACCCGCGGCGCTGATGCCGTCGATCTCGGCCGTCCGGGTCGTGCCGGCACACAGGACCAGTCGTGTCATCGCGGTTGTATTGGAAGCAATCGCACTTGAGCCTGCGGATCCTCCCGTAACATATTTATTTGACGGCGACACAGACGGATACAAGCGAATTTGCCCTAAATAAAGTAGACTTTACTCCAGAACCATGACTGATACACTCCTGCTCGTCGGCCGAACGCACACCGACGACGTCGCGCGCGTTCACGCCGAACGGCTCCGGGCCCGCGGCGTCGCCGACCGCGTTTCGGTCGCGACGTACGCCGACGATCCCGCGACGCTCGACCCCGCGACCGACGGCGTCGTCTACGTCGTCCCGATGGCCGCCGCGCCGGATCGCGAGACGACGCGGGCGATCCCCGGGGCCTTTCCGAACGCCCGTCACTGTGAGCCCGTCGGGACGAGCCCCGCCGTCGCCCGAGCGATCGCCGACCGGGCCCGCGAGACCCTCCCCGCCACCCCGGACGTCTCGCTCGCGCTCGTCGCTTTCGGGGACGGTTCGGGATCGGGTTCGTGGCGAACGACCGAACAGCAGGCCGATCGGCTCCGCGAAACGACCGAGTACGGCGACGTGACGACGGCCTATCTGCTGCAGAATCCCGCCGTCGAGTGTCTCCGGTATAACCTCTCCGGCGATCGGACGGTCGTCGTTCCCTTCTTTATCGCCCCTTCCGAGGAAACCGAGCGCGCGATCCCCGACAAACTCGAACTCGATCGCGGCGGGCTCGTCTACGCCGATCCGCTCGGCGAACACGAAGCCGTGACAGACGCGATCGAGGCCGAACTCGCGAAGGCGAGGGCGGTCGACTCGGGAACCGCCGCCGTTCGCCCCGTCGCCACCGACGGCCGCGGCCGGTGAACCGTGACCCGTTCTTTTCAAGTGTCTCAATCGACTACGGTGGGGTAACTAATGAGCGAGGACTTCTATTCGGTGCTCGGCGTCTCCAGGGACGCGGGCGAAGACGAGATCAAACAGGCGTATCGGAAGAAGGCCGCGGAGTACCACCCGGACGTCTCCGACGAGCCGAACGCCGAAGAGAAGTTCAAGAAGGCCAAGAAGGCGAAGGAGGTGCTCTTGGACGACGAAAAGCGCCGGATGTACGACCAGATGGGTCACGAGCGCTTCCAGGAGGCCGAAAAGCACGGCGCCACGGACACGAACGGCCGTGGCGGCGGTATGGGTGGCATGGGCGGCGGTGCCGGCGGTATGGGCGGGATGAACGACATCTTCGAGCAGTTCTTCGGCGGTGGCGGCTCCCGTTCGGGGTCGGGCCCCAGACAGGGATCGGATCTGAAGACCCGACTCCGGATCGATCTCGAGGACGCCTACGACGGTGTCACGAAACAGCTCACGGTCACCCGACCCGAGCGCTGTCCCGACTGTGACGGTGCGGGTCACCCGCCCGACGCCGACTCGCGCACGTGTTCGGCCTGTGACGGCCGCGGCCAACAGACCTCGGTCCGACAGACGCCGCTCGGGCGCGTCCAGCAGACCCAGACCTGCCCGCAGTGTGAGGGCGAGGGAACGATCTACTCCGAGACCTGTTCGACGTGTCACGGCGACGGGCAGGTCCGAAACGAGGCGACGCTGCAGGTCGACATCCCCGAGGGGATCCGCGACGGCCAGACGCTGCGGATGGACGGCGAAGGCGCCCCGGGCGAGAACGGCGGGCCGAACGGCGATCTCCTGGTCGAGATCCGAATCGAGGACCACGAGGTCTTCGACCGGGACGGCGACGACCTCCGGAAACGGCACCCGATCTCGTTCCCGCAGGCGGTCTTCGGCGACACCGTCGAAATCGAGACGATCGACGGCTCCGTCGAGATGGACATCCCCGCCGGAACCCAAAGCGGCGAGACGTTCCGACTCCGAAAGAAGGGGATGCCACGCCTCCAGCGCCGCGGCCACGGGAACATGTACGTCGAGGTCCGGATCGTCACGCCCGAGCGCCTCAACGAGGAGCAGCGAGAGGCCCTGGAGGCGTTCGCCGAGGCCGGCGGCGAGGAGATCGACGTCGAGCAGGGCTTCTTCGAGAAGCTGAAAAACAGCCTCTAGAACCGAAAGCGAAAGCGGTCCTCGGCGCCGACGAACCGGCCCGCGATCCCGGCCCCGGCGGCGTAGGCGACCCGTTCGGCGCCGCCGCGGAGCCGTTCGGCGACGCCCGTTTCGGGTTCGAGTTCTCTCGTTTCGACGTCCGCCCCGAGGAGTTCCCCCACTCTCGTTTCGACGTCCTCCCGTGTCCCGAGCCCGTCGACGAGCCCCAGTTCGTGGGCCCGCTCGCCGAGGAAGACCTTCGCCTCCGTTCCGCGGATCGCCTCCGGATCCGTCCCCCGGCCTTCGGCGACGGTCTCGACGAACTGATCGTAGTAGTCGTCGATGATCCCCTGTAGGTACTCGCGTTCGTTCTCCTCGAGGCTCTCGAAGGGGACGCCGGCCTCCTTGTATTCGCCGGCGGTCAACTGTTCGTACTCGAGGCCGGCCTTCTCGAGTAGGTCGGCCGCCGTCATCCGGGAGCCCCTGACGCCGATCGAGCCGACGACGCTCCCCTTCCGGGCCCACAGCTCGTCACAGCCGCTCGCGATCCAGTAGCCGCCGCTGGCACAGACGTCACTCGTGTAGGCGACCGTCGGCCCGTCGAACGCCTTCGCGGCCAACCGGATGTCGTCGCTCGGGACGACCGCGCCGCCGGGCGTGTTCAGCTTCAAAACGAGCGCCTCGGCGTTGTCGTCCTCGTCGGCTCGCTCGATCAGCTCGACGATGTCGTCGGCGCCGGGCGAGCCGGGCGCCGAAACGGGAATACCGCTCCCGCCGTCTCGGGTTATCGGCCCCTCGACGGCCACCTCGGCGGCGTTGTAATCGGGAAAGACCGCACTCGCGACGTTCCCGCCGACCTTGAGCCCGACGAGTATCGCGACGATGACGAAGAGCACGCCCAGAAGCTCCGCCGCGTCCGTCGGAAACTCGACGAAGACGAGCCAGCCGACGGCGGCGGCGAGAGCGGCGATGCCGATTCCGATCCCGAACCGTCCGACGCGTTCGAATCCGTTCATTATCGGTCCGGACGGCTGGCTCACTGTTAAAGAACGCGGGCGAGCGCCGGTCGAAGGGCGCCCGGTCGAAAGGCGTATGCCGGGCCGGGGCTCAGAGACCGGTATGCCGACCGACGTCGATGCGCTGCGAACGGTCGCGGACTACCAGTTCGGCTCGGGTGCCGGGGAAGCGCTCTTTGCGGGCGAGGTCCTCGTTCAGCGGACGAGTTCGGGGCGGCCCCAGCAGATCGTCGCCGACGGCGAGCGCGTCGTCTCCTACGGGACCGACGGGCGGTTCACGCTCGGCGTCGCCGGCGGTCGGCGACTTCGAGACGCGCTCGAACCCCCGGCGGGCCGCGTCGTCGTCGGCGACGACAGCGAACCGTTCGTCAGGGAGGGCCGGAACGTCTTCGCGAAGTTCGTCGGAGACGTCGATCCGGCCGTCCGGCCCGGCGACGAGGTGCTCGTCGAGCATTACGACGGCGAGTTGCTCGCGGTCGGACGGGCGGAACTCTCCGCCGACGCGATCCGCGAGTTCGACACCGGGATGGCGGTGAAGGTCCGGAACGGCGTTCCCGAGTGAAGGTAACCGTCGTCACTCCGGATACTCCTCGAGCGGCTGTTCGCTTCCCGCCATTCGAGAGGTAAAGGCGACCCCGACGAGACTGACGAGGACGCCCGCGGCGACATAGAAGACGAGCCGACCCCAGATGGACACCGAGAACCCTTCGAACGCGACGGGACCGGCTTCGAACGCCGGGACGACGAACGAATCGAACACGCCCGCCCGCTCGAGGAAGTATCCGGTGAAACCCCGGATCACCAGCCCGATCGCGACAACGCCGAACGGGAGGTTCATCAGGGCGCCGGAGACGCCCTCCTCGCCGAGCAACTCGTCGATGAGCCGTCCCGTCGCCGCCGCCAGCGCCGCCGCCGCGAACCACGGAACGCTGTCGAAGAGGAACCGAAGCACCACGAGCAGATTTCCAGCGCCCTCGGTTCCGGCGGCGCCGATGCCGCCGGCGAAGACGCCGATCAGCGCGAGTCCGGCCCCGACGACGTACGTGACGAGCGAAACCTGTCCCGAGTAGAAGGCGTCCCTGATGCGGATCGGGAGCGCCGAGACGGCGTCGTCGATCCCGAGACCCTTATAAAGTAAGAACAGTCCGATGACGCCGGCGATCGCCGACAGCGCGACGGCGACGTTATCGGCGAGCAAGAGCAGCATCGGGAACGCCAACAGCGCGGCTCCGATCGGAACCAGAACGGTTCCCCGGAGTTCCTCGTCGCCCAGGAACTGCTTGAGCAGATAATACGTCGACTCGATGTCGTGTGACTGGCGGACGACGACCCGGTCGACGGCGTCGACTCGGACCCGGCTCTCGATGATGGGCACGAGCCGTTCGTCGCCCGCCGAATCGGTGACCACGATCGCCGAATCGAGGTCGTACTCCGAGACCAGTCGGTCCGTCTGTCGGGCGATCGCGCGGTCGGTTTTGATCCCGTCGCTGCCGCCGGAGATCACCGCGACGATCGCCTCCTCGCCGCCGTCACGGAGATCGCGGGCGACGTGTAACGTCTCGAGAAGACAGTTGACACGGCTGTCCTCGGGGTCCTCGAGCCCGACGTCGGTGACGAGCGCCTGTACGGCCTCCCAGCCGACGACGGGTTCGTCGTGACCGACCCCGCCGCCCCGGTCGACGTACACGACCAGCGTACTCACGCTCGAACCTTTCCCTGCGGTTATAAAAAAGCTTCATGCGCCCCGTCCGGGGTCGACCGTCGGCCGATACCGTCGGGATTTATTAGGCCGCTGGCGTACGTTCGGACATGGAAACCGCTGATTCGACGGATAAAGGGGTCGGCTTCCCCGTGCTGTTCGGCATCCTCGCCGTCCTCGGCGCGGTCGGACTCGCGGTGTTCGGCTTCACCGGCGATCAGGTCGCGGCCGGATGGTCGTTCGCCGTCGCGATGCTCGCCGGCGGGCTCTCCGTCGCCGCGTACCATCGGTACGCCTGAGAGCGATCGCCGCGTCGGCGTCACTCCGTTCGTCGTCCCCGAAGAAGTGGCAGGATTCGGGCCGAAGGAACGATCTTAAGCCGCTCGCCGCCCAAATGAGGGTATGAGCGAACTGAGCGATGAGGACGAACGCATCCTCACGTACCTCCGTGAGCGAGCCAAGGGTGGTGAGCAGTATTTCCGCTCGAAACACATCGCCGACGCGATCGATCTCACGGCGAAGCAGGTCGGTGCCCGGCTCCCGCGGCTCGCGGAACACTCCGAGGACGTCGATATCGAGAAGTGGTCCCGCGCCCGCTCGACGACGTGGCGTGTCACCCCCGAGTGATCCGACCGATCCCAACGGTCGCGTTTTTGTTCACCCTCCGCGATGTGATGGTATGACCGCCCGTATCGAACGCGTCTTCGAGATCTCCGAGACTCCCGAAAAAGTGTGGGCCGTCATCGCCGACCCGGAGAAACGGGCCCGTCCGATAAGCGTCGTCGAGTCCTTCGAGACGACGGGCGATCGGAGCGCCGTCTGGCACGTTTCGTTACCGATCCCCCGACTCGACCGAACGATCCGAGTCGAGACCGAAGACGTCGAGGTCGACCCCCCGAGATACGTTCGCTTCGTCGGCCGTTCGAAGGCGATGGACGTCCGCGGCGAACATCTCCTCGAGGCGACCGAAACGGGAACGCGGATCACGAACCGTTTCAGCGTCGACGGGCGACTGCCGGGCGTCGAGCGGTATTTCAAGCGGAAACTCGACGGCGAGTTGGCGAACCTCGAGACGGCGATCAGGGAGGAACTCGCCGTATGAAGCTCGCACTCGCACAGCTCGATATCGAGGCGGCGGCGCTCGAACGGAACGTCGAGCGCGCGCTCGATGCGGTCAGTGTCGCGGCCGACGCCGGCGCCGACTGCGTCGCGTTGCCGGAGCTTTTCGACGTCGGCTACTTCGCGTTCGATGCGTATTCACGGAACGCCCAGCCGCTCGGCGGCGAAACGCACCGACGGCTCCGGGAGGCCGCGGTCGAACACGGGATCGCGGTCCTCGCCGGGACCGTCGTCGAGGATCTCGAGGCCTCGGCCGCTGCCGGCGAGGACGTCCCGGCCGAAACGGGGCTCGCCAACACGGCGGTCCTCTTCGACCGCGACGGCGAGCGGCGACTCGTCTACCGGAAACGACATCTCTTCGGGTACGGATCGGCCGAATCGGAGCTGTTGGTTCCCGGCGAAGCCGTCCCGACGGCGGAGCTTTCGGGCCACACCGTCGGCGTCACGACCTGCTACGATCTCCGGTTCCCGGAGCTGTACCGTCGACTTCTCGAGTCGGGCGCGACGATGGTCCTCGTCCCGAGCGCCTGGCCGTACCCCCGCGTCGAACACTGGAAGCTCCTCCCGCGGGCTCGGGCCCTCGAGAACCTGCTGTACGTCGGCGCCGTCAACGGGATCGGAACGTTCGAAGACGCGTCGCTCGTCGGCCGATCGACCGTCTACGACCCGTGGGGGACGCCGATCGCCGCGTCCGACGAGGAGCCGACGGTCGTTTACGCCGAGTGTCCCCCCGAACGCGTCGAGACCGTCCGATCGGAGTTCCCGGCGATCGCGGATCGACGCTGACGTTTCCGTTCGAACTCCGAGCGAGGATTTATACGTGGTGACGGACTACCCTAGAACGCCCGACCGACGCTTTTCTCGTCGTGACGGCAACACAATCTGCTCGTCCGTCCACGCCCGCCGATCGCGTCGGGTCCGCCCGGTGCCCGACGCGCGCTCCCGTTCCGCTCCCCTTTCGAACCGCAACGAGTGAGCGAACCGTTTACCTTTATACACCCCCGAGTTCGACCGTGAAGGAGTTCGGATTCGAACTGCGGGTCTGTGCGTGGGCCGAGCGCGACTGGCCGCCCGGCGACGCCGACGGAAAGACCGCCGTCGTGGGGCGACAGCTCGGGACGAAACACAGACGCTGGGATACGATCATCGTCGAGACGACCGCCGCGGATCTCACCGCCCGCGCTCCCTTCGGCGACGATCGGCTCGATTCCGATCTCCTCCATGTCGCCCGGAACGCGCCCACCTCCTGGACGTACTACCGGGACTGTCTCCCGGATCCCGACTATCCCTGGCGGTACGTCCGCGAGGCCGTCCATCGGGCCGCCGAACGGGGCTTTCTCGAAACGCGACGCTCGGGCAACCGGATCGAAATCAGGCGACGGTACCGCTACCCGGCGTGGGTCGATCGGATCGTCGCCATCGAGAACAAGCCCGATCTCGACGCCGCCGCGGCCCGCGACCTCGCCGATCAGCTGGAACACGACGTCGCGCTGGGACTCGCGGACGTAGTGTGGGTGGCGACGTCGACGACCGACGAGTCGATCGAGCCGGCGTTGCT
>CAZWZX010000065.1:0-12064 GCA_964638655.1 uncultured Natronomonas sp.
TCATTCTCGTCATCATGTCGATGCTCGGCGAAGCCCAGGACATGCTCCTGTACGGAACGGTGTACGGGCTGATCCCGCTCGTCGGCTTGGGCTTTCTCGTGCTCGTCTCGACGGTCGTTTCCGATGAGGTCGGTGACGGATATCTGCGGACCGAGGGGGAACTCGCGGACGAGTCGAGTGGGATGTTCGATCTCGGTTTGATAGAGGCGTACGCGGGTCGATACCCGATCTTCGGGCGGATCAAAGCTCGCGAGGGTACGTACGTCACGATGGAGATCCTCAAACAGCCGCATCTCTTCTTCCGGGACTACCCGCTTTCGGTACTCGCGATCACGCTGCCCGCCTCGATCGTGTTGGTCGGGTTCGCCGTCCTCTCGGGAGTCGCCCCGATAACGCTCCAAGCGATGATCGACGCGCCGATCCGGGGAACGTTCTTCTGGATCTATCTCCCGCTGTATCTCAATCTGATTCCGCTGACGATCTTTTATGAGTGGAACGTCCGTTCGCGGCGAGCGATCACGAACAACCTCTCGGATAGCCTCCGGAAGCTCTCGAGTGCGAACGACACCGGGATGACGCTCCTTGAGTCGCTGAAGGTCGTCGCCGATACCTCCTCGGGGCGGCTCGCAAACGAGTTCCGGGTGATGTACGCCAAAGTGAACTACGGGACGAGCCTTAGGACGGCGCTCAGGGAGTTCAACAACAAGTACCACATCCCGCGACTCGCCCGAACCGTCAAACTCATCACGAAGGCCCAGGAGGCCTCCAGTCAGATCACACAGGTGCTTTCGACGGCCGCACAGGCCTCGGAGAACCAAGACGACATCGAGCGGGAACGGAAGTCCCAGACCCGGATGCAGATGGTCATCATCATCATGACCTACGTGACGCTTCTGGGCGTGATGGCGCTTCTGAAAGTCGAGTTCCTCGATACGATGGCCGCGCTCGTCGACAGCACCGACGGAGGTGGGGACGCGCCCGGTGCCGGCGGCGGGTTCGGGGGCGGCCTCGACGTCGACGAACTGACGATGCTGTTCTTCCACGCCGTCACCCTTCAGGGGATCATCTCCGGGCTGATCGCCGGCTACATCCGCGAGGTGAGTATCATGGCGAGTCTGAAGTTCGTCGTCGTGTTGCCGACGCTGGCGCTGGTGGTGTTCATGTTTATATGAGTCGAAACCGCGGCCAGACGACGCTGGATTTCGCCGTCGGGACGAGCGTCTTCCTCCTGGCGGTGATTTTCGTCGTCGTGTACGCGCCGACGCTTTTCGATCCCTTCGCCGGGGGAACGGGCACGAAGCTACTCGTCGCGGACCGCGCAGCGACGTCACTCTCCGGTGACCTACTCACAAACTCGACGGCCGAGCCGGGACTGCTTTCGGCCGGCTGTGTGGGGACGTTCTTCGATGTCGACCTAGACGATACCGTGACCGGAGCGAACTGCCACACGGGGGCAGACCTGGAGGAGTTCGACGGACTGCTCGCCCTCGACGGTCGGAACGCGAACGTCACGATCCACGAACTCGACTCGCCCGCCTCCGAACCGGTCCAGCCGTCGTGGGCAGGGGGGCCGTTGGTTCGGTCGAACTCCGCGTCTGTACCGTCGGACGTCGCCGTCGCGACGAGAACCATCTCGATCGAGGGAGAACAGTACCGACTGACGGTACGGGTGTGGTAGAATGCGCGCACAGGCACACACGCTCGAGGCGTTCGTCGCCGCCGTGCTCATCGTGGGCGGGCTGATCTTCGCGACCCAGGCGACGGCCGTGACGCCGCTGTCGGCGAGTACCTCGAATCAACACATCGAGAACCAACAGGGGTCGACGATCGAGGGGCTGCTCGCGACGTCGGCGGAGAACGGAGCGCTCACAGAGGCGCTTCTGTACTGGGATCCAGAGAACGGAACGTTCGAGGACGCACCGGAAAACGGCGTCTACGCCGAGGCCCCACCGAACGGCTTCGGTTCGGCGCTCGATCGGACGCTCACACAGCGACAGATCGCGTTCAACGTCGACGTCCGGTACGCGACGGCCGACGGTGGAACGGACGTCGAACCGATGGTCCGGATGGGCGAACCGAGCGACAACGCCGTCGTGGCGACGCGGTCGATCGGGCTGTACAACGCGTCGAGACTTACCGGGGGGGACACCCGACAGCTACACGAGATCGATGACGATCCGGACGCCGAGTTCTACGCGCCGGATATCGAAGCGTCGGGCCAGTTGTACAACGTCGTCGAAGTGGAGGTGACCGCATGGCGGAAATGAACGATCGGGGCCAACTGTTGTTGGTCGCCGGCATCTTGCTCGCCGTGGTGTTCGTGGGACTGGCGCTTCTCGTCAACGCCGCGATCTACACTGACAACATCGCGACCCGAGGCGGCGATTCCGCGAGCGAGCCGCTTGCGTATCAGGCCGGCGTTACGGATGCGGTCGGCGAGTTGATCGACGCCGAGAACGCCGCCGCAGATGACACCGAGGGTTTCGGTGAGATTTCAACTCGGATCGAGGACGGCACCGAACCCATCGACGACACACTCGAGCGGAACCATCTCAGGCGTGCGGCGACGACGAATACCGAGATCACAGACAGTTCGGAGGGATGGCTGATACGACAAAACGAGACCGACTCCTTCGAAAACTGGCAGGCCAACGCCACCGGGGTTCGCGGTTTCGTGATCGACATCGACACCGATGCGATGGCGCCGGCAGACCCGCCGTTCGTGATCGACCTCAACGAAACCCAGCTGGAGGTCAACAGAACCAGCGGTGAAATCGTCGTCGAGGGCGGAACCGAGGAGATCGAGTGTTCGGTGCCCGTTCCCGCCGACGGAACGGTCCGGTTCGACGTGACCGGCGAACGGCTCGACGGCGAACCCTGCCGGTTCGGCTGGCCGGAGTTCGACGACGATAGCGATATCGCCCTCCAGAACGGGATGAACGGAGCGGGGCAGTACGAACTGACGATCGAATCGGACGAGGATCCCCGCCCGATCGCTCATGAAACGACCGCGGCTGTCTACAGCGTGTCGATCGACGTCCGGATCGATTCCCCGGAGTTGCGCTACGAAACGACCGTCCGGGTCGCACCGGGTGAGCCGGATGTTTAACGACGACCGAGCCGTCTCGGTTGCGGTCGGCTACGTGTTGAACTTCGCCGTCGCCGCCCTCCTCATCTCGGGGTTGCTCATTGCCGGCGGTGGACTCATCGAGAGTCAAACGAAGCAGGTGACGGCCGACGAGCTGTCGGTCGTCGGTCACCAACTCGCGGACGATCTCTCGAGCGCCGACAGGTTGGTGAGAGCCGGCGAAACGTCGACGGTTTCGATCCGGAGTGACCTCCCCCGACGAACCGCAGCCGGTGGATATACGGTCGAGATCGAAGTCGAAGAGAACAGCGACAAGGGAACGATCGAGCTGCGGACGACCGATCCCGAGGTGACGGTCAGAGTTCCGTTCCGATCGGCCACGGAGCTCGAAGACGGTTCAGTAACCGGCGGGCCGGTGTCGATCGAGTACGAGGACGATCGGCTGGAGGTGACCTCGACATGACGGATCGTGCCGTAAGCGACGTCGTCGGGTACGTGCTCGTCTTCTCGTTGATCGTCGCCACCGTCGGTGTCGTCACGACGGTCGGATTCAGTACGCTGGACGACAGACAGGGCGCCGAACGGGTCAACAACGCCGAGCGGGCCTTCGACGTGTTCGCGACCAACGTCGAGGACGTCTATCGGGAGGGGGCACCGAGCCGGGCGACGGAGATGCGGTTCGTCGACGGAACGTTGCGGTACGGCGAACCGGTGTCGATCACGATCGCGGACCGTGACGATCACCAGACGAACGTCTCTGTGTTCCCACGTCCGCTCGTCTATGCGGACGGCGGAACCGAGATCGTCTACGTGGCGGGGTCGGTGATCCGTTCGGAACAGGATTCGGCAGTCATGCTCCGGGATCCACCGTTCTACGCTGACGCGACTGCAGCAACCTTCCCCCTCGTCGACACCTTCAGAACGTCCGGACCGGGGGCGACCACACCCGATGGATCCCTTCGCGTCACAAGCACGGCCAGATCGGTCGATACGGCCACTCCGGAGGCCTTCGAGGAAGCCGACGGATACATCGTAACCGTCCAGTCACCGAGGAGCGACGCCTGGACTCGGTATTTCGAATCACACGACGGGTTCAGTGGAGTCACACACGATGAGGCGGACGACACCGTCGAAGCGACGATCGAGGCGGATCGGGTCGACGCACCGCAGTTCTTGATCCGGCTTCGGATCTCCGAGTGACGATCGGTCAGCGATAACCGATCAATCCAGATCGACTTCGATCGGGTTCTCGGAGACGTGCAGATAGGTGAGTACCCGATCACCGGCGGCGATCTGATATCCGTCGAGCTCCTCGGCTCCCCGAACGTCGTTCGGCTCACCGTTGAGTTCGACACTATCACCGACAACGGCTCCTCTCACATCGGTGTTACCGCTGATTTCGACCGTCGAACCGGGGGCGTACATGAGCCCAGTGTACTGGATGTTCCCGCTGAGATCGACCGACTCGGCGTCCGAGTGGACGAGCGTCGCCAGCCGGGTCGCGTTGCCGCCCGTGTTGATCTGTGGGTTCCCGGAACTATCGACGTTTCCGGTGACATACAGTGTGACACTTCCCGAACCGTCGATGTCGAGGGGTCCGTCCAGATTCAGGTCGCCGTCGATCACCGCCGTGATATCGCCGTCCGACGTATCGAACTCGACGTCGCCGAACGTGTGGTCGCCGTCGGCGAGGTAGTCTCCAGTCGTGATCGTTCCACTCTCTGAGAGATCCTTACAGTCGTTTTCCGGACACTCTTCCAGCCGAGTTTCGACTTCCGAGGTGACCGAGGGCGCAACCGCGTCGTCGTCCCATTCGTCAGGGACCTCGCTGTTGCCGTTCCGCTCGATCGATCGTCCCTTGACCGGGGTGTCGGATTCGATACTGAACGGGACAACGAGATCCACTTCGACCGTGTCGGGGTCGCCGTCCGCACACGACTGCTGGAGGATTCCCTCCGATCGCTGTTCGAAGAAAGTCTCCCACCCGGTGCAGTATCGGCTCTCCACTCGGACGATGATCGTCCCCTCATCGAGCGGGTTTGATCGGGTTTCGTTGCCCTGGATCGGATACCAGCTTTCCGGCTCCTTACCGGTTCGTACCGTTCCGCTGACGTCGCCGGATGAGCGACCCTCTCCGGAGACGGTCATGACCGGGAACGTGAGCGTCTCGAGACGGTAATGGTACTCCGGCGGCGAGAGCATCCGGCTGTGGCTGCCCTGTCGTTCCCAGACGCCGCCTCCCTGGTAGGCGATCTCTCTGTCGCCGGATCGATAGACGACCGCACCGAGCGAAGTGCTGTTCAGTTCTTCGCGATCGGATTGACCGGTCCGGTTGACTAGCAGTGTAACCCGACCGCTGTCCGGCTGTACAGTCACGTCCCCCTCCGAAAGCCGACCCATCGCGAACCGCTGATCGCCCGCCTCACCGAGACCGACCAGGCTGGCCTTCGAACTGAACTGGGACATGGCGTTCTCGGTCTGTGACCGCTCGGCGTCCCCGCGCGTGTCGCTGAGTACGGTCCCACCCACCAAAAACAGCGCCGTCACGGCGGTTATCGTGATACCGAGCAGCAGTATCACGCCGACCGGACTGGAGACGCCACGATCGCTCATTTTCGGAGGTTCGATCTCCTTAGGTATCAAACCGTGGGCCGACTCAGTTCTCGATTCGCTTCGTGCTCCGCTGTCCCCGTTTCTCGGTCCATCGCACGACACGATATATAGTCCCGCGAGATTGAAGAGGGAGGCCTCTGTGTATCGAACATGGACCTCGATACAGACGAGCTATTGGCGTCCCTGACGCCGCGCGAGGAGAACCCGGCGATCAAGACCTACCAGAACACCGTCTCCGTGGCATGTCCGGCCTGCGAGAAGCCGTTCGACGATCTCGTCGTCTGCAAGCAGAACCCGACGAGCCTCAACCTCTCGAAGCAGCTCGATCTCTGTGTCGGCGTCGAGGACGAGCGGGCGTTCATCTTCACGCACAAACCCTGATTCACTCCGTGTCGGCCCACGGGCCGATCCCGAACAGCCGCCCGAGCGCCCATCCGAACAGAAGCGGTGTGACGACCACCAGCCCGCCGATTCCGACGTATCTGACCGGTGGCGGCTGCAGCGCCAGATAGAGGAGGTAGGCCGATCCGATGATCGGCCAGGCGGTCCGAAGCGCGGACCGGACGCGTTCGAGCATGCCGAGTCATCGTCCGGAACGATCCTCAACGTTCCGAAGTCGTCCGGCAAAACGGGTCGGAGCCAAGATTTATATCGAATAGGGGGACCCAACCCGTGGTGTCGCGGCATGGACAGGATAAAACCGATCTTTCGACAGCTCGATATCGACTCGGTCGACGCGATGTCACCCAACGAGCGATCCGTGGTCGCTACCGAGGCCGACGGGCGGTTCGTCTTCGAGAAGGTGAGCCCCTCCCGGCTCAGTGTTACCAGGCGTGTCGGTTCGAATCCCGACGGTCGACACACCGAAAACGGTCGAACGGAGTACGAAATCGTCTTTCGGATCGAGGGCGACGCGTGGATCCCGATCGAGTACACCCGTCCGCCGGCCGTTCACCGATTCGACGCGACTGGACTGACGAGTGTACCCGGGAAAGACGACTGCCTCGACGAACATCGGAAGCCGGAGGGAATTTAACGGCAGTGGCTCATGGTGAACGACAATGACCGACACAATACGCGTGTTGATCGATCAGGACGTAAAGCCCCGCTCGGTACTGTCCGAGTCACTCGAACACGCGGCCGACGTGGCCGCGGCGGGAACACTCGACGAGACCGAACTGATCGAGGCACTGGAAGGGATCGACGTCCTGGTGACGACGTCACGACTGAAGGTGACTCGCCGTGTCCTCTCGGAGACGGGGCTCCCCATGGTCGCGAAGGTCGGGACCGGGATCGACAACGTCGATCTCGAGGCGGCGGCCGATCTCGGCACGACGGTCGCCTACACCCCCGGGTTGAACGCGCTTTCGGTCGCCGAACACGCCGTGACGCTTCTGCTTGCGGTTCGCCGCAACCTCCGACCGGGCCGGCTCGCCCTCGAGAACGGGGAGTGGCGCGATGCGGTCCCGAGTGCGACGCCCGTGACCGATACGACCTGCGGGCTGATCGGGTTCGGAAACGTCGGAAGCCGGATCGCCCGGTTGCTCGCCGGCTTCGACGCCGATATCCTGGCGTACGACCCGTACGTCCACGACATCGATACGGATCTCACCGGGGCCGAACTCGTCGATTTCGAGACGGTGCTCGAGTCCGCCGATTCGCTTCTGATCGCCGCCGAGCTCACGGCAGAGACGCGAGGTCTGATCGACCGCGACGCGCTCGAACGGCTGTCGTCCGACGCCGTTCTCGTGAACGCGACGCGCGGACCGATCGTCGAGACCGACGCACTGGTCGACGCACTAAAGTCTGGGGAGATCGCGGGTGCGGGACTGGACGTCTTCGAGGAGGAGCCGCTTTCACCGGACTCGCCGCTGCTCTCGTTCGAACAGGTCGTGACGACACCGCATACTGCAGGTTCGTCGGTCCGCGCTCGTTCGGCCATCGTCGAGACACTCGCTAACCTCATCGACGACCACTTCGACGGTCGAGCGCTCCCGGAGCGATTTCTCGCAGCCCGTCCCGGAGAGGTGTGCGTCTCCAAGCCGTGAGATCGACAGCCTCGACGCGCGTAACACCGGGCGTTTTCTCTTTCGAGGATGATCCACCGAGAGAGTAACCGAACATACTTTATTTCCCCCAATCAATGCCCATTTAATATGTCGGATGCCTCCGTCGACGCGAGTGGTGAACTGTCCGTTCGCGTTGCGGCTCGGTTCTCGGGATCTCCTCAACCGGATGCTCGGCAACCAGCGCCCTGATCACGGTCCGATATGACACAACCGATCCACGTTCTTCATGTCGATGACGATCCGGATCTCGTGGACGTAGTAGCCACGTTTCTGGAGCGTGAAACGGAACTGATCGACGTTCTATCGGTGACGGATCCCTCCGATGCGCTCGATCGACTCACCGAAGGATCGTTCGACTGTGTGGTCTCGGATTACGACATGCCCGGTCGGAACGGTATCGAGCTTCTGGGAGCCGTCCGCAGGGAATACCCCGATCTCCCGTTCATTCTCTATACCGGCAAAGGCTCCGAGGAGATCGCAAGCGAGGCGATCTCCGCAGGCGTAACGGATTATCTGCGTAAGGGAACCGGAACCAGCCAGTACACGGTGTTGGCAAACCGGATCGAGAACGCCGTCGCCCAGTACCGGGCCGAGGCCTCACTTGAAGCGACCCAACGCCGATATCGACGCCTGATCGAGGAGTCTTCGGACGTGTTCACGGTTCTCGATCGCGAGGGGCGTTTCGAATACGTAAGCCCGTCCGTCCAACGCGTTCTCGGGTACCGGCCGGACGACCTCCTCGGGGATTCGGCGGTCGGCCACGTTCACCCGGACGACCGAGAAGCGATCCTCGGAGAGTTCGACGACCTTCTCGGGACTCAGTCGTCTCAGTTGACCGTCGAGGCGCGCTTCGAGAACAGCGAGGGGGAGTGGCGCTGGCTCGAGACCCGCGGCCGGAACCTCCTGGACGATGACGCCGTCGGCGGGATCGTCGTTTACACCCGTGACATCACGGAACGCAAAGAGCGCGAGCGGATATTAAAACAGCTCCACGATTCCAC
Source organism: uncultured Natronomonas sp. (assembly GCA_964638655.1). Lineage (GTDB taxonomy): Archaea > Halobacteriota > Halobacteria > Halobacteriales > Haloarculaceae > Natronomonas. Next base: position 8,772 of record CAZWZX010000065.1, read on the forward strand.
GAGGCGGATCCTCTCCGCGGAAAGCAGGCAGGGAGCCGCCGAGATGATCGGTGAGGCGGCCGAAACTGTCCTGGGCTACTCGAACAACGTGGTGCGGCTGCTTTCCGAAGACGGTACCCGGCTGGAACCGGTCGCACTGGTCAGTGAGGAACTGCCGTCCGATCTCTCGGAGCGACCGACCTACAGAGTCGGTGAGGAGACCGCCGGGCTGGCGTTCGAGCGGGGGGAACCGATCGTCTACGACGACGTTACCCAACTCAGGGACCAAAAGCGGCGTCACGGCGCTCGCGCGGGGGCTTATTTACCGATCGGCGAACACGGCGTCTTGACGATCACGGAGTTCGAGCCGTCGGTCTTCGATGAGACCGATATCCAGCTGGCGTCGATCCTGACTACCAACGCGGCGGCGGTCTTCGACCGCCTCACCCACCAGCGCGAACAGGAAACCCGGCTCGGGATGTTGACGGAGTTGAACGAACGTGCTACGCGCCTGTTCCGTGCCGATTCCCCCGAAGAGATCTGTGAGATCACCGCCGCGGCGGCCCGCGATATTCTCGACTATCCGAACATCGTCGTTCGGTTGCTCGACGAGGAGCGTGGGATGTTGGTTCCGATCGCGGTTACCGAGCAAGCGAAACAGCGGTACGGCGAACGTCCCGACTACCCGATCGGGAAGGGGGTGGCGGGTCGGGCGTACGAACGGAATAAAACGCTGACGTACGAGGACGTCAGCGGAGTCGACGACGACTTCTTTCCGCCGGACGCCAGCGGATCGGTCAGTCTTCCGATCGGCGAATACGGGACGATCAGTATCGCCGAATCGGGCACGGACGAACTCGACAAATCGGATATCGAACTCGCCCGGTTGCTCGTGGCCGCGGCGGAAGCCGCGCTCTATCGGGTGCGGCAACAGGAGACCGTCGAGCGAAAAAACGAACAGCTCGATCAGTTCACGTCCGTCGTCTCCCACGACCTCCGGAACCCCCTGAGCGTCGCCAACGGTCGGTTGAAACTCGCGAGAGGGGAGTGCGACAGCGAACACCTGGTCGAGGCGGAGAACGCGCTCGAACGGATGGAGACGCTGATCGACGATCTGCTCACACTCGCCCGGGAGGGCGGCTCCGCGATCGATCTCGTACCCGTATCGCTCTCAGCAATCGCGGAAAGTAGCTGGAAGAACGTCGAGACGTCCGGCGGACAGCTCGCTGTCGACGCCGATAGATCGATACGGGCCGACGAGGGTCGCCTGAAACAGCTCTTCGAGAATTTGATACACAACAGCCTCGAACACGGGCGATCGGGTGGAGAGGGGTCCGTGACCGTCAGGATCGGCGAGCTCGCGAACGGGTTTTATATAGCTGACGACGGTCCGGGCCTCCCGGAGGACGATCGGGATCGGCTCTTCGAGCTCGGATTCTCGACACAGCCGGGTGGCAGCGGGATCGGACTCTCGATCGTCAAAGAGATCGTCGAAACCCACGGCTGGAAGATCGATCTATCCGAAAGCGCCGAGGGCGGCGCCCGCTTCGAGATTACCGACGTCGAGTTCGTCCAGACGTAGGGAGCAGTGGTCCCGCGGGTGTTCGGTGTGGACCCCCGTAGCGGACGGGATGTCGGCAAGTTATATGATTGAGACATATGAAACTGTAGTATGAACGGTGACCATCTCGACTCGACGCTGTCCGGAGAGCTATTGAGTATCTGTCGGACGGCCGTCGGTGACGAACTTCGGAGTATCACTTATTTCACCGAGGACGAAGTCGAACAGATCTATCTTCGGTCCGACCTCGATCGGACGGCCGATCTCGTCGGGTTCGCCGAGGTCGAACGAAACGGATTCAGAGCCGACGGTCTCTACAGGAACTCACAGCTCGGCGAGTACCGCGCGACGATCCGGATGTTCGAGGACGGCTATCTGACACGGGTCATCGAGGGCGGTCATGGCGTCTGGGTAACGACCGACTCGATGTCGATGGATCGGTTCGAGGAACTGTCGGACGCGCTCGAGACGGCGCTCGGATCGGTCGAGATCGGACAGTAACGGCCATCCGAACCAGGTATCCACGGATTTCGAGCAGGCGACGAGCCGTCGGATCGGTGAACGACTACAGGAGGAACCGATCGTCGTCCTCGCTGAGATCGATCACCGAGTCAGCGACCTCGACGAGCTCCTCGGCCATCGAGGAACCGAATCCGACCACTTCGGTGCGGACGCCCTCGTGACGGAGATGCGTGCATAGTCGGGCGAAATCACCGTCGCCACTACAGAGTACGACCGTGTCGACCTTCGGTGCCAGCGTGACCGCGTCCAGACACATCCCGAGGTCCCAGTTGGCTTTCTGGGATCCGTCGGCGAAGGTCTTTATGTCCTTGATCTTCGTCTCGAAGCCGATGTCGTGAAGCGCCTCGAAGAAATCCTCCTCGGCCGGTGAGTCCGCCCGGATCACGTACGCGATCGCACGGACGAGATGGCGGTCATCGACGGCGGCCGAAAGCAGTTCGGTGTAGTCGATGTTTCGCGAATAGAGGCTGTGGGCGGTGTGATAGAGGTTCTGTGAATCGGCGAGAACCGCAACTCGCTGGGAGGCGTGAATCGGTCGCATACTGGTGTCTCTTCCGCCCTGATTGATATGTCTTGGTGTCGCCGAATCCGTGTCGATGTCGTTTAAACGCGCGAAACCGTAGCGTCGGTATGCGTCTCGAGGCGATTTACCTGACTGAGGCCGGCGGCGAACCGATGCGTCGACGGGAGTCGATCGACGCCGTTTCGGGCGGACTGGCGGGGGACCGATACTGTACCGGGCAGGGCCATTACTCCCCGTTCGACGTCTGTGAAGTCACGCTGGTTCAGGCCGAAGCGATCGAGACGATCGAACAGCAGGCGGGGATCGATCTCGGGGGCGGACAGCACCGCCGGAACATCGTGATCCGCGGCGGGGACGTCCACGATCTGCTGGGGTGTCGGTTCCGCCTCGGCGACGCCGTCTTCGAGGGGACCCGTCCGCGGCCGCCGTGTCGGTATATCGAGCAGCTGAACGACGAAGAGGGGTTGATGCGGGCGCTGGGCGACGGTCGGGGCGGGATCTGTGCCCGTGTCGAATCGCCCGGCGAGATCGCCGTCGGCGACGCGATCTCTGCGATCGAACCGCTGAACGATTTCGAGGGACTCGTTGCCAGCGTCCGCGAGCGGATCGGCCAGTAACGACAGCTATTTTTGGGTCACTCCGGTACGTCCGAGTGCGCGCGGGTTGCCGAGCCAGGCCAAAGGCGCAGCGCTTAGGACGCTGTCCCGT
>CAZWZX010000066.1:0-11968 GCA_964638655.1 uncultured Natronomonas sp.
TCCGTTCGATCGGACCGCCCCCGTCACCGACTGTTCGGACCATCTCAGTAGATCAACTCCGTGTCGTGATCGACCATGTAGACCGTCCTGGCACAGATGTTGACGGCGTGGTCGCCGACGCGTTCGAGATCCCTTATCGTCAACAACAGTCGAGAGACGTCGTCCATAACCTCCGTTGCCTCGTCGCCGTACTCCGTCCGGATCAGATCCTCCACGACGGCGTCGCTCGCCTCCAGACAGAGTCGGTCGATCCGGTCGTCACGGCTCGCGATCTCGCGGGCGGCGTCGGCGTCACCGTCGCCGTAGGCCGCCATCGCCTCCGAGACCATCGATCCGGCCTCATCCCCGATGTACATCACGTCGACCTCCGGGTACCGATCCCGCTCGGCGGCGATCGCGTACTCGGCGAGGTTCGCCGCGAGGTCGCCGATCCGTTCGAGGTCGGTGATGATCTTGAACGACGACGCGATGAACCGGAGATCGCCGGCGACCGGCTGTTGGAGCGCGAACAGGTCGATGCACCCGCCTTCGAGATCGAGATACAGCTCGTTTACTTCCTCGTCGCCGTCGATAACCGTCTTAGCGAGTGATACGTCCTTCGACTCGAGGGCCCTGAGTGCGGTCTCGTACCGCTCGAGGACGAGATCGCTCATTTCGACGACGTCCTCGCGGAGGTCGATCAGTTGCTGTTGGTAGTCGACTCTGGCCATGGTTATCCGAACTTGCCGGTGATGTAATCCTCGACGCGGTCGTCGTCGGGGTTTTCGAAGACCGTCGCGGTGTCGTCGAACTCGACGAGTTCGCCGCCGGTGAGGAAGACGGCGGTCTTATCGGAGATCCGGGCGGCCTGTTGCATGTTGTGGGTGACGATGACGACGGTGTAGTCCTCGACCAACTCGTCGATGAGATCCTCGATCTTCGAGGCCGCGACCGGATCGAGCGCCGAAGTCGGTTCGTCCATGAGGATGACTTCCGGATCGGGCGCGATGGCTCGGGCGATACAGAGCCGCTGTTGTTGCCCACCGGAGAGATCGAGGCCGGAGGAGTCCAGTTGGTCTTTCACCTCGTCCCAGAGTGCTGCCCCCTCCAACGCGCGTTCGACGTCCTCGTCGGTCGCGGATTTCCCCTGTACTTCGAGACCGTACGTGACGTTGTCACGGATCGATTTCGGGAAGGGGTTCGGCTTCTGGAACACCTGACCGATCTTCCGCCGCAGAGCGACGGGGTCGACGTCGTCGTCGTAGACGTTCTTGCCCTTGAACACGACATCGCCCTCGACCCGACAGACGTCGATCTGATCGTTCATGCGGTTGATACACCGCAGGAACGTCGACTTTCCGCAGCCCGAGGGACCGATGAGCGCCGTCACCTTGTTTTCGGGGATCTCAATTGAGACGCCGTCGAGCGCCCGTTCGTCACCGTAGTGGACGTCGAGGTTCCGCGTCTCGACGATAGTTTCGTCGGGTCGGCTTTCGCGGCCGTTGTCGGTCGCCTGTACGTCGGTCGTGATCAGCGAGTCGTCGCTTTTCTGGGTTGACATGGTTAGATCTCCGTCTCGTATTTGTTTCGCAGGCAGATCGCGATCGCGTTCATGCTCAAAAGGAAGGCGAGCAACACGACGATCCCGACCGCTGCGAGATGGATGAAGTGTCGGCTCGGTTCGGCGGCCCAGCCGTAGATCTGCGTCGGCATGGCGCCGAAGCGACCGAACGGCCCGCTCGGCGTCCGGTTGACGAAAAGCGCCCCGACCATCAACAGGGGGGCTGTTTCGCCGATCGCCCGTGCGAGCGCCAGGATCGTTCCGGTGAGGATACCGGGCATCGCCGCCGGAAGCACGACCCGACGGATCGTCTGCCACTTCGTCGCGCCGGTCGCGTACGAGCCGCGCCTGACCCCGTCGGGGACCGCCTGCAGCGCCTCCTGTGCTGAGACGATGATGATCGGCATAACGAGCAACCCGAGCGCCAAGGCGCCGACGAGCAAGATCGGCCCCAAACCGATCCCGTTGACGAACGCCGCAAGCGCCAACAGGCCGTAGACGATAGACGGGACACCGGCGAGATTCGAGAGGTTCGCCTGGATGAGCCGGGTGACCCGGTTGTCGGGCGCGTACTCGACCAGGTAGATCGCGGATCCGACCCCGATGAAAAACGCCAGTACGGCCGTCAGGATCATCAGCATAACCGAGCCGATGATCGCGCCGCGAAAGCCCGCCAGTTCGGGGCGCCGGGAGCCGTCGTTCCTGAAGAACTCGACGAGGCTGATCTCGAACTCCGCGATTCCGACGTAGAAGTCGGTGAGGACGTCGAGCAACAACAGCCCGAGCACGACGACGCCGAACATCGCCGCCGCGAAGATCAACCCGAAGAACAGCCGGTTCTTGAGGTGCTCCCGGCCGAGATCGATATCGGCGAAGAGGTCCTCGCCCGACTCCGTCGGCTCCGGCGTTTCGGTACTCATTGGTACTCCTCCTGGAACCGCCGTTTGAACCAGTCGTTCAACAGGTTCATGACGAGTGTCATGATGAAAAGCAAAAACCCGATGGCGAACAGCGACTGATACTCGACGGTTCCCACCGCCGAGGTGCCGCGGGCCATCGACACCATGTACGCGGTCATCGTCATGATCTCGTCGAAGGGGTTCGCGGTGATATTGGCGTTAAAGCCCGCCGCGAGCGAGACGGCCATCGTCTCGCCGATCGCGCGCGAAACCGCGAGAATGTACGAGGCGAAGATGCCCGAAATCGCCGCCGGGATTACGACGTTCAACGAGACGTCGTACTTCGTCGCTCCGAGAGCGTAGGCCCCGTTTCGGAGTTCATCCGGGACGGCCTGCATCGCGTCCTCGCTGATCGAGGAGACCATGGGGATGGTCATGAAGCCGACGACGAGCATCCCCGAGAGCATGCTGTAGCGCCCGATGTTGACGTCGAAGAGGGCGTCCGCGATCGGTCCGAGAACCACCGGGTTGATAAACGCGATCGCGAAGTAGCCGTAGACGATCGTCGGGATCCCGGCGAGTACCTCGAGGGTCGGTTTGAGTTTGCGCCGAACGTTCTTCGAGGAGTACTCCGAGATGTACAGCGCCGTCGCCGTCCCGATCGGAACGGAGACGAACGCCGCGCCGACGGTGATCGAGAGGGTCCCGAAGATCACCGGCAACGCGCCGTGGGCGGGCCTGGCGTGGTCCGGCGCCCACCGCGTTCCGGTGAAGAACTCCGTGAACGTGACCGTCCGCTCGAAGCCCGCTCCGAGCGCCATCTCGGTGAACTTCGCGCCGAAGAAGTAGCTCGCGGCGTTGTCGATCAACACGAAAAAGATCGCGAGCGTCGTGAGGACCGTAACGGCCGCACAGCCGAACAGCAGTCGGCGCGCCCGGCGGTTTCGCTTCTTGTCAGCGGCGATACCGTCCCCGTCACCGCCACCGGCAGTGATATCGGGGGGATTCGTTTCCGTACTCATCGGTTAGGCTCGCTGGACGGTGAGCTCTTCGGGCGAGGAGCCGATCTCGTTCAGCATCTCGTCGAGCTTTTCGTGGTTCTCATCGACGGTCTCGTCGGGCGTCGCGTAGAAACCCTCATCGCGTGCGAACTGCTGTTGATCGTTGACGTAGAACCGACCGAAGGAGCCGAGGAGATCCGTCTCTTCTCTGAGTCGAGCCATATTGAAGTAGACGAACAGCGGTCGGGCCAGCGGGGAGTACAGCCCGCTCTCGATGTTCTCTTCCTGTGGGAGATAGAAGTCGCCGTCGACGTCGCTCTCGACGGGGACGGCCTCGATGGGCTCGTCGTCCTCGATCGCCCGCAGGTAGCCGACGCCGCCGAACCCGAACCCGTCGACGTTCCCGGCGACCGCGCCCATGATCTCGTTGGTCTGGCTGGTCGCGGAGTAGTCGTCCCTGACCAGGCCGATCTCCTCGCCGCCACCGGTGATCTCCCGGGTGAAGTAATCGAAGGTCCCCGACGCGGAGTCGCGGCCGTGGAGCGCGATCTCGCGGTCGGGCCACTCGGGACGGACGTCGCTCCAGGTCTCGACGTCGGACTCGAACGTCCAAATCCGATCGAGCTCCTCCAGCGTGATGTTGTCGACCCAGTCGTTCTCGGAGTTTTTGACCACGGCGAGGCCGTCGAGGCCGACCGTGAGGAAGTCGTAGTCGACGTCGTTGTCGTCACAGAGGTCGATCTCCTCGTCGGTTATGAATCGGCTCGCGCTCTGGACGTCGGAGTTTGCCCGACAGAACTCCTGAAAGCCCGCGCCGGTTCCCTGCGGATCGACGTCGACGAGGACGTCGGGGTACTCGTTTTGGAAGTTCTCGCCCGCCCACGACGTGATCGGCGCGACGGTGTTCGAACCCGAGGCGTCGATGGTTCCGCTCAGGCCGCCACCACCATTGCCGTTACCGCCGCCGCTGTTGTCGCCGTTGCCACCGTTTCCGTTGCCGGAACAGCCGGCGAGCCCGAAGGCCGCGGCCGCGCCAGCTGTTGTGAGGACGTTTCGTCGGGTTGCGAGCCGGGACGGGTCGTTTGCCATCACCTGAGCGTATCCCGGTTTTGAATAAGTAGGCTGCTATGAGGTCCGTATATTGCGCTGTATCAATATATTTCCCCACATATATCTATATATTCTCTATAGGCGTACGTTCGGAAGCGTGTGTCACCATCCGATCGTCGATCCCTCCAGCCGTTCGGCGAAAGCCGAACAGATCCTATCGTTTCATACGTCCCGTGGGACAACGCCACCTATGGCCAGCGAAGCCCCGGACGGCCCGAGCAGACTCGGCGGCGCGGGGATCGGCTCGATCGGCGGCGGACTCACGCTCGGCGCGCTTTCGTTTCTCCTCCCGTACGCCTTCGCCGCCGCTGGGGCGCTCGTCGTCGGGATCGCCGTCTGGGTGTCGAGCCGATGGCAGACCGGTTCGGGAACCGGGATCGGGCTGGGCTGCGGTGCCGTCGGCGCGATCGGGCTGTTCGAAGCGTTCGGGTTGGGGCTCGGCGTCCCGCCACTCGTGCTCGCTGCCATCGCCGTCGGAGCGGGCGTTATCGACGTCGTTCTGGGTGGCGTCTTCGGTCGATTGAGCGGAGCCAGCCGCTGACGCCACCGGAATCGAAAAAACCCGTTTTTCGGACGCCCGTCCCGGGAAACGAAAACCAGTCTTTCGAGACGGCGGTGTAACTGTATTCGGTTTCTAAACAACTACTTATGTATCGGTGTAAAATGACCGTTCGATGGGCAATATCGCCCCACTTGGCGGTGATACAGCGCTTGACTTCTCGCGGAACGAGTTCACGGGCGCGATAGGGGATTCGGTTACGGTACTCCCGTTCGTCGTCGCGATCGCCGTGTTGAGCGATCTCTCTTTGGCTTTGATGCTCGTCTGGTTCGGCGTCTTTCAGATCGTCTGGGGGATGTACCACGGAGCGCCGATCTCCGTCGAACCCATGAAGGCGCTCGCCGCACTCATCCTCGCCGGGACGATCACGGTCGGCGAGTTCCTCCTGGCCGGGATGATCCTCGCGGTCGTCCTGCTCGTCTTGGGCGCGACGGGAACGCTCGCCGTCCTCGGAAAGTACATCGGCAACCCGGTCGTTCGCGGGGTGCAGTTCGGTGTCGCGTTGGTGTTAGTGGAGACGGGCCTCCGGATCGGCGTGTCCGATCCCCGGCTGGCCGGCCTATCGGTGGGGGTCGCCGTCCTCCTCGTCGCCCTCGGCTACTGGAACGTGACTGCGATCGTCGTCCTCGTTCTCGGCGGGCTCATAGCCGGGACACGGACGGGCGTTCCGTCTCCGACGATCCCGTCGAGTGATGGGCTCTTTCTCGTCTCCCAGGCCAGCCTGACGCTACCGACGATCGAGGCGACGCTCGCCCAACTGGCGATGACGATCGGGAACGCGGCGCTGGCGGCGTCCGTTCTCTTATCGGACTACTTCGATCGGGACGTCTCGCCGGACGAGCTCTCGACGAGTATGGGCGCGATGAACCTCGTCTCGATCCCGCTCGGTGCCCTGCCGATGTGTCACGGCAGCGGTGGCATCGCCGGGAAATACGCCTTCGGCGCGCGCACGGCCGGCGCGAACGTCGTCTTGGGTGTCGGATACATCGCCGTCGCGCTGTTGGCCGTCGGACTCGTGAGCGCGTATCCGCTCTCGGTACTCGGCGTGATTCTCGTCTTGATCGGGTTACAGCTGGGTGCGACGAGTATCCGGGGGACGGAAGCGTATCCGCTCGTTCTCGGTATCGGCGCGCTCGGCGTCGTAATCAACCTCGGGGTCGCGTTCGTCGCGGGGATCGTCGTGTACCCCCTGGCTCGACGTCGAACGGGTTGGGTCGATCGCTGATCGTTCTCGTCGACCCGGACCGGAGACCCTTTTCAGCCGGGGATGGAACACCCGGTATGCTCCGTTACGTGACGACGAACGACGGCAAAGTTCGCGAGGCAGAGGCGTACCTCGGCGACGATGTGGCTGCGCTGGAGTACGACTATCCCGAGATCCAGGCCGACGCCATCGAACGCGTCGCAGCCCACGGTGCCAGAGCGGCCCACGAACACGCCGGTGAGCCGGTCATCGTCGACGACGCGGGACTCTATATAGATGGCTTCGACGGCTTTCCGGGACCGTACTCGGCCTACGTCGAGGACACGCTCGGGGTCGAGCGAGTCGGCACCCTCGCCGAACGGGAAGGGGCTACGCGAGCGAAATTCAGGTGCGTGATCGCCTACTGCGACGGGGAGCCGTTTGAGGCGTCGCCGGAACCGATCGATAGCGACGACCGTCGCGGTCGGGACCTCTCGGCGGACGATCGAGCCGCCGCGGTCGCCGACGACACCGTCGCCAACGGCTCGGTGCCGGTGAAGCTCTTCGTCGGATCCGTTCCGGGTCGAATCGTCGAGCCCCGCGGCGAGGGCGGGTTCGGATATGATCCGATCTTCGAACACCGGGGAACGACGTTCGCGGAGATGAGCGCCGACGAAAAGAACGCCGTCTCCCACCGGGGGCGGGCGCTCGCGAAGTTCGCCGAGTGGTTCGTCGACCGGTAGTGGCGATGAGAGCGGACGGCCGTCGGTGATCTCACGCGCGAGGGTCCCTGTCCGGCCCCGGATAGGACGTTTCGAACGTCGCTTCGTACGCGGTTTCGGGATCGAAGACCGCGAGGAACGCGTCGGGCGTCCGGACGCTCACGTCCATCGCGGCACGGAGGTTCGCTCCGGCCTCGGCGCTCCCGAGTCGGTCGTCGAGCGAGAGCACGTGCATCGCCTCGCCCCGGTAGGCGGCCGCGAGCGCGGGGTGGTCGGCGGGAGGCTGTTCGACGGTCGTCACCAGCTCGTCGATCACCTCGCGCCACTCGGCTGCCAGTCCCGTGTCGACAAGCGTCCCGATAACCGCCGCTGCGTCCGCAAGTAACGGTTCGGTCGCGAGGAGTTCGAGCCACGAATGGGCACGGACGATATCGAGCACGGATCGCGACGCCCCACCGACGAGCAGATCCGCGGCGAGGACGTCCGCGTCGGCGACCAGACGGGCGTAATCGGGGTTCGTGTTACCGGCGCCCATTTCGCCTCACCTCGAGCGTTTCCCGTATCTCTTCGATCGTCGTTTCGCGTGCGTTCGCCCGTTCGAACAGCTCATCCCACGACATACCTCGAACGTCTCCGCGATCGGAAAAAAACCTGTTCCGTCGGCGATCGACGGTTCGGACTGTCTTCCCATAACCGACGTGAGGAAAAACGGGCACCGTTCGCGTACGATCACGTATCGTGACGGATGCGAGGCGCGGACGTGTTGCCTACGTCTGACGCAGATTTATGTGATTCCGACGCTATCTCCCGGTGGGCGCGCGCTTTCCCCCCACATTCCCCCATCTTCCCACCTCGTTCGCGCGCCCGGATCCGTTTTTGAACTCGTGTCGTTGAGGCCTCGACCGTGTGGATCGATGTTTTTTATAAGCGGACAGGGCGAGCACCCGAGGTCGTGCGGAACTCGAAGGGCTCCGTGATGACGAGAAACTTCGATCTTCGATCCACTCGACTCCGAGACGATTCACCGCGCCGGTTACTTGATTCAGTCTCATAAGGTTCACCATCCAAAGTTCTGAACGCGCGCTCTCTACCCTACCGACTCTCTCGTTGCTCAACCTTGTTCAGGTAGCCAACGGCTGTTATAGAGACTGCGTGTGTTGCCGCTATTGCGCTCTGTATAGCAATTCAGACGGCAGGATTCGAATCTAGCGATCAAGAACGTAGTGGGCTAGTCGGATGCACTCAAACCATTTGTATAAGAAAGCTTATCATTTCTCCTCGCTTTTGATACCTGATTATGAGCTCACACAGACCGAACGGTGGTGAACAGCGTGTGTCACATGGTGTCATCAATCGTCGCCAAGTCCTCACGGCCAGCGGTCTCGCTGCAATCGGGAGTCTAAGCGGTTGTCTCAGTCGTGTTGCCGGTAATGCGACAAATACGGGTGCGTCCCCCGCGGCGATGTTTGGCGGCATTCGCGACGACCGCCTACTGTCCGCCACACCTCGTGATACCGTTCGACTTACACCAACCGTACGTGTCGAAGAACAGTTCCTCTCTGGAGAAATCGAGCTCGAAGCATGGATGACGAACACGACGTTCACGTCGAAAGCCCAAGATTACAATTCGGTCCGCTCGAACAAACGACGAAGCAGTATCGGCGGGCGACTGCCGGAGAACGACGATGATGACTCGAACGGGGATGGTGGGCGACCGATAGAGGACGAGAACGACGATTCGGATGAACACACCCGCCGTTCGATTGAGCGATTACAGTCGCTGACCGGTGCGAGCGATGACGAGATACGTGGGATGTACGAGTACCTCGAAGACGACCCCGTAATCCGCGAACAATCGGTTATCACTCTTCCCGATGCGCGGGTGCCACGTGGTGGGCCGACACTGGAGGGACTGATTACGCCGGACCGAGTCATCCAGTTTGTTACTGGTCGAGGGGATTCGGAGGGCCACGTATACTCGTGGGGGAAAAACGACTACCAGAAACTCGCCGCCTCTGAGGACGACGATGACGATGAGTCCTGTGGGCAGACCACCTCCGGGAGCAGTCTGTCGACGGAGGGGCAGGTGTACTGTTGGGGTAACTCGTCCACAGCGATATCCGAACCAATACACACCTATGGGAGTCTCGAACCGATCCAGACTAACGGGGGGATTGGTATTATCAATTCACCGCCTGTCGCAACCGACGAGAACTCGAAGATTGGAGTAACGTCTGATGGACAGCCAACCACGGTTGATAACTTAGACGAGTGGGGGCGTGAAGACGGTCCTTCGTCTTCCACGTCGACTATCGTTTGTCAGGCACTCGTCCAACCCGCTGGATGCCCGTGTCCGTTCCCGGCCCTGCTACATCTCCAACGTCACAAGAACAACGACCAATACATCTACTCGTGCGGGTGGGTCATCGATGAGTCGTGTCTGTACTCGAACTCCATAACGGTGGTCACATCGACTCGGAGCGCGGGAGGTGGAGCCGGGAAAGTGAGCGTCGTTGATATCCCAGTATCTGCGGGGCGAGAACTTACAGGGGACGTGGTTCGACGGCTGTTGCCCGATGATATCTCTCCGAATGGGTCGCAACTGTTTGATGGGTCACTCCGTAATGCAGAGCGAGCAGAGGTACTTCCGGATGATGAGTTTGCTGAACGGCTCGAGCAGGCTGTCTCCTCCGGTGGTAACGATATCTACTGTGTCTGCACACCGTTTACTGGGTCGTGTTTACACCTCCTGGACGATGGAGATACCGAGAATACGGTGAAGTTCAAGGCAGGCGCGGAACTTTCGAAAAGCGTGAACTAACCCCACCGCTTAGCGGCTTTCTCGCTGCTCGACCTTGTTCAATGGATGAAATCCGCCATACACACTATTGAAACGGTTTGTTTGATGTCATCATCTACACTTTGTAAGTTTCTTTTATCGTGGTAACGTAGCCGTATCCGTGTCAACGGAGACAGATGCACAGGGGCGGCTATACATCCCGAAGGAAGTGCGGGAGAAGTACGACCAGAAGTATCACATCGTCATGTACGAGGACAGAATCGAGCTGGTCCCGGTCGCAGACGACCCACTCGCCGCTGTCCGCGAGGCGGCAGGCGAGCTTCACGATGCATCCGTCGAGGACATCCGAGAGGGCATTGAGGCGGAAGCGAAAGCCGAGGCTGAGGAAACCGGTGGCGGCAGATGACGGTGTACGTCGAGACGGACTTCTTCTCGCACTCGCCAAAGACACTGATTGGTTGCAGAACTCCGCTGAGGGCGCCCTCGACGAGCACGACGTCGAAACGTCTCCGTTCTCGTACCTCGAACTCCTCCTCGCCCGAGAACGATACGAGTTCGACTACGTTCCGCTGGTAGCGAACCTGCTCGAACTCGTCCCGGTGCGAAACGAGGAAGAAAAACAGGTAGTTCTGAAAGCTGTCAACCACTACGACGAGGGAATGACGCCGTTCGACGCCATCCACGCAGTGACTGCGGAAACGCGAGGAATGGACGTACTCTCCTCTGAGAAGGACTACGAAGATATCGAGGTAGAACGAGTCCCGCTCGAACCGACCGACGAGGAATGACTCCGGACGGAGGATAGAGTCCCAGCCGACCGAAGCGTGGTACCCCTGGTGGTTGTCGTGGCCGCGGTTCGACGGTGTTGCGTCGAATCTTCCGGCTGCTTATCGAGTCTGAAATTTCGCATGGTGGCGTCGAGACCCGACTCTCATTTCACTAATGCGGATGTACAAGCCCCTTAAATGCCTTTCTCGGCCCTATCTACTCTTCCGTTGCTCTACCTTGTTCAGGTAGCTGGAATCCATAATACGCCCTGTCTCCTCTACGGGAAATTCGTGGGTAATAGTGGGTAACACATATTGGCGGTGGGTTCGTACCGTTCCTGTATGAAGGTCGACGCAACGGACCTCAAAACGAACGAGACGGACGACCGAGGCCGGGTCTACCTCGGCACCGAGTACGCGAACAAGCGTGTAACCGTCGCCGTCGTTGAAGTGGAGTCCGACCGCCCGGACGACGACGAGCTGGCAGCTGCCTATCGGGAGGCTTCCGAGAGTGCGGAGGCGCTCGCCCAGGAGTGGAGAGAAACGTCTAACGAAGCGTGGGACCGCCTCGATGAGTGACGGGGGGGACGTACGACGGGGCGATGTGGTTATCGTTCGGCTTGACCCCGCCGAAGGACACGAGATGAAAAAGATACGGCCGGCCGTAGTGGTTCAAAACGATATCGGAAACCGGAATTCCAGTACGACCATCGTTGCACCCGTCACGGGGACCTACCACGAGTATCCGTTCGAGGTGTTCGTTGAGGCGGATGGGTCACCGCTCGAAAAGGATTCGTCAATCCGGCTGGACCAGATTCGAACCGTTTCGGTCTCGAAACGGATTCACTCGGTCGCCGGTTCACTCGACGGACCCACGATGGGCGAGGTTGACGAGGCGTTACAGCTGAGCCTCGGCCTCGATTGAGCTACCGGCTCTCTCGCTGTTCGACCTTGTTCAGGTAGCTAAAATCCATGACGGATTCTCTGAAATAGTGTCCAGCGACACGTCCAATACGACAGAATTCAGTACGCAAAGGGCGTGCATCGGTGGCATATTTAAATGAGGTGTCCTTGCTCTACCGAGAGTCGTTCCGATCGGCCAGCGCGGGTCTAACGAGTCGATCACTTCGGATCGAGTTGCTCGTTCTCGCGTTGCTGTCGAAGCGTGGACTGCGCCCGCTCGACGTAGGAGTTCGACGACCAACTGCGAGCGTCACTCATCTCGGTCAGAAACTCGTCGGCAGCGTCGGGCGAGATCGCGTCGTTGCGAACCAGCGCGGTGAGGAGGATGGGCGTCGTGACGAGGCGGGTCTCGGCCAGCGAGGCGTGGATGAGCGCAAGTCGATTGAACTCGTCACAGAGCAGTTGCACGGCGTCGATATCGTTC
>CAZWZX010000067.1:0-11845 GCA_964638655.1 uncultured Natronomonas sp.
AGTGCTCGATGAGCACCATGAAGAAGCGCTCGTAGCTGCCGTACAGCGCCCGGTGGATCATCACCGGGCGGTGCTCCTCGTTGTCCTCGCCCGTATAGGTGAGATCGAACCGGTCGGGCATGTTGAAATCGAGCTGAACCGTCGGACCGTCCCAGTTGCGTCCCAGGGCGTCCTCGAAGGCGAAGTCGATCTTCGGACCGTAGAAGGCGCCGTCGCCGGATTCGATATCGTAGTCCATCCCGCTGGACTCCAACACGTCCCGGAGCTGGGATTCGGCCTGCTCCCAGATCTCGTCGGAGCCGACTGACTTCTCCGGACGAGTCGCAAGCGCGACCTCATAGTCGAGATCGAAGGTATCGAGCACCTCGTTGATCTGTGTCATGATCGTGTCGACCTCCCGTTCGATCGATTCCGGTTTGATGAACAGGTGGCCGTCGTCGATCGTGAACGCCCAGACCCGGGAGAGCCCCGAGAGCTCGCCGCGCTGTTCCTTCCGGTAGACCTTCCCGTTCTCGGCATATCGGACGGGTAGATCGCGGTACGACCAGTTGCCCTGATTGAAGATCGTCGCGTGACCGGGGCAGTTCATCGGCTTGAGGCCGTACTCCTCCTCGTTGACGTCCAGGAGGAACATGTCGTCGACGTAGTTGTCGTAGTGACCCGACTGCTTCCACAGCTCCGTCCGGAAAAGGTGTGGCGTCTCGACGAACTCGTACTCTTGATCGCCGTTCAGCCCGTCGACGAACGCCTCGAGTTCCCTGAGCACCGTCTTTCCGTTGGGATGATACAGCGGGAGCCCGGGACCGGTCACTTCGGGGATCGAGAACAGATCGAGCTCGTTGCCGAGCTTCCGATGGTCCCGCTCTTTGGCCTGTTCGCGGCGCTGTAGGAACGCCTCGAGATCGCTCTCGCTTTCGAAGGCCGTCCCGTACACCCGCGTGAGCGTGTCGTTGTCCTCGTCGCCGCGCCAGTACGCCGCCGCGATGTTCAGGAGCTTCACCGCGCCGATCTCGCCGGTCGAGTCGACGTGTGGGCCCTGACAGAGGTCCTGCCAGTCGTCCTGAACGTAAAAGGAGACAGTCTCCACACCCGCCGCCTCGGTCTCGAGGATCTCCCGTTTGTACTCGTTGTCGGCGTAGATCTCCATCGCCGCCTCCCTGGACCGTTCGACCCGTTCGATGTCGTAATCGGCCTCGATGATCGCTTCCATCTCGGCTTCGAGCTCCTCGAAATCGTCCTCGGAGAGTTCGACGCCCGTGACGTCGTAATAGAACCCCTCGTCGGTCGGCGGTCCGATCGCCAGCTTCGCGTCGGGATAGAGTCGCTGGAGCGCCTGTGCGAAGACGTGTGCCGCCGAGTGACGCAGCACTTGGAGATACTCTTCGGACTGATCGGTGACGATGACGAGCTCGCAGTCCTCCTCGAGGGGGTCGGTTTTATCGGTGAGGTCCCCGTCGACGATGCCGGCGATCGTGTCAGATCCGAGTCCGGGTCCGATCTCGTAGGCCACGTCCTCGACCGTCGACCCCGACTCGACCTCGAGTTCGGAGCCGTCGGGTAACGTAACGACGATGTCGCTCATGGCTATCACAACTCCGGGCGTCCGGATAAGTCCAACCTTTCGGCGTGGCAGTCGGCGCCGAACCTCGATTACTTGTAGCCCATCTCGGCGTCGAGTTCGACGCCGCTCCGGGCGAAGGTTCCGGTTCCGCGGGCGAGTTGGTTCCCGTCGTCGTCGTAGAGCACGCCGTCGGCGATGAGCTGTTTGGGGTGGTCGTTGACGACGGTCGCCGTCGCGCGGAGTTCGCCGTCGCTGACCGGGCGTGTAAGCTGGAGATGGAAGTCAGTCGTCAGCACGAAGACGTCCTCGACGATCGAGTTCGCGGCGAAGAACGTGGCGTCATCGAGCGCTTTGAAGTAGTACGTCCCGTGGACGCCGCCCGCGGCGTGGTGATCGCCCTCGCCGACGCCGAGACGGATCTCGGCTTCGCCCTCGCCCGTGACCGAGAGCGTCACGTCGAGCCCCTCGTTGCACGGCGTGCCGTGATACATCCGCTCGAGCTTCCGGTAGTGGTCCATACCCGAGGCGTCTCGGGGGCCGGATATAGGGGTTATCGTCCGATGAGCGCCACCGAATCGCGACCGTGGGGCGCCCACAGTTTATACGGGCGCCGTCCCTCAAACGACGTATGAACGTACTGGTCGTCGGCGGGACGGGATTCGTCGGGAAACACCTCTGTCGGGAACTCAACGAACGAGGCCACGACGTGACTGCGCTGTCGAGGTCACCCGAGGAGGGAGCGCTTCCGGACGGCGTCGAAACGGCGATGGGTGACGTGGCTGCATACGACTCGATCGAGAGCGCGTTCGAGGGAATGGACGTCGTCGTCAACCTCGTTGCGCTGTCGCCGCTGTTCCGACCGCGTGGCGGCAACGAGATGCATTATCGAGTTCACAGGGGCGGGACCGAGAACGTCGTCCGAGCCGCCGAGACACACGGGGTCGGACGGATCGTTCAGATGAGCGCGCTCGGAGCGGATCCGGACGGGGAGACGGCCTATATTCGCTCGAAAGGACAGGCGGAGGAGACCGTTCGAGAATCCGAACTCGAGTGGGTCATATTTCGCCCGTCCGTCGTCTTCGGTGAAGGAGGGGAGTTCATCCCCTACACGAAACAGCTCGCACCCCCATACATCACGCCGCTTCCGGGGGGCGGAAAGACCCGGTTTCAGCCGATTTGGGTCGGCGATCTCGTTCCGATGCTCGCCGACGCCGTCGAGTCAGAAGACGAACACGTCGGCGAAACCTACGAGATCGGCGGGCCCGAGGTCCTCTCGCTTGCGGCGGTCGCGGAGCTGGCCCACGCGGTCGACGGCCGTCCGGTCGGCGTCGTTTCGATCCCGATGGGGCTGGCGGGGATCGGGCTCAGATCGCTCGATTTCGTGCCGGGATCTGTGCTGGACGCCGTCCCAGGTATTCCGCGGATGGGATCCGACCAGTACCGATCGCTGCGGTTCGACAACACGACGGCGTCGAACGACATCGAAGCCTTCGGCGTCGCGGCGGACGAACTGCTGACCGTCTCGGCGTATCTCGATAGCGGACGGAGCGGTTCCGAGGTATAAGTATCTCAGTGTCATTCCCGCGTCTGACAACGGCCGAAAGCTTATCATTTCCGTGGCACGCTACCCCTGATAAGGACTATTATGAAACTCGCAATGATCGGATTCGGGCAGGCCGGGGGCAAGATCCTCGACCGGTTTCTCGAGTACGATTCGACTCGAGGTACCGGGATCGTCGGCCACGCCGTCGCGGTGAACTCCGCGAAGGCGGATCTGATGGGACTCGACTACGTGCCCAACGAGAACCGGGTCCTCATCGGCCAATCGATCGTGAAAGGACACGGGGCCGGCACCGAACCCGAACTCGGAGAGCAGTGCGCACGCGAAGATATCGAAGAGATACAGAGCGCCATCGACAAGATGGCATCCAGCGAGATCGACGCGTTCCTGATCATCGCCGGACTCGGCGGCGGGACCGGAAGCGGCGGCGCGCCGGTATTGGCCGAACATCTCCAGCGGCTATACGTCGAGCCCGTCTACGGCCTCGGTATCCTCCCGAGCCGCGACGAGGGCGGGATCTACAACCGGAACGCGGCCCGTTCGTTTCAGGGCTTCGCCGAAACCGTCGACAACCTTCTCACGTTCGACAACGACGGGTTCAAGACGGGCGGCGAAAGCCTCGGCGAGGGGTATCAGGAGATCAACGACGAGATCATCACCCGGTTCGGGGCGCTGTTTTCGGCGGGCGAGGTCGAAGCGCTCGGCGACAACATCGCCGAAAGCGTCGTCGACGCCTCGGAGATCATCAACACGCTCGGCGAGCACGGGATCACGAGTATCGGCTACGCTTCCGAGACGATCGATCTAGATAAGAAAAAAAGCGGACTGCTCGACCGGCTTCGAGGCGGAAACGACCAAAACGGGTTCGCGAGCAGCGGCGACGCCACCAACCGGATCACCGCACTCGTCCGGAAGGCGACGCTCGGCAAGCTGACGTTACAGTGTGAGGTCGACAGCACCGAGCGGGCGCTGCTTTTGGTTTCGGGGCCGCCCGAGGCGCTCAACCGAAAGGGGATCGACAAGGCCCGAAAGTGGCTCGAGAGCGAAACGGAGTGTATGGAGGTTCGGGCAGGGGATTACCCGCTCCCGGACGAAAAGAAGGTCGCCGCGATCGTCGTATTGGCCGGAGTCACGGACATCCCGCGAGTCAAGGAGATGCAGCGGATGGCGATCGAGGCCGAAGAGCGAAGCGAGGAACTCAAATCGCAAAGCAAAGACGGTTTAGAGGAACTCATCGAATACGGCGATGATGAAGAGTAGCAAACTCGTCGCCGGAACCCTCGCCGTACTGCTGTTCGGGACGCTCTTTGCGGGGGCGGCGCTGGCGGTACAGAGCAGTGCCCAAGAGATGCCCGAGGAGTCCGAGGTCGGCACGGAGTTCGAAGCCACGTTCGAGATAGACGATCTGTTCGACGAATTCAACACCTGGACGCTCACCGCGGAGACGGAACTCGAGAACGCCACGTGGACGGTCCGGCAGTACGACCAGGGCGGCAGCGAGATCTCACGCGAGGAGACGGACGGCTCGGAAGCGACGGAGGCGATCGATATCGACGAGGGGACGGCCACCGTCGAGGTCCGCGTGACCGGGACGACGCCCGAACTCCGCAACCTGAGCTACGATCCGCCGGACCAGTTCGTCGTGGCGAACTTCACCCAGACGCGTGAGGGTGGAACGGATCGGGAGATCGCGACTCACGGGACGCATTACTTCACCGCGGAGAGCAAGGAAGCGAGACAGGCGATCGACAGCGCTCGGGCCGCAGTCGAGGCGTCCGGCGACGACGACGCGGAGTCGTCGCTCAACAGCGCGATCTCGGCCTACGAGAACGGGAACTTCGAGAACGCGATCGGTCTGGCCGAGCGGGCCGAAGACGAGGCCGAACAGAGCCAGCTCGTCAGAACCGGTCTCATGGTCGGCGGCGCCGTAGTCGTCGTCGCGCTGCTGGCGGGCGTCGGCTACCGCGTGTACAAATCGAGAAAGAAGGGTCCGAGCCGGCTGAAGTGATGGACGTCCTGGTCCCGTTTGCGACGACGGAACCGAAAACGCGACTCGCCGGCGTTTTGACGCCCGGGGAGCGCTCGGAGTTCGCCCGCGTCATGCTCGAAGACGTCTGTGAGACCATCGTCGAAGCGGGCGGCTCACCGACGGTGCTCTCGACCGCCGAAATCGGCTGTGAGTGGCCCCTCATCGTCGACGACCGGCTGTTGACACCGGCAGTGAACGCCCATCTCGACCCGCCGATCGCCGTAGTCATGGCCGATCTGGCGCTCGCAACGCCGTCGGCGCTGTCGCGACTCTTCGAGTCCGAAGGCGACGTCGTCATCGCACCCGGACTCGGCGGGGGGACGAACGCGCTCGTCGTGCGCCATCCGGACTTTTCCGTCGATTATCACGGGATATCCGTCAGGGATCACCGGGAGATCGCCGACGAAATCGGTGCCACGGTGACGGAGACGGACTCGTTGCGGTTGGCGGTCGATATCGACGAACCGGAGGACCTCGTCGAACTCGCGCTCCACGGGGACGGACCGGCGGCGGCGTGGCTCGACGAAGCCGCCGTCAGCGTGACGATCGAACCCACCGGCGGCCGGGCGACCGTCGCACGCGACCGAAGCGAACCGTAGCCGGACCGCGATCCTTTTGGTCTCTCGCCTCCCGACGATCAACCGTGTTTGGCGCCGAGGCCCACGGAGTCGAGTTGACCGTCGATCCGACCGACGTCGAGCGACTGCTCGCCGTCGAGCCTGCCGACGTCTCCGCAGCCCCCGAGTTGACCTTCGCGAGAAACGTCTTCGTTCCGCTAACGACCGCCTGCCGGTACACCTGTACGTACTGTACCTACTACGACGTTCCGGGGGAGGCCTCACTCCTGTCGCCCGAAGAGATCGAACGGATCTGCGAACGGGGCGCCGAGGCGGGCTGTACCGAGGCACTGTTTACCTTCGGCGACGACCCCGACGACAGATACACCGGAATGTACGACGAACTCGACGCGCTCGGCCACGACTCGATCCACTCGTATCTCCGGGAAGCGTGTGAGATCGCCCTCGATTGTGGGCTGTTGCCGCACTCGAACCCCGGCGATCAGACACGCGACCAGATGGAACTCGTCGCCGATCTGAACGCCTCGATGGGCGTCATGCTCGAGACGACCGCCGACGTGAAGGCTCACGGCGGACCGCGGGCGAAAGAACCCGGCCAGCGGATCGCGACGATCGCGACCGCCGGTGAACTCGGCGTCCCCTTCACGACCGGAATCTTGGTCGGCATCGGCGAAACGGCTCGGGATCGGGCCGAATCCCTGCTCGCGATCGCCGAACTCCACGACCGGTACGACCACATCCAGGAGATCATCGTCCAGCCGGTCGTCGAAAACGAGCGCTGGCGGGGCGGATCGCCCGATATCGGAACGATGCGACACACGACGGCGATGGCGAGGGTCGCACTCCCCGAGGGGGTGAGCATCCAGTCACCGCCGAACCTCGCGCCCGTCGAGGAGCTACTCGACTGTGGCATCGATGATCTCGGCGGCGTCTCGCCGATCACCGACGACCACATCAATCCGGAATACAAATGGCCGGCGCTGCGGGAACTCGAACGAATCGCCGAGAACGCCGACGTTCCGCTCTCCGAGCGGCTGCCGGTCTACGATCGGTATCTCACGCCCGAGTGGATCTCGCCGCGGATCCGGGCCGCTATCGACGCCGACGACGAGGCCGGGCGACGGTACAGAGCGCTCTTGTAGCGGTCACGCTCCGCTGAACGTGTCGTACTCCGATTCGTCGAGAACCGCCTGCACCGAATCGAGCGCGAGCGCCTCCACGATCGCGTCACCGTCGCCTTCGCCGAGCGCCACGCCCGACTCGGGGGTCGATTCGACGATCGTGAGCCCCCCGATACTCTCGGCGTGGGATTCGAGATCGCCGATCGCCGCGGAGAACAGTTCCCGTTGAACCTGCTGGACGGATCCTTGTGCCTCCTGAATTATCTCCTCGTACTCCTCTTCGTCGATTTCGCCCTCCTGAAGTTGCTGTTGGGCCTCTTGTTGGGTCTCCTGGGCCTCCTCTTGGGCCGCCTGTATCTCGCCGTCGTCGATATCGGCGACGAACATCGCCCGCTGTGTCTCGTCCCCGTTCGTTTCGTCGGTCCCCGAGTCGGGATCGGACTCGAGCGCGCTACAGCCGGCCACGGAGAGCGCGAGGGCGGTACCGCCGACGCCGAGAAGCGTCCGACGGGAAAGTGGCGTGTCCATACGATCCGTTCGGTCAACACACGGGTAAAGCTGTTCACATCAGCATCGAAACGGCGAGGACCGACGGAGCAGTTACAACAGCGGCGTTCCGTCGGCCTCCGGGCCGAGCGCCGGCCCGATCGGTTCCGCCTCGGAGTCGATAACCCGCCGTTTCTCGTAATCGGTCGAGCGCTCGACCGGGACGCGACCGATCGATTCGATCATGTCGACGTACTCTCTAAACGACCGGAACTCGCCGTAATCGCCGCCGGCCCGTTTGGTGATCTCCTCGGAGAGGATGGTTCCCATGAAGTCGTCGGCTCCGCAGGTGAGCATCTTCAGCCCCTGCGTGTCGCCGTATTTGACCCACGAGGACTGGATGTGCTCGACGTTGTCGAGATACAGCCGCGAGACGGCGATAATCAACTCGTCCTCGTGGACCGAGGCGCCCGTCTCGACGAGACCCCGCTCTTTCAGCGGCGTGTCGTGATGAACGAACGAGAGCGGGACGAACTCGGTTATAGCGTCGGTCCGGTCCTGAAGCGTCCGGACGCGATCGAGGTGGAGCGCCCGGTGGGCCTCGTTTTCGACGTGTCCGTACATGATCGTCGCCGTCAGCCCGAGGCCGACGTCGGCGGCGGCTTCCATCGCCTCGAGCCACTCGTCGGTCCCGACCTTGCCGGGACAGATGACCTCTCTGACCTCCTCGACGAGGATCTCCGCCGCCGTGCCGGGGACCGAATCCAGCCCCGCGTCCTTGAGCCGTCCGAAGACCTCCTCGTAACTCCACTCCGTCCCCCGACGGGCGTGATAGGCCTCTTCGGGCGTCATCGAGTGGACGTGGACGCCGTCGACGCTCATCGCCTCGATCTGCTCGACGTAGGTCCCCGGATCGACATCGTAGGTCGAGGCCGGTTTGTAGTTGTGCTCGCCATCAGCCGCCTCGAGGATCTCGCGGTGTTCGTCGTCGAGGACGAGCGCCGGATGTAGCCCCGAGACCGAACAGATCTCGTAGACGCCGCGTTCGACGGCGTCACGGGCGATAGCTCTCGACTGTGTCGGGGTCTTACTGAACCCGCTCGTCTCTCCGTCGTGCGACTTTTCGAACCGCTGTGCGGCGTCTTTGAAATTGCAGAACAGACAGCCGACGTTGCAGGCGGTGGTGACGTTGTTGTTGAGGTTGGCGACGAAGGTGACCTCCTCGCCGACGACCTCGGCTCTGCGTCGATCGGCCGCCTCGAGGACACGCTCCTTTCGCTGTCGGTCGATTCCCAGGGCGTCCGTCCCCGTCGTCAGCAGTTCGATCGCGTCCGCGACCTCGAGGCGAACGCCCGATCTGGCCCGCTCGAGCGCGGCCTCGAAATCGCGGTCGGTCTCCGGGCGGTGTTCGAACTCGAATCCCTGCCTCGGAACGTTTGTCGACGCCTCGATACCGTCCATATCCTCCCTCTCTGCCGAAAGGTAAAAACCTCTCCGGGAGCGGCGATCGACCGGCAGCGCCGGAGCGACCGCACGACGCCGGGTGATGTCGGAAAACGTCGCCTCGGGGTGTCAGAAATCGTCGAGATCGGCCTGTTCCGCCTCGGCGCGGATCGAGTCACACGTCGACCAGGAGGTACGTGTCGGTTCCGGGAACGTCCCGTGTTCGGAGAGGTAACGACGGAGGAAGGACCGAGTCTCGGGATCGCTCGGATAGCCGCTCCCCACCTCACCGTACCGTTCCCGGAGCGTCGCGACGTGTCGCTCCCGTTCGGTTTTCGCGACGATGCTCGCAGCGCCGACGTGGGGGCTTTCGGCGTCGGCCCCGTGAGTCGCCTCGATCGTTACGTCGGTTTCGATCGCCGCCTCGACCCGGGCCGCGAACCGTTCGGCATCCACGTCAGCGGCATCACAGAGCCCCCGATCGCCGCGACGGGCGATCGGCAGGGCGGCCTCGGCGTGGGCCTCGACGGCGAGTTCGTTCATGTTCCCCGAATCGATTCGACGGGGGTCGATCTCCGCGACGGCGATCTCGATCCGGTCGTCGGATCGAAGCCCCGATTCGAGCTCCTCGCGTCGGGTCGCCGAGAGGCGTTTCGAGTCGTCGATCGCGTCGGGTAACGCCGCTTCGGGCGCTCTGACGGCCGCCGCAAACATCGATCCGAGCACCGGCCCCTTCCCGGCCTCGTCGACCCCGAACTGCATGATGGCGTCTACCGTCGCGGTCGGTAAAACCGTTCCCGTCGACGGACGTATCGGGCCGACGCTCGCGGTCACCACTCGTCTCGCCGACGTGGAACGAACAGCCGACCGATCGCGGCAACGACGACGAGAAGCGCACAGAGGGCGGCGACGGGAACGAACGGCGTCGTTCCGCCGGCATTCGAAGCGTCGTCGGAATCGGAGCCGGAACCTGAGTCGGGATCGACGGAGCCCGTCTCTTCCGGTTCGGAAACGCCGCCGCTTGCGTACGTTCCTCCCGACGTCGTGTCGGAGTCCTCGGCCGACGTATCGGGATCACCGCTCTCCTGGGAGGGCGGCTCCGATCCCGCGACGACGAACTGTGAGAACCCCGGCGTCGTGGCTTCGACCATGTAGCCGTCGTCGATCTCGAACGTCTCCGTCGGGAGCGCCTCCCAGCTGTCGCCATCGCTGGGGAGCCGATACATCGTCAGGTCCTCCGCCTCCAGACCCTGTTCGAGCAGCCACTCGTCGGAGACGACCGCGCGAACGGTCGCGTTCGCGTCTCTGTGCGCTTCGGGTACGGAGATGACCGACGCCGAGGCGGCCAGTCCGTTCTCGGGTATCGGCGGTGTGCCCTCGGTCGGTTCTTCGAACTCCTCGATCGATATTTCACCGGCCACCGCTCGCTCTTCGAACACGATCTCGCGGATCGCGGTCTCCTCGAAAACGACGCTAGATCCGGGGGTTTCGGGGAACTGATCGTCGATGTCGTGGGTCTCCAAGAGGATCGGCTCCGGAGTCGGGTCGACGCTCCCCGAGGAATCGCCGCTTCCCGCGGAGCCACCGGTGGATCCGGACCCACCCGAGCTACCTCCGCCGCCCGTTCCGCTTGATCCGCTGCCGGAGCTGCTCGAGCCGCCCGAGCTACCTCCGCCGCCCGTTCCGCTTGATCCGCTGCCGGAGCTGCTCGAGCCGCCCGAGCTACCTCCGCCGCCCGTTCCGCCCGAATCGTCATCTGTCGAGGACGGACTCTCCTCTCCACCGTCAGTCGTCGTTCCGCCTTCGGGTTCGGTACCGTCGATTTCGATGTCGTCTGTCGTCTTGGCCGTTCGGTCGTTCTCATCGGTCACGCTCAGGCGGACGTCGTAATCTCCCGGTTCATCGATACTCCGATCGACGCTCTCGCCGTCGAACGTGTCGATCGTCTCGCCGTCGCGCTCGACCGACCACTCGAAGGCGACGATTTCAGTATCGGCATAGGCTGTCGACTCCGCTGCCGAGAACGTGATCGTCTCTTCGGCTTCGGCCTCAGGGGGATCGAGATCTATCTCGGGCTCCGGCTGGAGCGCTTCGAGTACCCCCTCCTCGAACGTCAAGTCCTTCTCGAATAGCCCGGACTCGAGCGGTGCGGTTCCGCCGATCGATCCGTTCGATCCGGCGAGCCGGAACGTGACTTCGTCGCCGGCCGAACTGTCGATGCGGAGCTTGTCGTCGAACGTCTTCGGACCACCGTAGGAGCCGGCGCTTTCGAGCTCGATCCGGTCTCTCGTTTCACCGTCCACGACGGCGACGATCGTCACCCCGGCCGGGATCTCCGAGCCGTCGTCCTCGGTCGCCTCCCCGTAGAAGGAGGCGGGTTCACCGGGGGGTTCATGCTCGGCCGCCGCGATTCCGACGCCACCGCAGAGCAGCCAAAACACCACGAACGCAAGCATGAGAGTCCGGAAGCTCGATTGAACCATCCAAGTATCACCCCGTTTGAACCCCTTCCCCTTCGTCGAACGCCGACAGGACGAGATCCCTGGTGAGCGGCGCCTCGTCGCCCTCGGTGACGCGCACCCAGTACGCCGTGTCGTGCTCGATCACGGCGGCTGACCCATCGATGTCCGTTCCGTCGGTTCGGTCGTGTAGCGTCCCGCTCGTTTCGTCCAGAACCAAGAACGCGTCCTCGTCCGCACCGAACCCGTGATCCGTCCAGTTCAGGTCGTTCTCGAGCTCGCGGCCTTCGTGGTCGGTCACGTCGTAGTTCGAGGCGGCGAGATGCCACCCCTCTCGGAGTGTGACGGTCTCGGAATACCCCGCTTCGTCCGTCGTCGCCCCGTCAGTCACGAACTTGTAGCCGAGTCGTGCGTCGTCGTCCGAGCGGAAATAGAACCCGCGGTGGAGGTCGGACGACTCGAGTCGGTGATACTCGAGCGTCCCGTTTTCCGCCGACTCGGCCATGCTCTCGTACCGTTCGACCTCGGGGTCCCACTGGACGAGATCGCGGGACCCATCGGCGTCGACGTACAGCGTTGCCGGCTGCGGGACCGACCCGGCGTGCCA
>CAZWZX010000068.1:0-11768 GCA_964638655.1 uncultured Natronomonas sp.
CAACCCCTCGAAGGACGTCCAGCAGGCGATGGAACAGCAGACCTCCGCCGAGCGAAAGCGGCGGGCGATGATTCTGGAAGCGCAGGGTGAACGCCGCTCGGCGATCGAGAAGGCCGAGGGTGACAAACAGTCCAACATCATCCGCGCCCAGGGTGAAAAACAGAGCCAGATCCTCGAAGCGCAGGGTGACGCGATCGGGACGGTGTTGCGGGCGAAATCCGCCGAGTCGATGGGCGAACGCGCGATCATCGAGCGCGGGATGGAGACCTTAGAGGAGATCGGCAAGGGCGAGTCGACGACGTTCGTCCTCCCGCAGGAGATGACCACCCTGTTGAGTCGCTACGGCAAACACCTCACCGGCGGCGACGCCGCGACCGACGCCGAACTCCTGGAGGGGATGGATTTCGACGACGAGACCCGCGAGTTGCTCGGACTCGACGACATCGAGGAGATCCTCGGCCAGATCGACCAAGAGGCCGAGATGGACGTCGAAGAGATGGAAGCCGAAGCCGAGGCGATCAAGACCGGCGCCGACCCCACGGGGATCAAAGACCCCGACGACGTCATCGCCGAGATGGATGAGGAGATCCCCGAGACCGACCTCGAAGGGGACGATCTCGAAACCGAGACGAACTGAGCGCTCGGCGGTCGCGTTGACGATGGGTGCGAAGCTGTTTTATCGACCAGCGACCTATACCGGGCAATGACACAGCGGGAGGGTAGTGAGGACGTCGACGAGAGCAAGCGGTCGACGCTCAAGCGTTTCGCGGCGCTCGGAGCGGCGACGCCGCTCGTCCATCTCTCGACGAACGACGTGAGCGACGTCCGCGACGCCATCGTCGGCTATCTCGCTGCGACCCCCGGCGCGCACTTCTCGAAGCTCCGCGATGACCTCCAGCTCGGTACCGGCGAGACCCAGCACCACCTCCGCCGTCTCGAACGCGACGGGGTGATCGAACACCGCAAGGACGGCGAGTACAAGCGGTATTTTCCGGCCGATCGGTTCTCCGACTTCGAACAGCGTGCGCTGGGGTATCTCCGCCGCGGGACGCCCCGGAAGATGCTCATCGCGCTGTTGCGCGACCCCGAGGCGACCGGGAGCGAGATCGCTGAAGTGGCGGACGTCTCACGCTCGACGATCTCGAAATCCGCCGCGCAACTCGAATCGGCTGGGCTACTCTCCCGGACGGACGGGTACGCTCTCCGCCGCCCCGAGACGCTTTTGACGCTCGTCGTCCGGTATGCGGACTCGTTCGGCGCCGAAGCCGTCGCCTTCGCCAGCGACGCCGACGAGTTCGTCCGGTATAGTCCCTAGACGCTGACTTTCCAGGTCGTCCCCGAGGAGTAGCCCCACTTTTCGACGTCGATGTCGAACTCCCCATCGCGGATCGCGCTCATGTTCGCGCCGACCTCCTTCGCCGAGAGATCGAGCTCCTCGCCGATGAGCCGCGACTTGAAGTAGGTCTTGGTCCGGCCGTTCTCTCGGAGGTACGCGAGGATCCGGCGCTGTTTGTCGGTCAGATCCGAGGTCGCTCCGGTTGCGGTTGCGGTCGCGCTCATATACGGTGTAGGGATACCAGTACAAAAGGCGGTTTGGTACGATTACTCAACACGCCGCTGTCTGCTGGTTTTGCTGAATCTTTGCTGTCGGTGAGTGGAAAAACAACGGCGGTTGGTACAGGGAGGAAACACGCGGATGGGGAGACCTGTCACGGGTACGACCGGTCTCTGTTCGTTCGACCGGTACTCTCGGACCCGCTTTCGTGTTCGGTCACCGTTTAGGCGTCCGTGGCGTTGTCGGCAGCGTCTTCATCTGCATCGTCGACGGAATCACTGTCGCTCAGAAGGTCGCTGACCGATTCGCCGAGATTATCGATCGATCCATTCAAAAACGAGTCGATCCGGTCGTGGATCTCGCTCACGTGGTCGGGAGCCTGCTCGGGGAGGCCGTCGCTCGGGCCGACGCTCTCCGCGTTATCGGCGCGATCGGAGGTGTTGTCGGCAGCGTGGTCCGACGCGTCGTCGGCTCGGTCGGAGGCGTCGACGTCCCCGGAGGCGTTCTCCTCGTAGGCGTCCGTGGCGTTGTCGCTCGCCTGATCGGCCGGGGTGGCGGCACCGAGCGCCGCGAGCCCGCCGAGCAGGAGTGTCGATACGACCGCGATCGTCAGGAGCTGTTTCGCTCTCATTGCAACCGTCCCTTGCTCGGAGACCAACTTAATCGGGGTAAGCCGTGATATCGGATTCGGTCGAATACACGCCTTTAGAGCCCGAATTAAGCCGATTTAATTCGGATTGAACGTCGATTTCTCCCCGCCACGTTCCTTTCACGTCTCGACCGCGTCGATCCCGCCCTCCGCACCCGTGGTGCGCGCCGGACCGCACATTCGAGACGGTTCGGTGCCGTGATCTATGGCGTCCGTCGGCAACAATCCATTTATATAACCGCCCCGTTCCGACGAACGTGAACCGGGCTCTACTCGCCGCGCTTTTCGGTTGTCTCCTCTTCGTCTCGCTCGGGACCGTGGCGGCCGCCCCGTCAGGATCGGCCTTCGCCCAGCAGGATATCGATCCCGACGACATCCTCATGTCGATCGAGATCGAGGACGACGGCGACGGAGTCTGGGAGATCGAATACCGGACCCGACTCGAGACCGACGAGGACGAGGAGGCCTTCGATGATCTCCGAGCGGACGTCGAAGCCGACCCCGAGCCGTACGCCGAACGGTTTCAGGACCGAATGGACGCCACCGCGGAAGGCGCCACGGATGCGACCGGTCGGGAGATGACGATCACGGACATGACCGTGTCCGTCGAAAAGCGCGACCTTCCCCGCGAGTACGGAGTGCTCACCTACCGCTTCCGGTGGTCGAACTTCGCGGCGGTCGAAGGCGATCGACTGCTCGTCGGCGACGCCATCGACGCGCTGTTTCTCGACGACGAGACCGCGCTGTTGATCTCGTGGTCCGAGAGCTACGAGTTGAACAGCGTCTCCCCGGAGCCGACCGAGACGCGCGATCGGGCCGTGGTGTATAACGGCCCGATCGACTTCGGGAGCGGCAACCCCCGAATCGAGCTCGCATCGCCGGGAACCGCCGCTCCGGCCGACGGAGCCGACCGCGGATTCCCGGCTTTTTCGACCGCTGTGATCGCGCTGGGCGCAGCGCTCGTCGGGATCGCCGGGATCGCGTTCGTTCTCCTCAAACGCCGTGACGAGGCGGCGACTGATGGCGATGTCGAAGCCGAAGAAGGCCGAACCCAGGCGACCGACACGGAAGTGGCGTCCGAGCCGGACGAGGAGCTGTTGAGCAACGAAGAGCAGGTGCTCCGGCTCATCGAGTCCGAGGGAGGACGGATGAAACAGAAGTCGGTCGCGGAACGGCTCGGATGGACCGACGCAAAGACCAGTCAGGTGACGAAGAGACTCCGCGAGAACGACGAGTTGGAGGGATTCAGGCTCGGCCGGGAGAACGTCCTCTCGCTGCCCGAGAACGGTTCAGGCGAGGAGTGAGGCCCCGCCATCGATAGCCGGTCCAGAGTTGGACTCATCCGGGGGTCCCTTCGCGGAACAGCTATGGATTATCGATTCTCCGCGTTGTCGCCCCCTCCGGTCGAACCGCCGCCGTTACTGCCCGCCCCGCTTCCGGTCCCGTTTTGGGAGCCGCTATCGTCGGATTCTTCGCCCGTAGACGATCCGTCCGCCTCATCCCGTTCCGCTTCGTCCGTCGCTTCTCCGTCCCCGTCACGCTGCTCGTCACCGCCCCGGTTCCGTTGCTCATCGGGGGCGGTTCGGTTCTCGCTGGCTGTGCGGTCCGCACCGGGACCGCCGTCGTCGGTCCGGTTCTCACCGGCCGCACGATCGACGCCGGGCCCCCGCTCTCCGGGCGGGCCGCGATCGACCATGCCGCTGCGGTCGCCGGCGATACCTCGGGCGATCTCCGCGACTTCGCCGCCGCTCAACTCGTTCGCGCGGTCGGACAGCGTTCGGATCGCCGTCGTGTTCACGTCGTTCTCCCGCAAGGTCTCCTCGGGGAGTGTCGCGGCGGTCGCGTTGCTCCGGTTCAGCTGCTGTTTGACGGTCTCGGTCTCCGTGGCCAGTTTCGCCGTCTGTGCGCGGTATCGGCCTTCGCTTATTGTTTCGTTCTCGCGCTGCTGTTGGAGTTCTGCCCTCCGCTCTTCGAGTTCGGAGAGACGCGCCTCTGTCTGGCCGAGCTTTTCGGCTATGAGTCCGGCCCTCGTCGCGTCGTCGGGAGCGCGTTCGAGCGCGATCGCGAACGCGTTCCGCTCGATTTCGCCGTCGAGCTCGGACTGCTGGACGCCGACGACGCCGCCGAGGCGTTCGCCGGGGGCGATCTCCGCCGTTTCACCGCCCTCGCCGGTGTCGGTCCCCTCCGCGAGTGCGACGGTCGTCGGGACGGCGAGCATCCCGACGACGACGAGCACCGCCACGAGTAACGTCGTTCGTCTCATCACGGTTCCCCGTTGTACCGGACCCAATATATAAAGAGCCGGTAGTGACACCGGATCGTTCCCGATTACGGACAATTAAGCCGGATTAAAACCACCCGACTGTGGTCGATTTTCGGTCCGGTTACGCATCTCTCGAAATGAACGATAGAAATATTTAAATACCGAAGTCTCCCCGGCGGGACGCCGAAGCCTCCATCCCACCGTCCGTAGAACGTTCCTCCGACTACTCGATGACTTCGCCGACGGCGAAGTTGGATTTGACCTCGGCGATTTCGATCTTGACTCGCTCGCCGACCTCGGCGCCGGGGACGATGATGACGTACCCCCGCTCGACCCGGGCGATCCCGTCGCCCTGTTTGCCGAGATCCTCGATCTCGACGTAGCGGATCTCGCCCTCCTCGACGGGGGGCTGTGGTTCGTCGGACGGCCTGTCGGCGGTCGACGGTTCAGTCGAGCCCGATTCCCCGTCCCCGCCGATGACCGCGATGCGGTACGTTCCGTCCGCCTCGATAGACCCGGCCTCGATCTCTCGACGCGGAACCTCGACGACGTAGCGGTCTTCGGTTTCCTCGATTTCGGCGCTGAACAGACACAGGAGTTTCTCGGAGATTTCCATAGAGCTACAGCCGAGAGATGAAGGCGACGGTTATAGAAGCTATCGCCTCCCGAAGGTCTCTCGGACCCGAGGAGGTCGCTATTCATCCTCCAGAGGCGTTCCATCGGGGGACTTGGCTCCCTCCGAGTCGTGGACGACGACGCCGTCGGCTTCGGGACGGGGCTCGTAGCCGTCGCGGACCCCGATCGCCTCCTCGAGTTCTCGGATGGCGCGTTGCTTCAAAGCGGCGGCCAGCTCCTCGGCGTTCTCCCGCGAGATCTCGCGGCCGAGCCCCTCACACTCGTGGGCGCGGACGATACCGTCCCGATCGACGGCTTCGCCCATCGGCTGGCTCGTCCCGCCCAGGGCAACGCTGAACGGATAGGTCCGACAGACGAGCGGTCGGCTTCCGTGGACGGCACAGGCGCCGGTCCCGTCTTCGTCCTCGGTGTAAAAGCTGCAGTCGCCGCAGGCGTCGGTCTGTATCGCCCACTCGAAGGTTTCGCCCTCGCCGTCGGGGTCGATCCCGTACGGCATCGGTCGGGCCACGTCCCGCCACTCCCTTTCCGATCCCGACACCTCCGAGGCGGCCGCCCGCAGCGTTCTGGCCTCGTCGGGAAACAGCGTGGCGGTGTGGGGTTCCGTCTCCCCCGATCTCGAGGTTTCGGCCGTACAACAGCCGCCACAGCGGGTGCACTCGAAGCCGATCGACTCGACGGCGTCCGCCAGCTCCGCGACGGATAGCTCCCGGGCCCGCGAGAGTTCGGCCTCGAGGCTTTCCATACAGGGGCTTCGCCCGCTCGGTTATAAGCGGTCGGTTCGTCCGTGTCGGTCGACTTCGGCCCGTTCCGAAGCGGCGGAGCGCTCGGTTTCCGGCGTTCCATCGGAAACCGGGGCCTCAGCCGCGGGGCGATCGTCCGACCGATTCGGAGGGTATATAAAGAGTTCAATTATTCGACCGGAGCCATACGGGGCACCGCCCCCGAGTTTACGCCGTGGGACCCCGAGTGTCGATCGGCCCACCGAACCGACGGATTCGCTGGCAGGGTGAAATATGACCGAACACAGACAGCACGTTCGCACGAACCTCTTCGGGAAGGACGTATCGCTCGCGCTCGACGGCCCCTGGACCGGCTACTGGCTCCTGCTGTTGCGGCTCGTCGCCGGCTGGTGGTTCTTCGCGGCCGGTCTGGGGAAGGTCGTCGAGTACGGCGTTCTGTACGACGCACACGGGTGGATGATGTTCGCGACGGAGGGGACGCTCGTCCACCCGATCACGTCGTGGTTCGCCGCCAACGCCGTGTGGTTGCCGAACCTGTTGATCCCGTGGGGACAGCTGGCGATCGGGCTCGGGCTCCTCGTCGGCTGTCTCACCCGCCTGGCGGCGGCAAACGGAGCGTTCCTGATGGTGTTCTTTTATCTCGGGAACGCCGACTGGGCCAACGGGTTCGTCAACGGCGATCTACTCGGACTGCTGTTGTTCCTCACGATCGTCGTGTTCGGCGCCGGTCGAGTGTTCGGTATCGACGCCGTCCTCGAACGGACCGGGATCGTCCGAAACAACCCGTGGTTACGGTACGTGATGGGGTGAGAAACGATGTCCGAAAACGAACTACCACTGGCCGATCGGATCGCGATGACCCTCGGCGGCGGCCTGCTCTTGATCGGGATCGCCGTCATGGGGTTTATAAACGTTGCCGGCGGTGCGCCGCACGTTCCGGTGGAGGAGGAGGGGACCATCGTCGCGACGCCGATCGTCGCGCCGGAACTGCGGGCGATCGTCGTCGCGGCGGGGCTAGCAGTGTGGTTCGGCTACGGTCTCTATCGAGTAACGAACCCGCCGAGCGGGATCGACCGTTCGGCCATACCCGCCGACGACTGAGACGGTCCGGCGATGGCCCGTCTCGATCGTGAACTCGGCACGGCGTCACTCCAAAAGCGGCGCCACGTCCTCGTCGTCACAGAGTCCGTTCCGGAGTTCCCCGACCCCGATCGCGAGCCGGTATTGGGGCCGTCCCTTCCCGACGGGTGATCGGTCCTCGGTTCGGGCTTCCTCGAGCACTCCCGCCTCGACGAGCCCGTTGAGAGCGCGAGTCACGTCGGCCTCCGAGACGCTCCCGACAGGGGTACTGTCGGCGTCCTCGAGCAGCCCCCTTGCGGTCTCTCTGATCGCGGCCGAATCGACCGGCGTTCGATCGTCCTCGGCGAGATCGACCAGACAGCAGAGAACGATTCGCTGGACGAACGTCGTCGAATCGGGGTCATACATGGGATCTACAACGGAACCGGGAAAAATAAACCCTCCCCTCGGCCGAGTTCGTTCCAGTTTTGGTCCGCATCACATTTATAATACGGTGTGCCGAACAGTTCGATCGTGAGGTATCATGATACTTGAGGGCCGGACCTGCCTCGTGACCGGTGCTTCGAGGGGAATCGGTCGCGGGATAGCGATCGAACTCGCCGAGAACGGCGCCGACGTGATCGTGAACTACCGTTCCTCCGACGCGGCGGCCCGGGAGGTCCGCGACGAGATCGAGTCGACGCCGGGCCACGCGGTGCTCGCACAGGCGGACGTCTCCGATTACGGAGCGGTCGAGTCGATGTACGGGGAGATCGAGGCGGAGTTCGGGGGGGTCGACGTGTTGGTCAACAACGCCGGTATCACCGTCGATACGAAGTTCGAAAACATGTCCCGGGAAGACTGGAAACGGGTGATCGACGTCAATCTCGGCGGGGTGTTCAACTGCACGAAGATCTGTTACGACGACCTCCGCGATGCCGACGAGGGCCGTCTGATCAACATCTCGAGCGTCGTCGGCCAGCAGGGCAACTACGGGCAGGCCAACTACGCGACCACCAAGTCGGGGCTGTTCGGCTTCACCCGGACGATCGCCCTCGAGATGGCGAACGACGGCTCGACTGCCAACTGCGTCGCCCCGGGGTTCGTCGAGACCGACATGCTCGCTGACGTCCCCGAACGCGTCCGCGAGAACATCCTGAAACGAATCCCTCTCGACCGGTTCGCGGCGGTCGACGACATCGCGGGGATCGTCCGGTTTCTCGCGAGCGAGGACTCCAGTTACATGACCGGCCAAGTCCTCGGCGTCAACGGCGGGATGGAGTGGTGACGGGAGCGACTCGACGGCAGATTGACAACCGAGCGCTCGAACGGTCCGACGATGGAGGCCGGCAAGATCTCACGGGCGTTCTTCGAAAGGCGAATCGCGACACGGCTCGGGGCGGACAGGGACGACGTCACGCTGGGACCGAAACACGGGGTCGACTTCGGTGTCGTCTCGGTCGGTGATCGGGCGGTCGTGGCCGCGACCGACCCCGTCTCGGTGCTGCCCGAACTCGGCTTCGAACGCGCCGGCGAGTTCGCGATCGGGATCGTCCTCTCCGACGTCGCCGTCTCGGGGCTTTCGCCGACGCATCTCACGGTTTCGTTTTCGCTCCCGCCGTCGATGACCGACGCCGAGTTCGACCGGCTGTGGGGGGCGATCGACGCCGAATGTCGCGACCTCGGGGTCTCGGTCGTTACGGGCCACACCGCCCGATACGAGGGCTGTTCGTTCCCGTGGGTCGGCGCCGCGACCGGGATCGCCGTCGGCGACCACGAATCGATCGTTCGGCCCGACGGCGCCCGCGTCGGCGACGAGATCGTCGTCACCAACGGCCCGGCCGTCGAGGCCGTCGGGCTGTTGACGACGCTGTTTCCCGAAACGGTCCCGCTTTCGGGATCGGCCCTCCAAACGGCTCAAGCGAGGCTCGATGACGTCGGTTCGGTCCGCGACGCCCTCCTCGCCGCGGCGTCCGGCGAAGTGACGGCGATGCACGACGCGACGGAAGGGGGTCTGCTTGGGGCGTTCGCCGAGATGGCCGGGAGTGCGGGCGTCCGGTTCGCCGTCGATGCGGATTCCGTACCGTGGCTTCCCGGCGTCGAGACCGCTTGCGAGGCGCTCGGGATGGACCCGTGGCGGGCGACGACCTCCGGGACGCTCGTCATCACGGTCGATCCGGACGACGCCGACGCGGTGTTGGACGTACTCCGAGACCGCGGGACTTCGGCCGCACGCGTCGGTCGCGTCGAGTCCGGTTCGGGGGTTGAACTGGACGGCGACACGGTCGATGCACCTGACGGGGACTCCTCTTGGCCCGTCTACGAACGGCTACTCGAAGCGTCCTCGGAACGATAGTTAGCGAGCGGGCTGCCGCCC
Organism: uncultured Natronomonas sp.; assembly: GCA_964638655.1. Classification (GTDB taxonomy): domain Archaea; phylum Halobacteriota; class Halobacteria; order Halobacteriales; family Haloarculaceae; genus Natronomonas. The sequence goes on from CAZWZX010000068.1 coordinate 9,280, forward strand.
GAGTGCCTTTATACGACGCTAACGGTACGCTTCGAGATCGAGCGCACGCTCCAAAAGCGTCCGGTCGTAGACCGTTTCGGCCTGTTCGGGATGCCGTTCGTGTATCCGCAGAGCGGTCTCGACGGTGTTGCGGAAGTTCCTGTACGTCGCCTCGTCGATCATCTGTCCGTCGACGGTCACGGCTCCGGTCCCCCCGGATCTGGCTTCGTGGAACCGCTCGATCCGCGAGACGTCACGCCGGAGTTCCTCCGGGGACGGCATGTGAATCCGGTTCGCCATCGTCGTTTGCTTGGGGTGTAGCGACCACGAGCCGTCGAGTCCGACGGCGGCTTCGTGTTCGATCTGGGTCGCGTAGCCCTCGGCGGTGAAGTAGGGGACGCCGGCCCGTTCGGCGTAGAGTCGATCGAAAGGGCCGCCGATCGCGACGATGTCGTTCGCGGCGGCCTCGTTCGAGAGCTCCTCTAAAAGCCCCGACCACGCAGGACTCCCCTCGCCGATCGCCTGCCCGCCGAGTTCGGCGGCGTAGTCGACCGGACCGAACACCAACCCGGCGAGACGGTCATCGACACCGAGCGTGGCGATCTCGCGGAGGTCCGATCTCGCCCGGGCCGTCTCGACGATCGGCGCCACCTCGGTCGATCCGTCCTCGAGTCCACCGTCCCGTTCGGCTTTTTCCACCGTTCCGAGCGCCCCTTCTACGTCGGTCAGGCGGCCGACTTTCGGGATCACGACGCCGTCGATGTACTCGCCGGCCTCGGTGACGATCGTTTCGATCTCTTCGCGACCGCGTGCGGTGGTTTCGGGACGGTCACAGTCCCACTGAACCCGGGGCCAGATCGTCCCTTCGAAATCGGGGGCGTACTCCGGGAGGAGTTCGAGGAGGTTCTCCAGCCCTTCGGATTTCATATCGGGGGCGGTTCCGTCCTCGAGATCCGGAACGAGCCAGTCGGGTGTCTGAAACCCCTCGGCGGTGAGTCCGGAGCGGAGATACTTCGCGGAGTCCTCGCGGGGAACCGCGGCCGGTGCAGTCTGGAACGTACGGGAGAGTCTGTGTGTCATGTGGATGTCGTTCGGTGTTCGTCCGTGTCGGCAGTTCTCGACGGGGGCCGCCGACTCAGCGTCGCCGCTCGACGAGTGCGGCCCTGGTGCCCGAGTAGACCGGTTCGTGGCGCTGGTTGAACGCGATGTGTTCGAACTCGACGCGGCCCGCCCGGTCGGGACCGATTTCGCCGTCGGCTCCGAGCACGCGCGTGAACCCGTAGACGGTGTCGCCGAGCGTGACGAAATCGTGGAACGTCTCGGCGCCGTACTCGAGTTCCCGGTAGGTCGCCTCGTCCGAACGGGCGTGTCCGAGCGCGATCGATCGGGTCACGTCGCCGTAGGCGACGGTTTCGCCCGACGGCGAGTCGGCCATCGCGTCCCGGTTGTGGTGTTGACGGGCGGTGTTCAGCGTCGACAGCGGAAGCCCGGAAACGAGCAACTCGTCCATCGTTCGCCCCCGTTCGTGCCGGTAAGCGACCGCCGCGTCTTCGTCGGCCGTTCTCAGTGCCTCGCTAAAGTCCTCGAAGTACGGCCCCTCAGGTGCGCAAAATCCGGTCGGAAGCGACGCGTTTTCGCCGACGCCCGCCTCGGTGCTCTCCGAGCCGGCGTCGTCAGCGCCGCTGCCGTCGGTTCCGAGCGGTCGGCGGCGGGGGATCATGTTCGTCCGCTCGTAGGAGACGAGGGTCTCGTCGGTCTCGGCGTCGATCCCACGAGTTCTCCAGGTGACGATGCCGTACTCCGGACGTGAACTCGAGGACGCTTTCGCCTCGACGGTCGACTCGACCCGGACGTCGGTCCCGGGATAGACCGCGTTGTCGTGGACGACGACGTCGTCGCGCCCGAGAAAGTAGCCGCCCTTCTCCGAGAGATCCCCGACGCTTGGGCCCATGACCGCCGCGAGGAGATAGTCGGGATGAACTGGCGGTTCCTCGAACCCCCGCCTCTCGGCCGCGTCAGCCCGCCAGTAAGTGGGATCGTGATTGAGCGTCTGGCCCGCCCAGAGCTCGCTGGCGTGACGGGAGAGCCTGAGACCCGGTGCGTGTTCGATCGTCTCGTCCTCGGTGAAATCCTCGAAATGGTTGCCTTTCTCTTTCGTTTCGACGGCTTCGAGCGCTGCGGCGAACGTCTCGGGGTCGGTCCACTCCGTCATCGCCGTTCACCCCGTGGGGCAGTCGCGTATCGGTTTCGGGACGATCCCTCCGCCATGGGCTGGCCCCGCGGTGTCCGGGTCGCCACACCCCCGGCCCGATCAGTCGTCATCGGCCACCTCCGGCGGCCGCGCTGACCGGTCCCGTCTGGCGATCGTCCGACGCATCTCGTTTTCGACGATCATGTACCCTTCGTCGAACCCCATCCCGGGTTTCGCGAGCACCTGTGCGGCGTCGGTCGCGAGCGCGACGTGTGCACAGGCGCGGGCCGAGACGTCCGTCTCGTTGCAGGTACCGCCG
>CAZWZX010000069.1:0-11544 GCA_964638655.1 uncultured Natronomonas sp.
CAGGACAAAAACAAGACGAAGGAAGTCGTCAACGACGCGATGAACCACCCGCTTCTCGATGTCGACTATCGGGGTGCGTCGGGTGGGTTGGTCCATATTACTGGCGGTCCGGACCTCACCCTGAAAGAGGCCGAAGGGATCGCTCAGAACATCACCGAGCGACTCGAGGCCTCCGCGAACGTGATCTGGGGCGCCCGGATCCAAGAGGAGTACAAGGGCAAGGTCCGCGTGATGGCGATCATGACCGGCGTCCAGTCCGCTCAGATCCTCGGCCCGACCACCCAGAAACAGGCCGACGCCTCCCGGCAGGCCATCGAAGGCGTCGACGACGAGTTCTCCTCGTCGCCGGAGCGTTCGGGCGGGAACTTCGACGTCGGCGAGACCGACGGCGGCCGTTCGGAAGTCGAACAGAACAACGGTATTGACGTTATCAGATAAGTCCGATATCTGATATTACTTATACCGCTTCAGTACCGGTATTTTTCCGAGATTTACAGAGTTGTCTGTACTGATAATTACCGTGTAAACGGCGTGTATGACGGGCGGCTGACGGCGATCAGTCGTCGCCGGGGAGCTCGCCGCCGACGGCGTCGACCAGTTCGCATTTCCGGCAGACGTCGTTGTTCGTCGGTGCGCCGCATCGCTCACACTCGCCTTCCGGCCCGCTACCGCGGTGGGCTTCGGCGGCCAGTTTCGCGAGCTCCTCGTATCCGGACATGATCGAGTGTCTGGTCCCCGGGTGATCGGACTCCAGTTCGTGGAGGTGCTTTTGTATCTCGCCGCGGTAGGCCTCGCTGGCGTGTGGACACTCCGCCATGTGGGTCGGGAGCTCTCTGAGATGCGCATAGAGTGCGACCTCCTTTTCGGGGATGTCCCGGAGCGGCTTCGTGCGCGGTATGAACGGATCGTCGTCGATCTCCCGCTCTTCGAAGCTCCCCAGCGAGGCGTCGAAGTGTTTGGCGACCTGTCGGACGTCCCCAGACAGCAGGTTCATCATCGCGGTCTGTGCCTCGTCGTCGAGGTTGTGTCCCGTCAGCAGTTTGTCGGCCCCGTGCTCGTCGGCGTACGCCGACAGCGCGTCCCGACGGAACACGCCGCAGTACGCACAGGGAGCCATCCCGAGCGGATCCTCCTCGGCGACCGAATCCATCTCGAGGCCGTACTCGTCGGCGTAGCTGACGACCTCGTGTTCGATTTCGAGGTCGTCGGTAAGTTCGAGACACGCCTCGAGGGAGGCGTCGCGATACCCTTCGATCCCCTCGTGGATCGTCAGCGCGACGAGTTCGATCCGGGGGTCCTTCTCGAAGGTCTCGTGGAGGATCTGCGTGAGAACGACGCTGTCCTTGCCGCCGGAGAGGCCGACGAGCCACGTCTCGGGATCGGCCGCAGTCGGCTCGTCGGACAACAGCGCGTCGTCACGGATCCGTCGTCTGACGCGGGTCTCGACGGAACGACGGAAGTGACTCTCACACAGATGGAGCCCCGAGTAGGCGGCGTGCATGACGGCCGCCTCACCACACTTGTCGCACTGCATTGGCAGTCCCTTGCCGGTTGTCGGGGATACGGGTTTCGCCTCGCGGCTTCCGCCGTGTTCGGTAACTGTTTTCGGTCCTGCCCCCCTACCGGCGGTGATGAGCTACAGCCGTACGGAGGCCGTCGACCGGCTCCGGTCGATCGTCGAGGCGGTCGAAACCGAGCCGACGCCGGTGCCAGTCCGGGAGGTATGGGCCTTCGGAGACGCGGTCCTCGGGACCGACCCCGTCGAGCGGCTCTGTGTCTATCTCACGAAGGACCTCCTGTTCAAGGACGCCCCCGAGCGAGAAGACGAGTTCGAGGCCGAACTCGGCGTCTCCGGCGTCGGGAAGACGGTCGCTGCGGCCTGGGCCGATCAGTTCCCCGAATACGTCCGTGCCAACCCGAACGGCCACGTGGCCCCCGAGCGCTGTCTGGCGGCGCAGCTGTTCGAGGACGGCGAACCGATCCACCTCGAGGTGTGCAACAGCGGCTTCGAGAACAACGTCACCCAGCGACTGAAGGGCGCCCGTGCACGAGACGATTACACCCAGCTGCTCGATCCCCGGGCCGCCTGTCTGTGGGTCGCCACCGACGACGGCGGAACGCGAAGCGAGGAGGCCTTCCGGAAACTCGAGGCCGGCGAGTTCGTCTTCCCGACGTTGTCGGCGGCACTTGAGATGCTCGGGATGGAGCCCGAGGCGGCCGAGACGGCGGCCGAGACGCTCTCCGAACACCGGGCCGGGCGCGAGCGGCTTTCCGTCCGGGGCGACGTCGTCTGACTGTTTCGGCGTCGATCAATGATCCGAACGCTTATTTCCGAACACGAGCCAATCGAAGCCAAATGGTCGAGGCGTTCGCGATCGCCTCCGGGAAGGGCGGGACCGGCAAGACGACGAGCACGGTCGCACTCGGAATGGCGCTGGCGGATCGATACGATGTGACGATCGTCGACGCGGACACCGGGATGGCGAACCTGCTGTTTCACGCCGGGCTCGCCGACGTCGAGACGACCCTTCACGACGTCCTCCTCGAGGACGGTGCCCCCGTCGAGGACGCGACCTACGACCGCTTCGGGATGTCCGTCGTCCCGTGTGGAACCTCACTGGCGGCCTTCGAGGCGGCCGACCCGGACCGACTCCGGGACGTCGTCGCCGAGCTGGCCGCCGGGACGGATATCCTCCTTCTCGATTCGCCCGCGACGCTCGGCTCGAAAAGCGCCGTCCTCCCGATCGTACTGGCCGACCGGGTGATCGTCGTGCTCAACCCGACGATCCCGGCAATCTCCGACGGGCTGAAAGTACAGGAGTACGCGCTCTCGTATGGCTCCGATATCGTGGGGACGGTATTCAATCGAGTCCGCGGCGACATCGAGGAGATCACGACGAAGGCCGATCGGTACTTCGAGGGACCGACGCTCGCGACGGTCCCCGAAAGCGACGCCGTCCAGGCGGCTCGATCGGAGGGGGTTCCGCTTCTCGAACACGCGCCGGACAGCCCGGCTGCGGCGGCGTTCCGGACGGCCGCCGACCGGCTATCGCCGAACGAGGGCGACTCCGAGGCCGTCGCCGAGCGGTTCCGCACCGCCGTCATTCCGGACCCGCCATGATCCCCGACGGCGAGTTGCTCCGATCGCGCGTCGTCACGGCGCTCGCCCCGGCGCTTGCCGACGCGCTGGACCGACGGCTGGACGGCTACGCGTTGATCTCCTCGCGGAACGCCCTGCTCGACGACAGCGACGAAACCGGCGTCGTCACGTTCGAAGCCGGCGTTCCGGTGTTGGCGTATCACTCCGGAACCGACCGGGGCGGCCCGCCCGCACTCGAGGATATCGGCTCGCCGCCCTATCGCTTCGAACTGTACGCCCTCGACGCCGATGCCCTCGAGTTACCGCATCGGACCGCGGAGCTACGCGTCGATCCCGGCGCGGTCGCAGAGCGGTTGGCCGACGATCCCGGTCTGGCGGACAGAACGCGCGAGGTCGCCGGGATCGCCCACGAAAGACGGAGTGAGGGCTCCGTCGAGGCGTTCCTCGAGAACGAAGACGCCATCGAGAATATCAGACGCTCCGCCCGCGAGGAGGCGCTCGATCGCGCCGACGAGTGGGGTTTCGCCGACGCCGTCGGGGAGTGATCACTTCTCGAGACCGACCCTGGTCATCTCGCCCCACGAGGTGTCGCCCCGGAGATACTGGACGAACCCTTTCCAGGCGATGAACGCCTTCCACTGTCGGTAGAGCACGTTCTCGACGACGCCGTAAAACAGGATCGTGGCGATGTCTTTCGGACTCGTGTATCGGCGGAACCCGTAGACCTCGTTGAACGCGCTCAGCCAGGACATGAGCGTCCCGAGACCGACGGCGACGGCGATAAAGAGCGTAAAGAACGGGACGTTGAGGAAACCCAAAACGAACATGATCGGAACGAGCAGATAGCCGATCCCCTCGATCAGCGGTCCGAGCGCCTCGACGAGGAGGAAAAACGGGAGCGCGACGAGACCGATCGCGCCGTATCTGCGCCTGCCGATCATCCCGCGGTGCAGTTCGAGCGACTCGAGCAGCCCCCGGTACCACCGGCTCCGCTGGCGGCCGAGCACCTGACGCGATTCCGGGGCTTCGGTCCAGACGACGGCGTCCGGCACGAACTCCATCCGGTAGGGTTCATCGAGTTGGCTGAAATGTCGGTGCAACCGGACGACGAGCTCCATGTCTTCGGTGATCGTGTCGGTCGAGTAGCCGCCGACCTCACGCACCGCGTTCGTCCGGAAGACGCCGAACGCTCCCGAGATGATGAGGAGACTCTTTATAACACTTAGGCCGATCCGCCCGGAGAGAAAGGCTCTGATGTACTCCATCGTCTGGAGATTGACGAGCGCCGACCCCGAAAGACGGACGCGCTCGACGACGCCGTCGCGGATGGTACAGCCGTTTGCGACCCTGACGGTGCCGCCAGTCGCGACCATCCGCTCGGGATCGCGGAGGAACGGGCGGACGATCTCGATGAGCCCGCTCCGTTCGAGGACAGTATCGGCATCGATCGCACAGAAAAGCGGCTGATCGGTGAAGAACACCCCGGCGTTGAGTGCGTCGGCTTTCCCGCCGTTCTCCTTGTCGATGACGACCAGATCGGCGTCGGAGGCCCGGTAGACGCCGCGAATCGGCTCACACGGGACCTCGAGCGGGAACTCCGCCTCGACGCGCTCGAGATCGAAGGCCTCCTCGAGCCGTTCGAGCGTGTCGTCCTTCGATCCGTCGTTGATCGCGACCACCTCGAAGTCCGGGTACTCGACGCTCAAAAGTGACCGGACGCTCGAGGCGATCACCGGCCCCTCGTTGTACGCCGGGAGCACGACCGCGATCCCCGGCACGAACGGGCTCTCGTGGAGGTCGTAGGCCGGTTCGACGCTCCGTTCGCGTCGGTTCCGCCGGACGCCCACGACCGCGAACGCGTGGATCAAGAGATAGCTGCCGTTGATCAACGCGAAGTACGCGAGGAAGAACCAGGTCGTCGCCGTGACGATCAGGTCTACGACCACGCCGCTGAAACCCCCCATACATGCCGTCGCCGGCCGACGGCCTCGTCGGCCCGCACCCACTGGACGAACGGCTCGAACCGGTCTGGCGCCTCCGAGGGATCGATTCGCGGATGGGATACCAGCGCCCTGACGAGCGCGAGCATGTCCGTTTCGTCCTCGGTATCGAGCGCCCGCCGGAGCAACGCCGCGGAGCGTTCGTCGCCCCACGAGGCCAAAAGGAGGTAGGTGTCCCGACGAACGGCCCCGTCGACGTCTCCGAGCAACGCGCCGATGTCGATCTCGCGTTCGAGCTGTTCGCGCCAGCCGTGACGCTCGAGAACCCCGACCGCGGCCGCCCGAACGCGTGGCGAGTCGTGCGTCAAAAGCGCCGGGAGCCACCCGAGCCGCCCGCCCGGGTCCGAGATGTTGCAGTGGCGGAGCACGAGCAGGGCTTGGACGAGCAGCCGTTCGTTCCACGCGTCGCTTCCCGCCTCGAGGCTCGCGAGTAGCGGCGTTTCGGTCCCGTTGTTCAGCTGATAGAGCGTATCGAAGCCGAAGGCGGTCAGCGACCGCTCGCCGTCACCGACGAGGAGATCGGTTCCGATTTCGGGCGCGTCGGGATGGCCGCTCCTGTGGAGGACGCGGGCGGCGCCCGCGCGGTGCTGTGGTTCGTCCCGACAGTATCGCTCGAGTCGCTCCGGCTCGACCGGTTCTTCCAAGAGCGCGAGCCACGTGAGCGCGCGGAGCCGTTTCCGGTCCGTACTGAGGTTTCGTTTGGCCCGCTCCGAGATCCCGAGCGCACTTCCGAGATCGCAGAGCCGGTCGTGTTCGGTTCCGCGGAGCTGTCGGAGGTACTCGTCGAGAAGCGTCCGCAACTGGCGACGCTCGACTCGCGAGAGCGTCCCGACCCACGGGTTCCACTCCAGGTCGGCCGCAAAGAGCCGCTCGAACAGCTCGGACTGTACCCGTTTTCGGGCCGATTCCCGGCGACGGCCCCTGTAGTGAAACCACACGGCGGTGGCCATCGTGGCGATCCCGACGGCGATCGTGACGATCCCGATCGCGGCAGCCGCAAAGAACAGCGCAGACCCGGTGAGCACCATCACAGCTGGCTGTTGGCCCGTGCGACGAGGACGTTCGGGCTAAACGGTTTCGTCATGTAATCGGTCGCCCCGCGCTCGAACCCCTCGACGACGTGTTCCTCGCGACCGCGTGAGGTCAACATGATGACCGGAACCGACGCCAGCCTGTCGTCTTCGCGGATCCGTTCGAGAACCTGCAGCCCCGTCAACCCGGGCATCATCACGTCCAGAACGACGAGGTCGGGCGGTTCGTTCGCCTCGAGATACTCCCAGCAGTCCCGGCCGTTCTCGAAGGCGGTCACTGCCCGCTCGGGACCGCTCAGCTTGAACTCGACGATGTCCCGGATCGTGTCGTCGTCGTCGGCGATTACGATGTGTCGTTCCATGCCCCCGGTCCGTTGTTGTTTCCCTTCGCGTCCACTCGCAGCATTAATTTTGTGCCTCCGTCGCCCCTTCGACGCGGAACTCGAACCGAGCGCCGCCGTCGGTTTCGGGGATCGACAGCTCCCAGCCGTGAGCCTCGACGACGTCTGTCACGCTGTCAAGCCCGATCCCGGTCCCGCTCGCCGAGGCGGTTCGGCCGATCATCAGGACGTCCTCTCTCGCTCCCTTCGGGAGCCCCGGTCCGTCGTCCTCGACGTAGAACCCCTCGCCCGATTCGAGGGCGCCGACCTCGACGGCGACATCGCGTCCAGCGTGCTCGACGCTGTTTCGAAAGAGGTTGCCGAACAGCTGCAGCAGCCGCGTTTCGTCCGCGTACACAGATCCGAGACCGTCCCCGACCGTGAGCGTCGCCTCTTCGGCATCGACGTACGACCACGCCTCCTCGATGAGCCCCGGGAGCGAGAGCTCCCGAGGGTCAGCCGCTCGGCGGGTCTCTCGTGCGATATCGAGCAGCTCCTCGATGAGCTCCTCCATCCGACCGAGCGACGTCTCGATGCGGTCGAAGTGCGCCTCGTCGTTCGTCTCGCGGGCGATCTCGAGGAAGCCGACCGCGCCGGCGAGGGGGTTCCGAAGGTCGTGTGCGACGACGTGTGCGAACTCCTCGAGCTGTTCGTTCTGTCGCTGGAGCGCCTCGCCCCGTTCCTCGAGCGCTTCCTGTTGATCGATGTCGACGAGTGCGTTACTGGCGAGCGCCCGAAGCAGCTCGAAGCTCTCGACGTCGACGTTCTGAAACCGCCGGGGTTCGGTTGACGCGCTGACGATCACGCCCTGTCTCCCCAGCGGAACGTGGATCTCCGATCGGATCGACGTTTCGGGGTTGTGGACGCCGTCTTTCGTCCGTATGTCTTCGAACGTCCGGATCTCCCCCGTCTCGAAGCTCTCCCAGGCGAGCGCCTCGCCGCGCTCGAAGACCGGCGTCTCGCCGATGACCTCCCTGGCCGTGGCCGTTTCGGCGACCGGCCGGAGCGTGTCGGTCGGCTCGTCGTACCGCCAAAGCGCGGTGATCGGCAGATCGAACAGCTCCTCGACCGTCTCGACGACCAACTGTGCGATCTGTCGCTTCGAGTCGGCCAGCAGCATCTCCGTTCCCGTTTCGTGAAGCGTTTCGAGCACGGTTATCGTCCGCTGTCTGTCGAGTTTGCTTCCGGCCCACCGTCCGAGCAGTCTGACGAACTCCCGTTCCGCCGGCGAAAACGAGCGGTCGCGGGCGTCCGCCGCCGCGAAACAGAACGTTCCGTAGAGCCGCCCCCGAACCAGGATCTTCGTCCCGGCGTAACAGCTGATTCCGGCTTCTAGATTGGGATGTTCGTCCGCGCCGAGTTCGCTTTCGGCGTCCCTGAACGTAACCGGATCGTCGCTTTCGACGGTGTATCTACAGAACGTCGACTGGAGGGGCGTCGTCAGGCCGGACTCGAAGTCGTCGGTTCCGGTGATCCGCTCGATTCGGTGGCTGTCCCCACTGATGGCCGACGTGAACCCGATCGGCATATCCAGGAACTCACAGCCGATCTCGAGCGCTCGCTCGATCTTCGCGTCGATCGTCAGATCCGGATCCACGTCGGCCTCCCAGAGGCGTTGAAGCGCCAGCTGTTGGCCCTCGAGCGTTTCCAGCGCCCGAACCCGTTCGGTCACCTCCCGCACCATCCCGACGATCTCTTCGGTCGTACCGTCGCCTCTGGCGTACAGACGCACCTCCAGGACTTCCCCCCGCGTCGTTTCGATCGTCACTCGCTGTTCCGCATTGCCGGTGGTACAGACGGCCCCGACTGCCCCGGCCATTCGCTCGGCCGCCTCGGCGTCGAACAGCCCGCTTTCGACCATCGCGGTGAACTCCGAGCCGACCAGTCGGTCGCGATCGAGCCCGGTGAACTCCTCGATCGCGCCGTTGACGAAGTTGAACGTGCCGTCGGGATCGAGCGCGAAGACGCCGTCCTGGAGGTTCTCGACGATCGTCTCGTAGCGGGTCGTTCGGCTCCCGACCCCGTTTTCCCATGACGATCCTCTGGTCATCCGTTCCACCCCCTGTTGTTACGCATGAAATCAGGTACTGAGTACAGCTACAAGATACCATCGGCCACGACGAATCCCGCAGTACGGCTGTGCCGACGAGCGGGGTTTCGCCGACGCCGTCGGGAGCGACTACTCCCCGTAGACGCTCGTCGCGCCGAACCCCAACCCCTCGACCCCGGCGACGATCGCCTCCTGGTCGGCGTCGGCCTCGTAATAAAAGACGATGTCGTAGGTCCCGTCCCGCATCAGCTGTTGACACTCCCAGACGAACGCCTCGTCGTCGAGCGTGAGCCCCTGATGTTGGTTGACGCCGAACTCCTCGTCGTCGGTGCCGGAGTAGACGAACGTCTCGGTCGGTTCGAAGCCGGCCGCCTCGGCGATGACGTCGCCGACGTCGATCGTCGCCTGATGGAGCGTCGGCTCCTCGTCGCTCGTGAGGTCGGTGTCGACGATGACGCCGTTGAGCTGGATCTCACCGGGTTCCAGCAGCGCTTTCGTCCGAGTGTACAGGTCGTCATCGATAGATTCGCTCATACGGGAGGCTATCAGCATCGAGGCTAATACAGTTGACGTCATCCCCCGATCCGCCGTCGCGATTCCGACGGGAGAAGCGTTCAGATCCCGAACCGTGAGATATCGATTATTTATACACTTATATCATGATTAATCTATGGCAATGAGTAGCAAACGCTTTTACGATATGCATACCAACTACAGCCAACGCCCACGTCGGGCGCTGTGATACAATGTCTGAAAAACTCGTCTGGCGAATCGCGGGCGGTTCCGGCGACGGGATCGACTCGACGAGCCAGAACTTCGCGAAAGCGTTGATGCGGTCGGGGCTCCACGTGTTCACGCATCGACACTACCCCTCGAGGATCCGTGGGGGCCACACGTACGTCGAGATCAGAGCCGGACCGGAACCGGTCCAGTCCCGAGGGGACGGCTATAACTTCCTGTTGGCGCTCGGCGACTCCTTCGCCCGGAACCCACAGGAGAACGCCTACTACGGCGACGAGGAGACCAAGCCGCTGGCCGAGAACCTCGACGAGCTCCGGGAGGGCGGCGTCATCGTCTACGACGAGGGCCTGATCGACATCGAGGAGATTCCCGACTTCGAACAGCGGGCCGAAGAGAACGACTGGCACGTTTACCCCCTCGATCTCCGTGCGCGGGCACGGGAGAAGGGTCGGGAGGTCATGCGGAACACCGCCGGCGTCGGCGCGACTGCCGCGCTTTTGGAGTACGACCTCGGCCACATCGAGGACCTGATGGCCGATGCGATGTCCGGGGAGGTACTGGAGACGAACCTCGAGATCCTCCAGGACGCCTACGAGGACGTCCAGGAGATGGAGTTCACCCACGATCTCCGGATGCCGACCGGCGAGCACGGCGAAGAGCAGGTGCTTTTGTCGGCCAGCAACGCGATCACGTTCGGCGCGCTCGACGCCGGCTGTCGGTTCATCGCGGGCTACCCGATGACGCCGTGGACGGAGGTGTACACGCTCATGAGCCAGCATCTGCCGGAGGTCGGCGGGATCTCCGAGCAGGTCGAAGACGAGATCGCCGCGGCGGCGCTCGCGCTCGGCGCGTCCCACGCCGGCGTCAAGGCGATGTCCGGCAGCAGCGGCGGCGGGTTCGCGCTGATGAGCGAGCCGCTCGGCCTCGCGGAGATGACCGAAACGCCGGTCGTCCTCCTCGAGGCCATGCGGGCCGGGCCGTCGACGGGTATGCCGACGAAACCCGAACAGAGCGACCTCGAGCACGTCCTGTACACGAGTCAGGGCGACTCCTGTCGGGTCGTCTTCGCGCCGGGGAACGTCAGGGAAGCCTACGAACAGACCCGCAAGGCGTTCGAGCTCGCCTACGACTACCACCTCCCGGCGATCGTCCTCTACGACCAGAAGATCGGCGGCGAGCTCCGGAACGTCGACGCGGAGTTCTTCGATCGGGAGCCGGATCCGAGCCTCGGAGCGACGCTCACCGAGGAAGAGATCGCGGAAGCCGCCCACCACGCCTCCGGGAAGTTCAACCGATACCGACACGACCCGGACAACGATCGGGGCGTTTCGCCGCGGTCCATCCCGGGCCAGAAGGGTGGTCGGTACCTCGCGAGCGGAAACGAACACAACCCGCAGGGGCACATCAGCGAGGACCCCGACAACCGGATCGCACAGCTCGAGCGCAGAATGCGCAAGCTCGAATCGGTCCGTGAGGAACTGGACGCCGAAGATGAGAGCAACCAGTCCTATCACGGTCCCGAGGACGCCGACTACGGGATCATCACGTTCGGCAGCCAGCAGGGTACGGTCGAGGAAGCGGTCACCGAACTGAACGAGGCCGGACACAGCGTTCGGTCGCTTGGCGTCTCGGATCTGATGCCGCTGGCCGAAGACGAGCTGACGGAGTTCCTCACGTCGGTCGACGAGGCGCTCGTCGTCGAGATGACCGGATCCGGGCAGTTCCGCGGGCTGATCCAAAAGGAGCTCGGCCGGTTCGGACCGAAGATGCACAGCCTCCTCAAGTACAACGGAAACCCCTTCGAGCCCAAGGAGATCGTCGAGGGGTTCGAGAGCGCGATCGACGGGCAGGAACCGGCGCCGACGACCCGGTTCGTTCCCGCAGCAGGTGATTAACATGAGTGCATTCAACGCCATCGGAGAGAACCGAGAGGTAGAGCGAGACGAGTTCACGCCCGGCATCGAGCCGCAGGCGACGTGGTGTCCCGGCTGTGGAGATTTCAGCGTCCTGAAGGCGCTGAAGGGTGCGATGACCGAGCTCGGGAAAAACCCCGAAGAGGTACTCGTCGCGACCGGGATCGGCTGTTCCGGCAAGCTCAACAGCTACTTCGACAGCTACGGGATCCACACGCTCCACGGCCGTTCGCTCCCGATCGCCCGGGCGGCGAAGCTCGCGAACCCGGAACTGGAGGTCGTCGCCGCCGGCGGCGACGGCGACGGCTACGGGATCGGCGGCAACCACT
>CAZWZX010000070.1:0-3588 GCA_964638655.1 uncultured Natronomonas sp.
TCGGTCCGCTGGAGCCACTGGGAGGTGGCGATGATCTTGTTGCCGAGCGTCGTCGATCTGGCCGATCGACGGCGCGCGGATTTGTTCTCGTCCTCGAACTCGATGCCGTACGACTCACAGAACTCCTCTTTGTGCTTTTCGCCGACGACGTCGCCACGCGAGAGGTTCAGCAGTTCGTACGCCTTGGCGTGCATCGTACAGACGTTACTCCGGAGCGATTTCGGCGAACACTCGAGCCGTTCGGCCAGCCGTTCGCGGACCTCGGCGGCGGCGGCGCGGGTGTACGAGACGACGAGGATGTCCCTGACGTCGACGCCGTCCTCGAGCATCCCGTCGACGCGATCGAGCAACGCCGTCGTTTTCCCGCTTCCGGGGCCCCCGAAGAGGCGAGTCACGTGGGTCGAATCAGCCATTACTCGGGTAATGCCGCCCACAATTATAAACCACCTGTTTGATCTCACGGCGTGAAAGCGGGCATCTTTCGAGGCCACTCACGGACGGGCCGATCGCCGCACATCATAAGGGCGGAGGCGTTCCGGCGGGCTGGGAGCGATCCTCAGCTCGGCCGCCATCCACAGACCGAACAGGTACTCGCGTCGGGATCGTGAAGGCCACCGCAGTCCGGACAGCGCTTCTTGTTATAATCCTGTTCCCAGGAGGCGGTCGTGTGGTCGTGGCCCCGATCGTCCAGGAACTCGTCGAAGACGTCGTTTGCGGTCGCCATACGTGGATCCCTTCGACGAGGTCGATAATAAATCCTGTGGTAGTGTCTATCATGGAAAGGGGTTCCGTGACTCACGGGTTACCGGCGGCTTTTATTTATCGCGGTCCTACCGGATCCATGGAATCGACAGCGGATCTCCCGCTTGAGCATATCAGCCGCCCAGGGACCGTCGAATCCGACGCGCCGGCCGTCGTGTTGATCCACGGTCGGGGGACGAACGAACGAGACCTCCTCTCCATCGGAGCACAGTTGCCCGAGGAGTTGCACGTATTGAGCGTCCGGGCCCCACAGCGAATGGATGGACCGAAGAGCTTCACGTGGTACGATCTGGACCTGTCGGCCGGCGGCCTCCACGCGAGTCAACCCGACCCGGAGGGGTTCCGGCGGAGTCTCGATCTCGTCCACGAGTTCGTCGAGGGCGCGATCGAAGCCTACGACCTCGATCCGGATCGGATCGGCCTGCTCGGTTTCAGCCAGGGTGCGATCACGAGCATGGCGGCGCTGATCGAACGTCCCGAGGCCTACCGGTGGGTGGTCGCACTCAACGGTTATCTCGCCGAATCACACGAAGCGGACGCGGCCAGCGCCGAGGGAAAACCGGTCTTCATCGGGGGCGGAACGGTCGATCAGGTCATCCCGATCGATCGGGTCGAACGCGCCGCGGAAACCCTCGAATCGGGCGGGGCGGACGTTCGGTTCGAGCGGTACGACGCGGGGCACGGAACGACCCCGGCAGAGCTGTCGGACGTCGTCGAATGGCTCGAAACGCGGTACTGAGCGAGCACTCGGACGGGGGATTTATCGCCCGCGGCGCCGCACGGTCCGATATGAAATCCGACCCGGATCCGTCCCGTTTTCGCGATCTCATGCTCGGCTCCGAGCCGGGGTTCGAGGAGGTGCTCCGCTGTGTGTTCGGCATTCAAGAACACGAAGCCCGCCTCTATCTGGAGCTTCTGGACGCCCCCGACAGCACCGTCGCCGAGCTCGCGGAGTCGGTCGATCGCGACCGAAGCAACGTCAACCGCGGGTTGGCGACGCTCATGGAGAAGGGCCTCGCCGACCGACAGCGCCGACTGCTGGACAGCGGCGGACACATCTACCAGTACCGCGCGACCCCGCCGGGACAGGCCCGCGAGCTGATGCACGATACGCTCGATGAGTGGGCCGCCTACGTCCACGAAAAGATCGACGAGTTCCCGTAGCCGTTCCCGATCGGGTCGGCTACGGGACGAACTCGAACCGGGCGCCGCCGTCGTCCGATTGCTCGAGGCGGACTCCCCATCCGTGTGCGGCCGCGATTTCGGTGACAATCGCCAGCCCGAACCCGCTCCCGTCCCCGCTCGTCGTGTAGCCGGACTCGAGTACCGCCTCACGCTCGGGTTCGGGGATCCCACAGCCGTCGTCCTCGACATAGAATCCGGGGTCGGACGACAGCGCCCCGAGAGTGACGGCGACACCGGACTCGCAGTGTTCGACCGAATTTCGGAACAGGTTCTCGAGAAGCCGTTCGATCCGATCCCGGTCCCCGCGGAATTCGACCCCGTCCACGACAGTCATCGTCGCCCCGTCGCCGCTGACTCGTTCGAACGCCGTCTCGGCGGCGTCGACCAACGGTACCGGTTCGGGATCGGAGACCGCTTCGCCGAGCCTGGCGAACTCGAGCATCTCTTCGATCCGTTCGTCGGCATCGGAGAGAGACCCCAGTGCCGCCTCGATATCCTCGTCGTCGCCGTACCGATCGTGAGCCAGTTCGAGACGGCCCTTGGCGGCCGAAAGTGGGTTCCGGAGGTCGTGAGACGCGCGGCTCGCGAACCGATCCAGGCGCTCGTTCTGTCGTTCGAGCCGTTCGCGCTGTTGGCGCTGTTGGAGCTCGTATCCGAGCCATCGGCTCGCCAACTCGACGAAGGTCCGTTCGCTGTCAGTGAACGGGCGTCCGCGGGGGTCGTGGGAAGCGAAACAGAGCGTCCCGAAGAGTTCGCCCTCGACGACCAGTTTGCCTCCGATGTAACTCCCGAGTTCGAAGCGCTCGTAGGCCGGATCCTCGTCCCACCCCTCCTCGACGGCGTCCGCGACCGCGAGAAAGCCCTCGCTCTCGACAGTCCGCCGACAGTAGGACTTCTCGATCGGGCAGGTCCCGCCGGGCTGTAAGAGCCCGTGATCGCCGACGGCGGCGAGGATCGTCTGTTCGGTCGCGGTGATCTCCGTCACGAACCCGTAGGGGAGATCGAGAAACTCACAGCCGAGCTCGAGGACGCTCTCGCGGCGTCGTTCGAACGACAGCGTCGAGTCCGAAGCAATCACGTATAGTTCGTGCAGTGCGTCGACGCTGGCCTCGAACTCGTTCTCGAGACGGCTCCGCTCGGAGATCTCGGTGAACATCCCGGCGAAGAGCTGTTCGCCTTCGATCGATAACTCCCGGAACGCGATCGCGATCGGTACCTCGTGTCCGTTTCGATGGAGGCCCGGGAGTTCGATCCGATCCCACTCGAGGTGGCGCTGTCCGGTCTCGAGGTAGGCTCCGAACGCTTCGAAATGGGACGCCTCCAGTCGGCCAGGGATCAGTTCGGCGAGGGACTCTTCGAGGAGTTCGCCGCTGTCGTATCCGAGTATCTCCGTCACGGCGTGGTTGGCGTACCTGATAGTGCTGTCAATATCGACGACGAGCACGCCGAAGGGAGCCTCCATTAGAAGTCCTTCGTACGGTAATTCGGAGCGGGGATCGGGTACTCGATCGTCTCCCTGAGACATGCGATACCCGGTGTACGCCGGGATCGTACTTATAATTCGGTAGTCGGACGGCCCGTACTGACGGGAGCTCCCGACCGAGGAGTCGTCGGAGGACGGGGTCATGGGAGTCGTCGGAG
>CAZWZX010000070.1:3688-11492 GCA_964638655.1 uncultured Natronomonas sp.
GGAGTCGTCGGAGGACGGGGTCATGGGAGTCGTCGGAGCGTGGCGTCGTCGGCCGGGATGGAGGCGATCGTTTTGTGAGTGCAACGAAGCGAGAAACGCTTCGAGACCCCGAGTCGGGCGGTTCTGTCAGGGCTTCGTTTCGACCGTAATTCCGCCGGCGGCCGTGACGGTGACCTGGTATTGGTCGATGCGGAAGGTGACTTGCCCGTATCGTTTCCGGCCGTTCGTGGGCTGAAACAGCGCGTCGAGCGCGTCGAGGTCGACGTGATCGTAGACGACCGTATCGGCGTCATCCATGTCGTATCCTGGGAGCGAATCGAGCGCCATGAGCACGCCCGTGCTGGGTTTCGTCACGTCTCGATCGTTCGGGCCGGATCGATAGACGACCCTCCCGTCGTGACCGACTGCTGATTTATTGTCACCGACGCTTGCCATAGCGGCATACCGATCTTAGGACATATATATCCCCGTGACGTTTCGAGCTCGAAAACCCAACCGATCGATCGGCGATTGTCCCGTCGAGCGGTCCGTTTCGACGCCCGGTTTCGCGCCGTACAAAGCGCTGAACGACGCCGTCTCGCTCGCCCGAACGGATACGCCCGGGACGGGCAAACGACGCCGTCGTTTCACAAGCCCCTTCCACGTCGCATCCCTAACGGGGAGAATGGGAGCGTTCAGCCTGTACATCCGATATCGGAGCGACTCCGCGACTGACGGGACGGCGACGGAGCTGCTCGATCAGTTCGTCGAGGAGTACGAGGGCGTCGAGTACGAACCGGCGTCGATCGACGCCGAGACGGAACCGGGGGTAACCGTGCCTGAAAAGGGACTCGACATCGACGATATCGAGACGTTCGCGTCGGTGTTCTCCGAGCTCGATTCGAACCCCGCCGTCCACGATATCAGCCTGTGGGGACCCGGCTCGCAGCGTTTTCCCGTCCGGGTGTATCACCACGCGCTTCGGAGCCTCTCGACGCCCGACCAGTACCAGTTCCACGCGATCGACAACCGCGAGACGCTGCTCGTTTGCGATACGCCGGACGATCTCCGGCGTGCCCGCGAGGAGATCGGACCTGTCGGTCTCGTCGAGGGCGGGGACGCGAAGTTCTGACAGCCACGAGCGTCTCGACCGTTTTCAGCCGCCTTGCGGTACCGAATCGCCGATGGATCCACGCACGATAGCGATGCCGTGATCGGTCAAACTGGCGTTTGAATTATCCCTGCCTATTTAAAAATATAGGGCGATTACAGCACATGATCGAGCGGAGGGAGTTCCTCGCACTCGGTGGCCTGTCTCTTTCGGCGCTTGCAGGCTGTAGCGGTGGAGCGTTCGAGCGGACCGAAATGCAGGAGGGCGAAGAGATTGTCGACGCCCCGATGGAGCCGCCGAGCGAGGCAACGACCGACTACGAGATCCGGTCCGTCCGTGTCCCGGGCGAAGAGACGGCCGTTTCGATCGGCGACGGGGACCGAGAGCACAGCCGGGGGCTCGACTTCGTTCTCGATAGATCGGACGTCGACACGCTCCAGTTTGACGTCGAACCGGACGACTCCGATCCGATCCGTTCGTTCCTCGAAACGACGGATTTCGACGCCGAGTCCGTGGTCATCCACCAGCGTCCGATCGAGGAGTGTTACGAACGTCGCATCGAGTACGTGATCGCTGAGCCCGACCGATACCGTGTACAGTTCTGCCGTCGACTCCGGGACGCGACGGTACCCTGTTCGGCCGGTGTGGCGGAGATGGAGGTGGTGCTCATTCGTGTGCCTCACGCGTACGCCGACCGCCCATCGAGGACGGGACGCGGTCAGCGAAGCCGATGCCGTCACGGGCACCTATCGGGAACCGAAACCGCAACCGAGGTGGAGTAGTATGCGGGATATATCGCGTCGTCGTCTGCTCGCAGGATCGGGTATCGCTCTCGCGAGTGGCCTCGCCGGCTGCGGGCGGCTATGGAACGACGGCGAGGGGTCACCAGAGTTCGATCCGTCAGCGATCGAACCGATACTCTCCGAGCCGACACCGAACGTCGAGCGGCCCGTGCCGATACGGCCAGCCCTCGGGGCGATCGACGACGGGACGGGTCGTTATGACGAACTCCTCGCGGCGCTCCCATCGACGCTCTCGGCCGAGGACGTTCCGAACGAAGTCGTACGCGAAGGGATCGAATCGGCGCGTGAGGACGCCGAAGCGTACCGCGAGTCGGTTGAAACAGCTTCCGATCGGTTCAGGATGATTCAAGCGATAGAGGAGGCGCGGGGGAGCGCACGCGAAGCGGCCGCCGCGTTCGACGCTGTCGGAACCGATATCACGTCAGCAACCGACAGAGAGCGCCGGGAGGCACGGAGCGCGGTCGGTGCCCGGCTCGCCGACGTCGAGTACGCGGGTGAGGACCCCGATCGAACGACGCTTCTGGCCGCCCGCATCGAGCGGACACTCCTGGAGACACAACGGCAGTTACAGCACGGTTTCTTCCCGATCGATCCGGATGTGCTGGAGATCGGCGAGCTCGCCGGCGACATCGAACGGGCACGGGCAACGATCGATACCGTCGAGGCACTGACCGACCGACACGCGGAGGTCGTGGCCGATCCGATCGAGTTGGAGATACCTCTCGAAAGAGCGCTGAAGCTGTCGTTTCACGCTCTCGGTCAGTCCGGTCTCGCGACCGACGACGTGACGCCGGAGGAACTCCTCGGGAGCGAGCCGGATCGCACCGAACGAAGCCTTCTGATCGGTGAAGCCATTCGTCGGATCGAGAGCCCGGTACGAAGAATCGAACCGAAGCTGGCCCGGGGGGAACTGGCATCCGGGCTCGACGACGCGTTCGTTTTAGAGCGGGACGTCCGGGCACTTCGCACAGTCGTCGATCGACTCGTCGAGGGCGAGTTCCCCGAGCTCGAGTCGGCAGAACAGGTTCGGACCGAACGGGAGGCCGCACTCGAAGCCGCCGAGACGGTTCCGGGATCCGTTCCGGAGCGTTCGCTTGCGATGGACGTCTTCGTCCGGACCCTCGAAGGGCTTTCGTTGGCTGACGAAGCCATCGGTCAGTCTCTCGATACTGGAAGAAGCCAGTCTCTCGAGCGGGAATACGCCCGGTACGCCTACTGCCGGGCTCAGCTGGAAGTGTTACCGGAGACGATCGAATCGGTCCGATCGCGGCTCGAGGTGTAGTCGCGCTCCGAGAGCGGTGCGGATCTCACTCCAGCCGGTCCGCGACCGTCGGGAGACAGCCCACGTCGGGCCGAAAGTACGAGTAGTGGTCGGCGACGGTATCGGTAACGTCGACGTCGTCGTATCCCGGCGGCGTCGACCCCGGATCGGCAGCCCCGCCGTAGCCGACGGCACGGTTCCGGTCGCCGATCCGATAAACCCACCCCAGTACGCGATCGTTCTCGCTGTGGAAGTTGTTCACCGGTCCGTCGACGGCGGCGATCGCCCCGCCGTAGCGACCGTCCTCGAGGACGCTGTCGTCCGGGATCGCGCCGCCAAGCAACGAGACGGAGGCCGGGACGTTCCCACGATCGCGGTTCCGGAGAACGCGAAGTGTCTCACAGCAGACCCGCGCGCCGAGTGAGTAGCCGAGCAGATGGATCGGCCGTCCGTCGGCGCCGTCCCACTCGAGCAGCCACTCGGCGAGGGGTTGGCCATTGGCCGTCGCGTTAGCTTTGGCGGCCGACCAGTCGGTATCGGAGTCCCAGCTGTAAGCGATCACCGGCGCCGGACGAACCGGCTCGAGCCCGAGGCGGGCCGTGTACGCCTGGTCTCTCGCCCCCGTCGGGTCCGTGTTGAGGCCGTGAACGAAGACGAAAAGCTCCCCGGCGTCACCGAATCCCCACTCTCCACCGGTCTCGACGATCCGGGAGGCCGATCCAGCGAGTGAACCACGGGTCGAAAGCACCGGCTGTGGTTCGGGCGCTGTGTACTCGCCGTGGTCGCCCTCCAACGATCGCGAGATGTAGAATCCACCGACACCCGCAAGCGCAACTGTGCCACCGACACCTGCCAGTACGCGTCGTCTGGTCACGAGCGTTCGGTCGTCGGCCGTCGGTTTCATCGTGATACGGAAACGAACGGCGGCGGAGAACAAAACGGCTACCCTCCTCGATGTCGGCCCCGGTTCGACGCTTTCGATCGACGTTGTCGTCGAGATCGCCGACCGTACCGGCGTCGACGGTCGGAGGGGCTCCCGAACGGAAACCGTTTTGCGTCCGTCCCGACAGTAGTCCCCATGATGGGGAAACTCCCGCCGGAGGTGCTAGATGAACTCGTCGTCTCGCGAACGGGCGCCGACGACGATCGTGTCCGACGGGGGCCGGCCTACGGGGAGGACTCGGCCGCGATCGATCTCGGCGAGGAGACACTCGTCGTGAGCACGGATCCGATCTCGATGGCAGTCGAGCGGATCGGATCACTCGGAGTGTACGTCGCCTGCAACGACGTCGCGGCCTCCGGCGGAACCCCGGAGTGGCTGACGAGCGTCGTCTTCCTCCCCGATGCCACCGAGGGCGTCCTCGAGGAGATCACACACCAACTGGACGCGGCGGCGAACCGGCAGGGCGTCTCCATCGTCGGCGGTCACACCGAGTACGCACCCGGGCTCTCGGATCCGATGTTGTCGCTGACCTGTCTCGGACTCGCGGATCGATACGTCCCGACGTCCGGGGCACAGCCGGGTGAAAAGCTACTGTTGACCAAGGGCGCGGGGATCGAGGGGACGGCCATCCTCGCGACCGACTTCCGATCCGAAATGGAAGCGAGCGTCTCCGAGGAGCATATCGCCAAGGGAGAGTCCTGCTTCGGCGACGTCGGGATCGCCGAGGAGGCGGCGATCGTCTCCGAGCACGCGAGCGCGATGCACGACCCGACGGAGGGCGGCGTTCTCAACGGACTGATGGAGATGGCGATCGCATCGGGCGTTTCCCTCGGGGTGCGTCCCGAACGGATCCCGATCCGACCGGAAACGGAGGTGATCTGTCGGGCGATCGGTGTCGATCCGCTCCGAATATTCGGTTCCGGGGCGCTCCTTGCGGCAGTTCCGGAAGGGTCGGTCGAGACGGTCAGTGCGCGACTGACCGCCGCCGGGATCGAACACGCGACGATCGGGACCGTCAGGGAGACGGACGAGCCCGAAGTTCGTCTGGGCTCCGATCGGCTGTCCGAGCCGATCAGAGACGAAATGTACGACCTCTGGGAGTGATCAGATACCGCTACCGGTATCCTCAATTGCGTGTCCGACGAAGCACGGACGATGATCGAGAGGTTCGACGGGCTGCTTTTGGATCACGACGGCGTCGTGGTGACGCTCTCCTCGATGGAGACACTGCGAGGAGCCGCGGCCGGAGCGTTCGCCGACGTCGGCGTTCCCGATCCGAGAGAGAAGGATATCGGGGCGATCGCGATACGCGTCTCCGGTTCGGAACTGTCGGCGGTCGCCGATCGGTACGGTGTCGATCCGGACCGGCTGTGGGAACGTCGTGAAGATCGGATCGAGTCGGCGCTTCGGTCGGAAACGGAAGCCGGGCGGAAAGCGCCCTACGGGGACGTCCCCTGTCTCGAAGACGTCGCGGTTCCGATCGGGATCGCCAGCAACAACCAGATCCGGATCGTCGAGTACGTCCTGCGGACCTACGACCTCCACGACCTGGTCGGGACGGTGCGTGCGCGGGAGCCGACACGGGAGAGCTTACGAGAAAAGAAGCCGGAACCGACGTATCTCGAGGCGGCGGCCGCCGATCTCGGCTGTTCGAACCCGCTGTACGTCGGCGACAGCGAGAGCGACGTCGTCGCCGGTCGTCGGGCGGGGTTCGAAACGGTGTATCTCCGTCGACCGCACAACCGCGATCGGCGGCTCGATGTCGATCCGGCGATGGAAATGGGGAGTCTCTGTGAAGTCGTCGATATGTTGTGAGTACGGGAGCACCCTCGGACGGACTCTCCGGGGTCCCAGCGGCCGAGTGTCGCCTCGAAGATCGATACGGAAGTCACGGCTATTTATATACGAACCGGCAGATGATCGGGGTATGGCTTCCGAGGAGGAACGACCGAATATCAGCGGAAACTACGAGTTGGATGACGTCCTTCGACAGCTAGACGAACTGGAAGAGACCGTGACGAGTTCCGAAGAGCGCCGTGAGGTCAGACGGACAAAACGGATGCTCGAGCGGGTACCGGGCGGTGACCGGATCAAAAAGTACACCTCGCGGGATATCGCCGAGGGGTTCGTCGGCGGGATCATTTTCTCCGTCCCGCTTCTCGTCGAGGACGGCGTCTTCGAGATCGCCGAGTGGTTCACCGAATCCCTCGTCGGTCCGATACCGACATTTCTCGTGATCAACGTGCTGTTCGTAACCGGACTGGTTGCGGGGCTGCTCTACTATACCGATATCCGCGACGTTCAGATGAGGCTGCTTTTCGGGCTCGTTCCGAAGCGACTCGTCGCTGTCCTGGGAATCTCGTTTATCGTCGCGGCGGCGACGATGTTCATGTGGGGCCGGCTGCACGCGGACGGTCCGACGAACCTCGAGGCCTTCGCACGGATAACGGTCATCTGGGCCGCCGCCGCGCTGGGAGCCACGCTCGGGGACATCCTCCCCGGCGAAAGCAAAGGGGGGGACATCGCGCAGATGATCTCCGAGATCGGGGACGGAGGCGGTTCGGAGAACAGTCCGGGCGACGGGAACTGACGGTAACGGGTCGGAACAGCGAAGCGAGCCCCTTTCGAGTCCGCCCATTTGAACGGGGACCAACCGACTGACGGGCCCCACCGGCCTTGCGTGGAGGATCAATACGATGTATATCCGTTACTGTTCCATCAGTGACAATGAGCGTCGGGACGACGAGACGGCAGCTACTGGCCGGGGTTGCGACGGCGGGAATCGCCGCAAGCGCCGGCTGTCTGGGAATCGATCGGGACGTTTCGCCGCCGGGAATCGGTCACGATCGGTTCGAAGAGGAGTGGCGACGGATCGATCAATCCAGCGGACCGGCGTTCGAAGAGCGGATCGGTCCGGTTTCTCTGCGAGCGTTCGAACACACGCTCGTCTACGAACACGCCGAGATGCGGGTGGCGCTCGCCGAAACGTTCGAATCGATCGGCTCCCGTTCGTGATCGCCCACGAACGGGTGAACGCGGAGATCAGACCCGGGGTCGACACCGCGTTCCCGGAGGAGATCGATTCATGGGGTATCACATCACCGAGGTCCGTCGGGAACGCGGCGGATGCACAGCTCCGTCTCCTCGCGGGTGGAGAAACTGGCGATGGAGCACGCCCGCGTGCGGTCACCGTCGATCGCGTTTCGACGGCCCAGCGGCTACGTGGCGGACGAGCCCGACTCTTGTTGAGACCGTCCGGATCGTGCCGTTCCGATTCTATCTTGATACAGCGAGAGAATCCCGCCGTTCACGGCGGGCGTGAACCGTGTTCACTTTCACTCTGCTTTCCACGATTTTATGCCCGTCAGGGTCGAACACAGAGACAACAACTCGGGAAAAGTGGGTGTGGTTTGGCGTTCACCCGTCATCAAAAACGCGAGCCTGCCCGAGTCAGACTCGGACGTAAGTCCCAGTCAGGTGGATGGCACCGCCCGCACGGGCCAAGCAGATACCCAAGCCCACCACTCCCGCAAGGGACTGACGGCTTGCGTGCAAACCGGAGTACTCGCGAGGGGAATGTTGCCACCGTTGGTGTCGGAACGCCCGACCCCAAGCGTGTGGAAACCTCGGCGTTTACCCCGAGGAGGATGTCATTCGACCCGTCGGACCGTCTTTTCGCTGACCGTCTCGGCCTCCTCGGCGTCCTC
>CAZWZX010000071.1:0-11319 GCA_964638655.1 uncultured Natronomonas sp.
GGCGATGCCGGTCGAGGTCGGCGTCCTGTCGGTCTCGATCTCCTCCGATGGGGCGACCGTCGAGCCGATCTGGCGGCCGCGAACGCTCGATCCCTCGCGGCTCGGAACGCGGATCCTCGATCGACCCGACGGCGGCTCGAGCGATCGATCGGCCGCCCGTTTCGAGTACGCCGACCCGGAGTGGAAACGCCGCAAACGCCTCGAGATCGCCGAACGGGCCTACGAGCGCGGCTGGCGCTCCTACGCCGACACGATGCGATCGGACTGTCGATGGTTCGAACTCCGGGATCCGACCGGTCCGTTCCCGTGGTGTGACTCGAAGGGCAGAGAACAGACGGCCTCGGAGTGTTCGGCCCGCTGTCCCGCCTTCGAACCGGAGCCGCCCGGCTGGCGCTCGCGGGGCTGGCCGATCGAGGGTGGCCCCGGGAAGAGCGTCGAACGGCTCCTCGAACGCAAGCGCGCCCGCCGTCGTTAATCGGCCCCGTTCGGTTCCTTCAGGATCTCGATTTCGATCTCGTCCCGGTCGATCGCCAGCCGGAACGTCGGGACCGTCTTCTTGACCACGGAGACCAGCCCCTTGTCCTCGAGGCTTCGGAGTCCCGACCGGACGGCGTCGACGTCCGTCTCTTCACCCGATCGCTCGAGCGCGTGAAGCGTGGCGACGACGCTCTGTGGCTCCGCCTTCGGATCGGGCAACACGTCGATGATCTTCGCCTGCAGCGACGGGACCCGGACGATATCGTCTTCCGTGTCGATTCCGACGAGTTCGGCCGCCTCCGGAGTCGCGCGGATGAGGCTGTTCTCGTCGCGGTAGTAGTACTGTTTCAGCTCCGATTCGAGATAGCCGTGGACGTCGCTCCCGCTCTCCAGTCCCCACCGCTCCTGTAGCTCGCCGTTCTTCGTCGGCTGCAGGGAGACGATGTCGGCGAGGCGATCGAGCGCTTCGTCGGACAGTGTCATTACCGGACGTGTAGGAGGGCTCCGGTACAAAAAGGATCGTCTATCCGGTCGGGGCGGGGGTTGGTGTTCCGATCCGGTTACATCATGCCGCCCATGCCGCCGCCCATGCCGCCCATGCCGCCGGGAGCGCCGCCGGGGCCGCCCTCGGGCTCTTCGCCCTCGGTGGAGAGGTCGCCCGCGGCGATGATGTCGTCGATCTTGAGCACGAGGTTCGCCGCCTCGGTCGCCGAGGAGACGGCCTGACGTTTGGCGTGTGCGGATTCGATGACGCCGGCGTCGAAGGTGTCGACGATATCGCCCGTAAAGACGTTGAGCCCGGCGGTCTCCTGGCCGTCGTCGTGGGCGGCGCGGAGATCGACGAGCGTATCGATCGAGTCGAGCCCGGCGTTCTCCGCGAGCACTCGCGGGACGAGCTCTAAGGCGTCGGCGAAGGCCTCGACGGCCAGCTGCTCGCGGCCGGAGACGCTGTCGGCGTACTCGCGGACGCGGCGTGCGACCTCGACTTCGACCGCGCCGCCGCCCGCGAGGACGCGACCGTCCGAGACCGTCTGGGCGACGACCTCGAGCGCGTCGCCGATCCCGCGTTCGAGTTCGTCGACGACGTGGTCGGTCGAACCGCGGAGTAAAAGCGTCACGCCGTGACTCTCTTCGCCGGTGCCCTCGATGTAGAACAGCTCGTCGGCGTCGTCGTATTCGACGTTCGCCGAGCCGAGGTTCGACGGTTCGAGCGAGTCGAGATCGGAGACGATCTCGCCCTCGGTGACCTCACGCAGGAACGAGAGATCGCTCTTTTTGACCCGCGAGGCCGCGAGGATGCCCTCCTTGGCGAGGAAATGCTCGGCGAGGTCGTCGATGCCCTTCTGACAGAGGACGACGTCGGCCCCGGAGTCGGCTATCGTCCGTACCTTCTCGCGCAGCTGTTCTTCCTCCTTGTCGAGGAAGTCCTGAAGCTGATCCGGGCTGTCGAGCTGGAGGCTCGCGTCGGCGTCGGTGTCCTCGATCTCGATCGCCTCGTTGATGAGGAGTACGTCCGCGTCGTCGACGGTCGTCGGCATGTCGTCGTGGGCCGGGCTCTTGTCGACGACGGCACCGTTGAACAGCTCGGATTCGCCGGCCGAACGCCCGGTCTGCGTTTCGGTGTTGATGTACTCGAGATCGACGATCCGTTCGCCGTCGTCGGCCTCGACGGTTACCGCCTGCACCGCGCTGACGACCAGTTCCGCGAGGGCTTCCTTTTCGAGCTCGGCGCCCTTTCCGGTCATCGAGGTCTCGGCGACCTGCTTGAGGAGTTCGGTGTCCTCGGGGTCGACGTCGTGTGCGACGTTGTCGATCTCCTCGCGGGCTCGCCCGCTCGCGAGGTGGAACCCCTTGATGATCGCCGTCGGGTGGATGTCCTGCTCTAAGAGCTCCTCGGCGTTGTTCAGGAGTTCCCCGGCGATCGAGACGGCCGTCGTCGTCCCGTCGCCCGCCTCGTCCTCCTGTGTCTCGGCGACCTGGACGACCATCTCGGCCGTCGGGTTGTCGATGTCCATCTCCTGGAGGATGGTGACGCCGTCGTTCGTGACGGTGATGCTGCCCGTCGAGGAGACGAGCATCTTGTCCATCCCTTTGGGGCCGAGCGTCGAACGCACCGACTCGGCGACGGCTTTCGCCGCCGAGATGTTGTGCGACTGGGCGTCGCGGTCCTTCATCCGCTGGGAGTCTTCACCGAGAATGATCATCGGCTGCCCTCCCATTCGCTGCTGTTGGCTCATAGTCGTCCAAAAGATTGTCGATGGTTCTATATAAATGTACCTAACCCGTCCGAAACGAACGACCTTCGGAGAAAGTCGGCTCTTCGGCGAAACCGCCGAACGGCAGGAGTGTGGTATTGGTTATCTCGGATGACGGGCTACAAAGGACCGCCGTGGCCGTCGCGACGAACCGTCTCTTTTAAATAGCTGTCACCATCGCCCCGACAGTCGGTCGATCC
This sequence comes from uncultured Natronomonas sp., assembly GCA_964638655.1. Taxonomy (GTDB): domain Archaea; phylum Halobacteriota; class Halobacteria; order Halobacteriales; family Haloarculaceae; genus Natronomonas. The sequence continues at coordinate 2,933 of CAZWZX010000071.1, forward strand.
GGCATCTCAGCGCTCCGAGACGGCCCCTTCGATCCGCTCTACGAATGCCGTCTCCGACAGCTCAATGACGGTGTTGGCGGCGTCGTCGCGGTAGCGATCGATCCCGAAGGCGGGCTCGCGGTCGATCTCGACCCGCCACCCCTCGCCCCCGCCCGCGGTCGCGAAGCCGATCTCGACGCCGAGCTCCGATTCGAGCCGCTCGAGCGTCTCTCTGACCCGCGCGCCGTCGGCGAACCGGGGCGGACGGAACGGCGGGAGGCCGTATCGATCGCGGAACCGCACCTGTTCGACCCAGCCGGCGGGGTACGCCGAGGGGTCCGACCGGATCCGCTCGTGAACCCGAGCGGCCGTCTCGAACGATCGCTGCTGGTCGGTCGCGGGATCGGGTGGCGCGTCGCGTCCCATACCGGCCGTTCAATCGCCGCCGACGACGACGTATACGGTTCCCGCCTCGATCTCCGTCTCGTAGGTGATGAGCCGGTACTGATCGTCCGCGAGGAACTCCCCGGAGTCGATATCGAACTCCCAGCCGTGCCACGGACACGAGAGGATCTCGCCGTCCCGCTCCCAGTCCCACTCCCACTCGCCGGCCTCGGCGGTGACCATCCCCGAGAGCCGCCCTTCACAGATCGGTCCCCCGGCGTGGACACAGTAGTTGGCGACGGCACGGAACTCCCCGTCGACGTTGAACACGCCGATCTCGCGGTCGGAGATCGTCCTGATGACTCGCTCGCCGGGATCGAGTTCGTCGACCGAACAGATCCGGTGTCGCGTCTTTCCCGCGCTCATTCGATGTCGAACACCTCCGCCGCGTTGCCGCCGAAGACCTGCTGGACCTCCTCGGCGCCGAAGTGGTTGCGGATCATGTTGAAAAGCTCCTCGGGCGTATCGAAATCGTAGTGCGGGAAATCCGTCGAGAACATCAGGTTCTCGGTGCCGTCGAACATCTCGATGAGCCAGGCGACGTACTTCGACTGTTTCGGCTCGATCATCGGCTGGCTCGTGAAATAGAAGTTCTCCTTTACGTACTCGCTGGGTTTCTTTTTTAACGTCGGGAACTCGCTGCGGCGCTTTTCGTACTCGTTGTCCATCCGGTACATCGTAAACGGAATCCACCCGATCCCGGCCTCCTGAAAGACGATATCGATGTCGGGGTACTGCTCCGGGACCCCCTGGCCCAGCATGCTCGTCATCTGGAACATCTGTGTGAATGGATGACTGAGCACGTGCAACTCGCCGTAGGATTTCATCCCGCGCTTGATGAACGGGTGGGCGCTGGTGAACGATCCCGTCGCGCCGTGGAGCACGAACGGCAGATCGTGCTCCTCGAGCGCCTCGTAGATCGGCGCGTATCGGCGGTCCCCCAGCGGCGGGAAGATCCCCGTCGAACCGACGATGACGCCGACCATATCCGGGTGATCGGCGAGGCGATCGATCTCCTCGGCCGCCTTGTCGGGAGCCAGCGGCGAGATGGTGATCATGGCTTTGAACCCCTCCGGCCCGCCGTCGAGGAACTCGTCGATGACGAAGTCGTTGTACGCCTTCGAGAGCGCGTGTGCGTACCGCTCGTCCGAAAAGATCGGGAGATACAGATTGAGCGTCGGCGTGATGAGCACGTAATCGAGGCCGAACCGCTCCATCGCCTCCTTTTCCGCCTCGGCGGTGCTGACGTCCTCCCACTGGAGTTTCCCGCCGAGCGCGCGGAACAGTTCGTCCTTGGGGTAACTCGGCGTCGCGACGTTCGCCGACTCCCCCTCGCCGCTGTCGAACATACTCTTATACGGCTCGTCCAGATACGGCACCAACTGTTCCGCCTTCTCAGAGATATGTGCGTCCGCGTCGATCACGACGTCGAGGTCCGAAATCGAACTGAGCCTGTCTTGCGTCGCCATGGCATATCTCGTGTCGACTGGATATTAAACCCATCCCGTCGTCGACGATCGGTGCTCCGGACCGGGCGGTGGCTGGCGCTTCACCGTGTGGCGTCTTCGATCCGATCCGTCGGACCGAGAATAAAACGTTCCTCTGCCCGACCGGGATCTAGCCCCGATTCGAACCTTCGTCGATCAAACTTCCCGGGCGGTTTCCGGCTCCCGGATTTTCCCGCGATGCTTCGCTGACGCTACGGAGAGAGCACAGCACGACTACGGCGGTCATTGGGCAAACTACTTGCCAGTTTCGAGACAAGTGTACATATGGACGTATTGGTTCCCTTCACCGTTCAGTCGCTGAGCGAGCGGACGATACGGACGGCGATCGAGTTGCTGGGCAGCAACGAACGAATACGGATCATCGCTGTCCACGTAACCAGCAAAAAAGACGCCGCCGCCGAAATCGCCGCTTCCGAGATTGAATCGATGGGAGCGGACCGGGCCGCGTCCGTCGAATCCATGATCAAACACGTCGACACCGGAGATCAGTCCAGATCGGCAGTTCGCGATGCCATCGAAGAAATCGTAGAGACCCACGATATCGACCTCGTCGTCCTCGGGTACGAAGAGAAGTCATTTTTCGAACAGCTGTTCGAAACCGATACCACCGAACGGATGTTGGAGACGCACAATATCCCCGTCCTCCTCGTTCCATAACACGATCTCTTGACCTCCTCCCACGGCTTCAGCCGTGGGCTTTCGCCCCGTCACCGCTGTAAGGTGAACCGCAGGCAGAGCGCCCGGACAGGGATTTGACCCCGATGAAAACTCTCGCTACCCTCGAGTTTCCGTGGTCCAAAGCCCGTTTATGTTCCCGACTCCCGATATGACGAGCAGGCCTCGCTGTCGCTCGGCACTGCTGTTCGTGTGGTCGTCGCTTTGCTCCTCACATTCGTTCGTCGCAGAAGCGCCGGGACAGGGATTTGGACTCGATGCGAGACGGTCGCTCACTCCGTTCGCGCTGCGACTCGCGTAGTTCATATCTCTGGCGTCGCTTTGCTCCTCACATTCGTTCGTCGCAGAAGCGCCGGGACAGGGATTTGAACCCTGGATCCCTGAGGGAACACGCTTTCCAGGCGTGCGCCTTACCACTCGGCCATCCCGGCTCACGTGAAGATACCGCTGTCGGCCGTTTAAAAGCTTCGCGTTCCACGTCCCCACGTCACTCCCTGTCGTCGACCCGTCGGACGAACAGCCCGAAGCGGCGCTCGGCGTAGTAACTGGCGGTCGCCGCCGCCACGAAGACGACCACCGCAACGGCTGCGATCGGGCCGATCCCGAGGAACGGGCCGCCGGCGAGGAGATACGCACCGTGGAAGACGAGAAACGCGAGCGCGCCGATCGCCCCCCAAAGCAGCGCCGAGAGCCGTCGCGGGTTCACTCCCTCGTCGCGACTGCCTCGATCTCGACGGCCATCCCGAGCGGCGGGGCGCCGACCTCGACCGCCGAGCGCGCCGGTGGCTCGGCGTCGAAACGGCTCCCGTACACCTCGTTCATCGCCTCGAAATCGTCGATATCGGCCAGGAAGACCGTCGTCTTGAGCACGTTCTCGAAGCTCGTTCCGGCGGCTTCCAGCACCGCCTCAAGGTTGTCGAGCACCTGCTCGGTCTGAACGTCGACCGGTTCGTCGGCCAGCGACTCCCCGTCGGGCGTCAACGCGACCTGTCCCGCGGTGAACACGAGATCGCCGTCGGTGGTCGCCTGGCTGTACGCGCCCGCGGCGGGCGGTGCGTCGTCGGTGTGGATGGTATCTTTGCCCATAGGTCGGTTCCGTGGGGCTCCCTGATAGAGATTACCCTGCCCGGGCAACAACAAAAAACGTCCCGGCCACAGCGCCCCGTCTCAGTCGCACCCGCAGTCGTCTTCGCCCGCCCCGTCCGTCACGAACGACTCCTGGTTTTCGGTCTTCCATCTGTCGATGTCCTTGATCGCGTGCTCCGGCGGCACGTCGATGGCCGGGTTCTCCTCGAAGAAGTTCGTCGGCTCGAGTTTGAACGAGAGCATCTTCGCCGGCAGTATCGGCCAGTCCTCCGGCGTCGAGACGTGCGTCTGGTTCATGTTGTACCAGACGACGACGTCCTCGTTCTCGACGGATCGGTCCTGCTCGACCCACTCCGGCAGTCCGTCTCCGCCCGGGCTCTGGTTGGGGAACTCCCCCGCGGGATAGAGCTCGTCGTCGTCGTACTGGGTCACCCAGAGGTGTTTGTGCGCCAGCCCCAGCCGCTTCGAGTCCGACGAGTCGGGTTGGGCGGCGAAGACGGTGTTGTCGCCGTTCTTGTGTCGGAGCCGATAGCCGACCGGTTTGCCGGTCGCGTCGTTGATTTCGTTTTCGTTGATGATCTCCCAGTAGCGTCCTGTCTGGGGGTTCGTCAGCGCGTTCGCCTCCGATTCGGTCTCGTACTTCCGGCGGCTCGCGTAGGCCGCCTGCCCGTACCGGTTCAGCCGTTTCCGGTCGGGCTCTCTGTGCGATTCGGTGTCGTAGCCCTCGGGGCCGTACGGGACCGTCTCGAGATCGACCTGTTGGACCGAGTTCTCGACGCCGTCGATCTCGAAATCCAGCCGCGCCGTGAACACGTGCTGGTGTAACATCGCCTTGTGATCGGGCGCGACCATCTCGGAAAACCCGGTCTCTGTCGTTCCGGGCGCCGTCGGCCCCGACGCGTTGCAGCCGGTGAGCCTGACCTGTGCCTCGATCGCACCGTCCTGATAGAAATACCAGTAAAAGGCGAAATCGTAGTTTCCGATCGTCGAGATAAAGGAGACGACCAGCCGCCGGTTCCGCCGCACTTCGTCGTCGTCCTCCCGCCAGTCGTGGTGTTTCCAGAGCAGTCCCTGATCCTCCTCGTGGAGACAGATCGCGTTCTCGATGACCGAGGGGTTCCCGTCGGCGTCGTTGAGGACGGCGTCGAAATAATGCATATACCCCAGACAGTCACACCCCTCCGTGAGCGAGTTGGCGAGCCGGCCGAGGCCGTACTCGCCGACGTCGAACGGCGCCTTCCAGTAGTGGTTCGGGTCGGGGTCGTTGTACGGCGTCGCGACTTCGGGGAAGGAGGCGCGGTTGATGATCGAGCGCTCCTCCCCGTCGGCTCCCTCGTAGCCGATATCGTGGAGGACGAGTCCCTCACGGTGGTTGAAGCTCACCCGGAGGTTCCACTTCTGCCAGCTGATCTCGCGCCCCTCGACTTCCCAGCTCGGGCCGTCCGGCTGGACGACGTTGTACGGCTCGAGATCCTCGCGCAGGTCCCTGTTTTCGGCCCGGTAGTGGTACGTCTTCATGTTGTTGACGACGTCGGGGTTCACCACCCCGGTGTCGACGACCTTGAGCACCTCCTTCTCGTCGAGGTCGACCCACGAGTGGATCCCCGATAGCGGCCGATTGTAGGCGTTGGCCCCCCGCTCGTCTTCGCTCCCTTTCACCCAGGCGATGCCGTGGCATAACCGACGGCTCCGGTCGATGTCCTCGGGGACGAAGTCGTGTCCGGCCGACCACGCCGTGACGATCGCGAGATCCGGATCCGCGCCGCGCTTTCTGACCGCTTCCCGGAACTCTTCGTTGCTCGTGACGATCTCCTCGACCTCGACGAACTCTTCGCCGACCATTCTGGGTTGGACGCCGGGGAGATGATCCCACTCGAGGACCGACTCTTCGTCCAGCGAGACGACGGCCTCGTAGGTCTTTTTGTCGTCTTTGTCGCGGATGACGATCTTGGCCTCCCGTTCGACACGCTCGCCGCTCTCGTGGGCGGCGAGTTCCGCCTTCGAGGGCTCGTTCAGCGTGATCTCGATGAACCGGGCCCCTGCCGAGAGGGATCTTTCCCCTTCGAGGATCGCCCGTGCGGCGTCGATCTCGTCGGGGGCCAGCGGATCGAGCGGGTGTTCGGTCGGATAACTCGTGTTCGTTCCCATCGTGTGATGATAACTGTCATGACAGTAGATAACGGTTTTTCAATACCGATGACATTTCTTCGGATATCGGATGATAGGACGTTCATAACGGTAACAGCGTGGAGGATCCTTTGAACGGACTCACTCCTCCTCGTTCGAGCGCGTCCTCCGGAGGTGGTCGAGTCCGAACGTCGCCACGAACAGCGTTCCCCCGAGATACAGAAGCGACTGCGGATCGGTGACGAGACGAGTGACCAGAACGGTTCCGTACCCGACCATCGTCGCAATGTAGCCGAGTATCGATACCGTCCATCCGACGCCGGTGATTCCAGCGAGCTGATCGAGCGTGTCCGTATCCGACGCCCACAGCCGTTTCAACGGGGAGATCATCTTCGCATTATGAAACCCTTACTCGAACGTAAGGTATGAAGATTTTTTCAGGGTACTCGTAGCGTTGTTACCAACTGGTTGACTGTTAGCGACTGGGCACCGTGCTTTGCGACGAGATCTCACAGCTTCACCCGTGAGGGGCTCGACCGGCACGTTCAACCGGAGGCGAAAAAGACGACGACTGCGGCGATATAGATCGCGACCACGGCGGCCATCGTGAAGAACACGCCGGTAAAACCGATCACCGCGAGCAGCGCCCCGAAGAAGGCCGGTGCGACCATCTCGCCGGTGTTTTGGAAGATGAAAAAGGAGTTGATCACGCCGGCGCGTCGCTCCTCCGTCGCGTGGTTCGCGACCGCGTCCTTGAGCAGCGGCGAGAAGAACGAATCCCCGATCGAGTAGACGAACAGGATCCCGCCGAGGACGACGATCGACGGAGAAAACGGCATCGCGATCGCACTCGAACCGATGATCGCCAGCGATCCGAGAACGCCGAACCGACGCGAGAACCGCGCGGTGATCATCCCCGAAAGCGGCGGGAAAATCAGTCTCGCAGCGCCGCGGGCCGAAAGGACCAACCCGGCCTCGACCAGCGAGGCATCGAAGACCCGCACGGCGAAAAGCGGGATGAACGTCAGAAACGCGAGCCGGACGAACCCCCGGACGAACCCGCCACAGACCAGTATCCCGAGCTGTCTGTCTTTGAGTTCCGATCTCATCGTCCGGCCGTATCGGCGCATCGTTTCGAGGATCCCCGGTCCCGCGCCGGTCGGTTCGAACGTCTCCGGAACGGCGAGGAGAACGAAGCCCGCGACGACGAAAGACAGGAGATGCAACAGGAACGCGTACTCCCACGCGAAGCTAGCCAGAAACCCGGCGGCGGGTGGGATGACCAGAGTTGCAGCCCCGGCGGCGCTGGTCCGGAACCCCTGCGCGGCCGACCCCCTGGCGCCGTCGAAGGCGTCGCCCAACACCACGACCGAAATCGGGAGGATACCGGCGAAGGCGGTCCCTTGCAGGAACCGGAGCCCGAGGATGACCGCGAACGAATCGGTAAAGCCGATCGCGGTTCCCGCGATCCCGAACAGGACGAGCGACGGGACGAGGACCGCCTTCCGACCGTAGAGATCGGCGGCGATCCCCGTGACGGGCAGAAAGAGCACACCGGGGACGGCGAAGGCGGTCATTATCAGTCCGATCTGGGCGTCGGAGACGTCGATCCCCTCGGCGATGCTCGTGAGGATCGGCGCCGGGATCTCGTACCCGAACATGACGACGAAGACCGCGAGCATCATCGCCGTCAGTGTCGGACTACTCAGTAGCGATACGTACGAGAAATCCGCCTCGTCTCCCGCCGTCTTCCCCATCGTTTCCCTCCTCTGTGCCCTCCGTTAGAAAGTCATCGATCGAGGGAATCGGATCGCCGTGGAACCCCCTTCACCGACCCGAAATGGCGACGGCCGGCCTTCACGGCTTGCGTGGATCCCAGCCGACGAACGCCTCGCCGGGCTCGATCTCGACGCCGAGCGCGTCCAAAAGCAACGCCACGCCGACGTAGCTGCTCGCGATCGTGGCGACACCGACGACGGTTTCATCGTCGAGAAACTCGCCGACTGCGGCGTGGAGCGGGTCGGTGAGGCGTCCGCGGGCGACCGCTCTGGCGTACGCCATTAGCGCTCGCTCTCTTTGACCGAAAACGCTCCGGTCGTCGCGGGCGATGGCGGCGATCTCCTCGGACGTGAGCCCGGCGTTCGATCCGACGTTGGTGTGCTGTTGCCACTCGTACTCCGAACGAAACTCCGAGGCGACGGTGAGGATGACGAGCTCCCGCTGGCGGTCCTCGAGCCCCGAGTGGTCCCAGATCGCGCCGAAAAAGGACCGAAACCCGCGCAGTATCTCGGGGTTGTTCGCGAGCGCCCGGTTCAGGTTGAGCGTTCGATCCGACTGCAGCGTCGAATCGAGGAGATCGCTGTCGCCGGGATCGAGTTCGTGACTGTCCAGATAGGGGACGCGTGCCATGGGAGTCAAACGCAACCGGCCGAAATGACATCCTCCTCGGCGTAAACGCCGAGGTTTCCCCTCGCGTGGTTCAGGCCGTTCCTGAGCCACCGGAGGCAAGATTCCCTTTACAGGTACTCCGGTTTGCACGCAAGCCGTCAGTCCCTTGCGGGAGTGGTG
>CAZWZX010000072.1:0-11280 GCA_964638655.1 uncultured Natronomonas sp.
TGCGTTGTCGTCCGAAAATCAGAGATTTTCGGGATCACGAGAATCTTCGATTCTCAAACGACTCCTTGAGGATGGAGATTTAGCGCCTGAATACAATTAAATAATCGTTCTTTGAGGATTTCAACGGGGTCGTCCAATCAGTTGTCAGGCGCCCGCCCACAGCCGCTGTTCGCGGTCCATAAGCCCCACGACGACGACGTGCGGGAGGGTGAGAACGGCGATCAACGCCAGATACCCGCCGACGAGCGAGAGCGGTTCGGCGACGGTTCCGGGAACGAGAAGATACCAGAGTCCGAGGATCGCAAGCGAGGCCGCGGTGAGGGGTGCGGCATCGCGGGCGAAGGAGGCGAGTGCCGCGGTATGTCGCCCGGATCGAAGCGCGTCCGTAGCCCTCGGATCGACGGCGAGCAGCCGGACGATGTGTCTGAGCGCGTGCCACAGACAGAAGTACAGCCCGACGGCGAGGATCGGCGGGACGGTCGAAAAGAAGGCGACGAGCCCGAGGGTTTCGGCCACGTCGATGAGCCACGGTCGGCGACCACCCGAGGCGGTCGAGCGGAACCCGACGAGAAGCGTCGCTCCCACGAGTGCCGCGAGCCCGGCTGCGACTGTGAGCCGGACTGCCGGCGTGAACGCGGCCGAGACGACCCCGACCGAGCCGGCGTCGAACAGCCCGACGAGCGTCGAGACGACGAGTTCGTACTGGCCCGGGAACGCCACGAACGGGACGACCATCGGGAGCGCCCCCCGAGTCGCCGCGGTCAGCACCCGGGGGAGGCGGCCGGCCGGATATCCGTCGCCGAACGTGACGAGCGGGTAGACGTCGCCCTGTCCCCAGTGGGCCCACGTCATGAGGATGAAGAAGACGACGGCGAAGACGGGAGCGAGAAACCAGACCGCGGCGTAGAGCCCGCCGACGACGAGATAGAGCACGCCGACGGCGGCGAGCGACCGGACGGTTGCCGGGTCGCCTCTGGTTCGCGAAACCGCGAGGTGATCGACCGCACCGTGGGGCAACCCGAAGAGGACGACGCTGACGGCGAGCGGCAGCAGCTGATACCGGAGCGGAACCGACACGCCGGCGAGGAACACGAGCGTCGCGGCCGCGATGGCGATCCAACCGGGGACGAAAGCGAGTCGGGAAAGCGTCTTGGCGCCGCCGGACGGGGGGGAAAGCGGATCCGCCGCCCGGAACTCAGCTCGCCGGTCGCTCACTGTCCTCGGCCTGTCCGTCCAGTTCGCGCTCGGCCGCGACGGTCGGCTCCCGGGCCGGAAGCAACGCCGCGACGGCCGGCGGGACGGCGGCGCGGACGTCGGCGGCGACGGTCGGCCACTGTTCGACGAGCCACAGGTACAGGACCAGCCCCTGGACGATAAAGACGTTCGTCACGAGGAAGAAAAGCGCCTCCTCGATCGGGAGTCCGAACGGCGCGATGCCGACGGTGTAGGTCAGCGAGATCGTCCACAGACCGTTCGAGATGGCGTACCAATCGAGGACCCACAGATAGAGAGTCGGAACGCCGATCCCGAGGGCGACGGCCCGTTTGGCACGGACGAGATGGGGCCAGCCGAACATCCACTGGACCGCGAGTATCGGACCGGCCCACGCGAGGATCGCGCCGAGATACAGCGTCGAGGGGCCGGCGAAAAGGAGACCGACGCCGACCGCCCCCACGCCGAGCCCGGCCAACAATCCGACGAGTCGCGTTCCCCGGGAGAGCCCGAGATCCCCGTCGGTGGGGATTTCGAGGTTGTAGAGCCAAAGCGCCGTCAAGATCGGCTGCAGAACGAAGAACAGGTACTCGCCGATCGGGGCCGCCCAGATGTGGAGCGCGGTGACACCGTCGCCGTACCACCACACGCCCTGTTCGATGAGGAGGTTGTCCCACGGCGTCGTGTAGACGACGGCCAGCACGAGGATGACGCCGAGTCCGAAAAAGGGAACTCGACCCCACGTCGCGACGGGACGGAAGTACGCCAAGGCCCCGAGGGCGAGGACGGGCGGAACGACGAAGAGGAGGTGAAACCCCAGATACGTCTCCGGCGTCATCGCTGTCTCGACGTCGCCGGTCCAGTCGGTTCACTGTACGACGGCGCCGAGGGTGACGGTCCGGGAGACATATATGGAGGTTCGCTCCGCGACAGTAAATCCCTCGCACCTCACTAGTTTGGGCGAGTGACCGGCTGGAACTCCTCGAGGAGTTCGCCGATGATCTTCGATTGGGCCGCCCGGAGGTGTTGGTGGAACGTCGACCGGGTGATCCCCATCGAGTCGGCGATCTCCTCACCCGAGACGGGGCGTGGCCACTCGAAGTAATCGCTCAGATACGCCTTCTGGATCGTCTCGAGTTGGCGGTCGGTCAGCTGTTCGCCGAGCGCCTCGACCAGTTCGCGCTGGGTGTTCTGATCGCGCTCGCGGCGCTGTTGGGACGCCAGCGTGAGCCCGTCGTACTGTCCGAGGAGGGACTGAACGACCGCACTCGGGTCAGCCGTCCGGGGGAGTTCGATGCGGATGTCCGCGCCGTCGCCGTCGGCAGTGAGCGACCTGACCGCACCGTTGTGATCGAGGACGGTCCGGACCAGCGACGCCTCCGTCGGGATCACCTCGAGGAGACAGCCGTCCTCGTAGGAGGCGACGAGATTCAGCTCGGGCGGGTCGGCCATCGATTCGGCGGCTTCCCGGAGCGTATCGATATCGGCGCCTGAAACCGAAACCGAGAGTACGAACCGGCCGTCGGTGCGGGAGACGGCACCCCGATACGTGATTTCACAGTCGGCCCGCTCCGCTAGTTCGACCAGAACCGGCCCCGGCGAGACACCGGTAAAGACGAGTTCGAGATACTCGTCGGTCGCGAGCAGGCGCTGGTTCTGGAGCGCGTTGATTCCGGTACCGATGACGCGACCGAGCGCTTCGGACACCGCGACTTCGTGGTCATCGAGGGTCTGTGATCGGGTCGCATAGACGACCAAAACGCCGTACTCCGCCTCCCGATACCGGATCGGGATCGCCGCAACGCCGCCGTCCGGTGTCACGAACCGACGATGGGGCGACTCGGTCGAAAGGGAATCGGCGTCGACAGCGACGACCGTCCCCGTTCGGATCGCCTCGTTCACCGGATCGTCCGCGTCCGACGTGACCGTGATCTCGCCGGCGGCACCACAGCCGGCCCGCGAGTCGGCGACAACGCGGCCGCTCGTCATCTGTTGGGTTCCGATCCACGCGGCCTCGTAATCGTTCGTCTCGATGACGGCCTTACAGACGCGCTCTTCGAGTTCCGTTCGGGACATGCTGTTGACCGTCGCGGCGGTGACACGCCGGACGAGCCCGTCGAGGCGAACGAGCAGCCGCTCTCTGGCCCGACGGTCGGCCCGCAGTTGTTCGGTCTGTCGGCGAGCACGGAGTTCGACCTCCTTTCTGTCGGTCACGTCGGACTGGAAGCCGAGGTAGTGTGTTACCTCGCCGTCCTCGTCGCGAAGCGGAGCGACGCTGAGCTGGTTCCAGAACGGCTCGCCGCTCTTGCGATAGTTGAGCAGCTCCACCGAGACGGGGCGCTCGTCGTCGATCGCCTGTCGAACCGTTTCGACCGTCTCGGGGTCCGTGTCTTCACCCTGTAGGAACCGACAGTTGCGGCCGAGCGCCTCGTATTTGTCGTAGCCGGTGAGCCGCTCGAAGGCGTCGTTGACATAAATGAGCGGCTCGTCGGGCTCGGTCGGGTCCGCGACCGTGATCCCGACCGGCGCCTCGTCCATCGTCAGTTCGGCGAGCCGGAGGTTCGCCGCGGCCGGGTCGCCCTCGTCGACCGTTTCGGCGACGTGGTCCTGTCGGGCCAACTCGACGATCCTGTCGACGAGTTCCTCGATGTCGGTGTCCGGTCCGTGCGGGACGTACGCTGTCACGCCGGCATCGATCGCTCTCTCGGCGACGCGCTCGTCGCCGTCGGCCGTATACAGAACGAACGGGAGGTGTCGGTCGCGCTCTCTGACCGCCTCGAGTAATTCGAGACCGTCCCGCCCTTCGAGGGGATAATCGCACACCACACAGTTGATCTCGTGTTCGTCGAGGTGTGTGGTCGCTTCGTCGAACCCGGATACCGCCGTTCCGTCGATGAGATGATCGGGAAAGCCCGCCCGAAGCTCCGGGTCGGACGGCGCGTCCCCGACGAGGAGAACGTCGAACGCGAACATTACCTCAAGGTGTGCTCGCGATGCTTAAAAGCGTCCCGAAGGATACCGGAAGCCGGCACGCTTCGGGCGGGACGGTCGGCGACGGCGCAAGTCGTTCGGATCAGCCCGGCGGTTCGCCACCGATGACGATCACCGGGACCGGAGCCGATTCGAGCAGCCGTTCGGCCGTCCCGCCGAGAACGAGCCGCTTGAATCCAGATCGACCGGTCGCGCCGACGACGACCGCGTCCGCACCGGTCTCTCGAAGCGTCGCGAGGATCCGTTCGGGCGGAGGACCCTCCTCGAGGACGGTACGGCAGGCGATCCCCGCCGCGTCCGCCGCGGCCTCGGCGCGTTCCAGCGCCTCCCGGGCGTCGGACCGGAGGTTCTCTCTGACCTCCTCGGGATCGATGATCGCGTTGTCGTAGGCCGTTCGCGTCTCGACGACCGAAACGACGTGTAGTGTCGCCCCCGTCGACGCCGCGAGTTCGACCGCGTGAGCGAGGGCGGCGTCGGCGTCCGAACTGCCGTCGGTCGCGAGGAGTAACGCGTCGTACATACCCGGTTGTGGGGCGGAGGACGAATAAATCCGGCTGCCGGATCCTCTCGAGGGCGACGTCCGGAACGATCACTCGCTCCAGCGTGCGACGGTGACGGGGACGGGGGCGCGGCGGACGACCATCTCGGCGACGCTCCCGAGGAGCACGCGGGAGAGCCCCGAGCGGCCGTGGCTCCCGATGACGACGTGGTCGACGTCGTGTTCCTCGGCGTACTCGACGATCGAGTGGGCCGGGCGACCGACGACGGAGTCGGTCGTCAGCGTCCGGTCGACCGCCGAGGCGGTTTCTTTCGCCTCCTCGAGGACGGTTTCGGCCCGCTCTTCGGCGGCCGAAATCCAGTTGTCGGCGCTTCCGGGCCCCCACGCCGTCGACCCGTCGACCGGATCCATCACGTAGAGGGCAACGAGGTCGGCGTCGTCGAACTGTTCGAGCGCGTACTGTAGGGCGTCGGTGGCCGGGGCGGAACCGTCGACCGGAACGAGGACTCGCATGGTTTCGGGTTGAACAGCATAGTATTTAAAAGAAGTGTGGGGCGGCGAAAGTCGATCGGCGAGTTATCCCCACGAGAGACCCCGGGCTGTCTCCGGCGGGGCGAGCGGACTCGTCGGCAAATCGCCGCTCGGATCGGGGTCGTTGTAGGCTTTCGGGGCCACATCGTTCGGTGCATCGGGGTAGAATAGCGAGGCGATCGTGTGGATATGCTGGCGTCCGACACCGAGTTCGAACTGCCCGCCGCCGAACATCCGTATCCCGTGGTTGCGGCAGTAGTCGATAGTGTCGAAAAGCGCCTGTACCGAACCGAATCGGGATGGCTTGACGTTGAGCCACGCCGGCTCCCAGGGAAGACCTTCGATAGTCTCGACGCTTCGAATCGGGTAATCCCACGTCACGCGGGCCTCTTCACCCTCGAACAGCGGTCGCGTCTCCCCGTTCAGTTCAGGGTCTTCGATAAGCGCCTCCGGAAAGCCCTCGATGATCCGCTCGTATAGCTCCGGGTCGGCAGGCTGATCGACCGTCGTCCCGTGGTACTGACCCTTGAGGTCGAGGGTTCGGACGGCGCCGGTCGCCGCGAGCCGGGCGATAACCTCGGTAGTCCACTCCGATGTCGGGTCGAGTTTGAACTCTAGGTCGGCGTTTCGGTCGAGCCACTCGAGGACGCGGTCCCCGGTCGGTGGGGACGCCAGGCGCGTGCTCACGACGAACCGAACCGGATCGTACGTGCGGCCGAGACGGTCGGCGAGGTTCGTATCGGCCTGTCGTAATGCGAGATCGAGCGATGCGCTCTCGAAGGCCCACCGTCGGTAATTGCGGAAGATCGACTGTGCCGGTTCGCCGCCGACGAAGAGATCGATCTCGGATAACCGGTCCGAAAACTCCTCGAGGGTGTACTCGCCGGTGACTGGAAAGTTCCCTGCAGAACGCTGTAGCGCGTCGTGTGCGTCGTTTTCGTATGTGACGTCTTCGCCACGCCCGGTTTCGCCGTCGCCGTGTAGTGAGACGGTCGTCGTCGCTCGGGTGAAGTCACTCGAGGTGTTCCGCTCGCGCTGTTCGAGATCGTAAGCCTGAATTTCGAGGTCGAGACCGGCGAGGTGATCGTACAGCATCGTGAGCCGTCCTTTGTTCCGACGCCATTAATATCCGAGAGGGACGGCGTCGAACCTCAGTCCGACCGATCGGCGACCGCGTCCAGAAGCGTCACGAGCGACTCGGTCGCCTCCGTCAGCAGTTTCTCGCCCAGTTCCGCGTCGCCTTCACGGGGGTCGCCGACGACGCCGCTGTCGGTGAACGAATCGGAGTCGTACGCGAGGTTCGTCCCCGAAACCCACTCCCCCCAGCCCTCGGCCGCTCCTTCGGCCGCCGCCTCGGTGCGTTCCTCGCGGATCAGTTCCGGGCGAAGCCGTCGGATCATCGACGTCTCGGCGGGGCCGGCATGCCCCAGCTTCTCGAACGAAACCGCGTCGAACCAGGTGTACTGGACGGCGTAGACCTCCCCCGAGCGGCTGAGTTCGCCACAGAGTTCACACAGCGCGTCGACGTTGCCGCCGTGGCCGTTGACGGCGACGACCCGCTCGATCCCGTGGCTCGCGAGACTCTCGATCGTCTCCCGAACGTACGCGCGGAAGGTGTCCTCGGAGACCCACAGCGTCCCGTCGAAGCGGCGGTGTTCGGCCGCGACGCCGACGGGGACGGTGGGACCGACGAGCACCTCGACGTCACGGTCGGAGATGTAGCGGTCGGCGGCCCCGGAAGCGATCGCCTCGGCGGTTATCGAATCGAGACCGAGCGGGGCGTGAGGGCCGTGCTGTTCGGTGCTGCCGACAGGGAGAAGTGCCAGCTCCGCCTCGACGTCGCGAACGTCGGTCCACGTCGAGTCGGCGAGGCGCATGAGCGCACTCAGGCGATGAGCAGTTCCTCGCCGCGTTCGACCTTGACGGTCGCCGGCGGCGAGATCTTGTTGTACGCACGGCGGAGCGCGTCCTTGGCGATCTCGGCGTCCTCGGGGTGACACCAAATCGTGAAGAGCCGTTCGTTCGCCTCGATCCGGGCGGCCGTCCCGACGATCTTGCCGAACGACTGTCGCATCCCGTCGGAGACACGGTCGGCGCCGGCGCCGGTCGCCTGTTTGTTCTCCCGGATGACCTGGTGGGGGAACTTCCGAAGGATCATCTTGTAGTCGCCGCCCTCGCCGAGCTCTTTCAGCATGCGGCGGTTCGCCGAGAGCCGCGAGGCCTCGAGCGAGCCATGGCGGATCTGGACCGCCTCGTCGAGGATGAGACTGATCTGGACCTCGTAATCGTCGGGCTCGGCGTCGAAGTTCCCCATCTTGTACTGGGCGACCTTCGAGCCGGGGATGCCCGTGATGTACTCGCGTCGAGTGTACGAGGGCTTGTCGATGTCCCTGTACATCGAAGCGGGCTTGTCACTCATAGTACCCGAAAGGTGGGTCAGTTCGCTGATAAAGGCTTCGAAGCGCGGCGTTCGTGGCGGTTTCGGTCGATCGCCGCCCGCCCGTCATCGAGCCACTCACGCCTCACCGTCGAACCGCCGGTCGCCGTCGGCGGGGCGATCCGCGAGGTCGACCTGCAACCCCTCGCCGGTCCACCGACCGTATGCGAGCACGGCGAGACAGCCGGCCACGGCGGTGAGAAAGCCCAAAATTCCGCCCTCGGGGCCGACCTCGCCGCCGTGGACGAGCGCCGAGCCGACCAGTTCCGTCTCGAAGAGCCGGACGCCCAACTCGAGTCCGCTCACCGGGAGCCCGAAGACGAAATGTGCGAGGTTCCACGTGATGTGGAACCCGACCGGGAGCCCGAGCCGACCGGTCGACGCGTATCCCAGTCCCAGCGCCACCCCCGCGACTGCGATCGTGGCGATTCCCAGCCGGTTCATGTTCGGGTTGAGCCCGTGGAGGGCGGCGAAGGCGAGACTCGAAAGCGCGACGGCGCCGAGAAGCGCCGTCCGACGATCGAGGGCGATCGTCAGTCCCTCGGCGACGTTCGTCATGAGATAGCCCCGAAAGAGCAGCTCCTCGTAGAACCCGACGACGATCATGAAGCCGGTCACGAGCGCGAAGCCGACGAGGAGCGACAGCGGGTCCGGGGCCGCGGGGGCGAACCGAGGCCGGTACACCCCGAGGGCGGCACCAACGAGATACAGGCCGGCTATCAATCCGGCGCCGAGCGCGAGGCCGACAGCGAGATCGCGCCACCACGCCGGGCCGAAAGCGAGCCCGAGTCCCTCAAAAGAACGCCGATCGAGTAACTCGGCTGCGACCGCGACACCGAGTGCGATCGAGATCCCGCTTGCGATCCCGTAGCCGATCGTCTCGAGTGGGCCTTCGGCGGAGAGAAACAGCGAATCGAGCGCGAAGAAGACGGCCGCCCCGGCCAGCGAGACGACGAAAAACAGCGCGGCCGCGAGGAGCAACCGCCAAGGGGTCCGAAGCCGGCCCGACGGCAGGCGGAGATAGGACCCGTCCATACGGGCCGTTGTGGGGGAGGGCGAATGAACGTTCTGGCGACGAACGGATCCCCGAAAGAGGCTTGCCGGATCCGTCACCTGCCCTCGACTCGAGAGGGAGGATTTACACTCTCCCGCCTCCACGGGGTGGTATGACGTGGCAGGTACTCGTGGGACGGCATCCACACGAATCGGTGCGGGGAGAGTACGACGGCTGGGCCGAGGTTACGGTCGCCGCCGACTACGACAGTCCCGAAACGCTCGAGGAAGACCTCCCGACGTTCGATGCGATCGTTCTGGGCGGGTTCGAGATGCCCGCCGAACGGCTCGAACGCGCCTCGGAGCTGAAGATGATCACCTCCCCCGGCGTCGGGCTGGACGCGGTCGATATCGGGGCGGCGACAGAGCTCGGGATCATCGTCTGTAACAACCTCGGCGCGAACACGCGGGCCGTCGCCGAGTACAGCATCACGACGACGCTTGCGGTCCGGCGCGAACTCCGTCGGGCCGACCGGAACATCCGGCAGGGGATCTGGGACAAGTTCGATTACATGAACACGGAGATCGCCGATCAGACGATGGGCGTGTTCGGCTACGGCGCGATCGGGAGCCTGGTCTTGGAGCTGGCCCAGGGACTGGAGATGGAGGCGATCGCGTACGATCCCTACGTCGACCGGGAGGCCTTCGCCGAGGGCGTCGAGCCGGTCGACGAGATGCTCGAACTCTTCGAGCGGGCCGACTCGGTGGGCGTTCACGCCCCGTTGACCGAGGAGACGCGGGGCGCCGTCGGCGAGGCCGAACTCGAGGCACTCGGCCCGGACGGCGTGTTGGTCAACGCCTCCCGCGGTCCGCTCGTCGACACCGACGCCCTGATCGAGTCCCTCGAAAGTGAATCGATCCACGGGGCCGCAATCGACGTCTTCGACGAGGAACCCGCGCCGGAGGATCACCCGCTTTTCGAGTTCGACAACGTGTTGGTCACCCCACACATCGCGGGGTCGACGTCGAAGTCCGTGCCGGCGAAACACCGCGGCGCGGCGGAGAACGTCAAGGCGGTGTACGACGGAAAGCTCCCCGAAACGACGGTCAACAGGGATCAGCTGTGTCTGTGGGTCGCCCACGGCGGCGAGCGACAACCCGAGGCGGCCGACCCGTTCTGAGCCGGCGTTCGATCGCCGGCGGGATCGTCGAACACTACCGACAGCAGCCTTGGGGGGCTGCGGATCGACGGGAGATGAGAGAGCCTCAGTCCCCGATGTCGGCGCCCTCCGTCCCCTCGTACTTTTCGGCGTCCTCTTCGGGGAGGTATTTGCGTTCCCACTCGACGATCTCGGGAAACCCGGAGAACTCGTGGAGGTCGAAGGGGAGCTCCCCGAAGCGGGCGGCGATCTCGTCCATCGTACCGCCCGGATCGTCGACGAACTTCCGGGCGTTCTCGTAGGTGTGACGGATCGTCGCCTTGTTCGAGAAGGCCGGATAGATGACCATGTCGTACCCCATCGCGTCCAGCCGGTCGGCCGCGACGGTCGGCGAGATGCCCGCGTAGTTGTACAGCATCGGCGCCTCGACGCCCTCGCAGGCGGCTTCCATCTCGGCCTCGTCGATCGGGCCCTCGACGAAGGCGACGTCGGCGCCGGCCTCACAGTAGGCGTTGGCCCGTTCGATCGCCTCCGCCATCGACCCGCCGACGGCGCCGCGGGCGTCGGTACGGGCGATGATGACGAACTCCTCGTCGCGCTCGTCGCGAACGTCGGCGGCGGCGCGGTATTTGCCGACGGCCTCCTCTTTCGGGATCACTTCCCGGCCCTTGACGTGCCCACAGCGTTTCGGGAACGTCTGATCCTCGATGTGGATGCCGGCGATGCCGGATCTGATGAACTCCCGGACCGTCCGGATCACGTTCGTCGCGTTGCCGTAGCCGTTGTCGGCGTCGGCGATCACCGGGACGTCGACGGCCTCCTGGATCCGGGCGGCGTTCTCGACCATCTCCGGCATGGTGATGAGCCCGGCGTCGGGAACGCCGACCCTCGACAGCGACGTCCCGTAACCGGTCATGTAGATCGCGTCGACGCCGACGTGGTCGACCGCCCGCGCGGTCAGCGAGTCGTGGACGCCGGGACAGAGCAGGATCTCCTCGCGCGCTAGCAGGTCTCGAAACTGGCTGCGGTACTCCATGCCGAGGCTTCCGCTCGCCGGAAGTTAACCGTTCTCACATCGCCGGACGAACGCTTATACCGGCGGGCGGCGACGCGGTTCGTATGTCACGACAGGCTCTGCGGATGCGGCGCGACGCCCTGAGCGCGGCCGCCGAGGACGCGATCGCAATCGTGCCGACCGGCTCACTCGAACAACACGGCCGACACCTCCCGGTGGGAACCGATAGCCTGCTCGCCGAAGCCGTCTCGGCGGAAGCGGCCGATCGGGCCGCCGAGTCGGGGACCGAGACGGTCGTCTTCCCGGCGATCTGGACCGGGTTCTCCCCGCATCACGTTCCCCTCGGCGGGACAGTCACGATCGGGAAGGAGACCATGCTCGCGCTTTTAGAGGACGTCTGCTCGTCGATCGCCGAGATGGGGTTCGACCGGATCCTCATGGT
>CAZWZX010000073.1:0-11265 GCA_964638655.1 uncultured Natronomonas sp.
CCGCCAGCTTCTGATACGGTGGATCTTCTGTATTATGTATTTCCGAAAATGCGCGATAGAGAACCCGTTTGACGTTCGTGTCGACGACGGCGTTCCCGTCGTTGAACGCGAAAGAGGCGACGGCGTTGGCGGTGTAGGGACCGACGCCCATCAGTCCCTCGAGCTCATCGGGAGATCTCGGGAACTCGCCGTCGTACTCGTCTCGGATCTCGGTGGCCGCCTCGTGGAGATACTTCGCGCGGTTGTTGTAGCCGAGCGAATGGCCGCTCCAGAAGCTCACGACGTCGGCCCGGTCGGCCGCGGCCAGCGACTCCGCGGTCGGCCACCGATCGAGGAAATCGCGCCAGGCGTCGACCACCCGATCGAGTTGGGTCTGTTGACTCATCACCTCCGAGACGAGGATCTCGTAGGGGTCATCGGTCTCGCGCCACGGATACGCCCGGTGGTCCGCCTCGTACCACTCGATCAGCGCCGATCGGATGGACTCTGTATCCCCCGCGAGCGGCGGCGTCTCCTCGGCCATACCGCCCCTATTCCCGGCCAGCGCTTGGGTGTGACGGTCGGGAACGAAACCGATTTCCGACGGCGAGACTCACGAAGCGTATGAGTCTGGACGATCTCTCGGCCGACATCGAGGAAAACTACAGCGATCTCGGCGACGAACTCACCGTCGATCTCGACAGCGAAACCAGAAACGAACTCGCGATGCTGGAAAGCGTCTACGACCCGGACGACACCGACGAACTCGTCCGACGGGCGATCCACATGCTGTTTCAGACCGCCGTCGAGACCGGCAACCTCGATTTCCACCTCCGGAGCGGCTACGACGTGACCTACGACGAGTATTTGTCGGGCATGACCTTCGACGAGATGGCGGGCGGAAACGACCTCTTCACGCAGAACGACGACAACGCTCGCCGGTATCAGTTCTAGGCTGGGGCCTCCGGGACGAAACGGGGCGGTAGAGATCGATTACCGCTCGAGTGCGTCCCGGCGGTCGGCGATGAGATCGAAGGACGGTTCGATGTCACCGAGTACCAAAAGCGCGTAGTATCGGAGATACGCGACGACCGGGACCTGAACCAGCGCCCAGAGAACGAAGACCGCCGCGAGGAACAACACGACGACAGCGACGAGCACGACGAGTCCGACGGTCGAGGAAAGTGAGACGGTGAAATGCGTAATGAGGGCGACGATACCCAGCGGAATCAAAAGGAGAACCGCACCGATGCCGACGGTGATGGAGGCCAAAAGCCCCGCCGCGATAGTCAGAAGGAACGCGATCACGGCGTAGGCGAGATACTGTTTCGGCTCCGTCCTGATCGAGCTCCAGAGGGGCCGCCAGCCGGCCACCACCCCACAGTCGTCTTTGATCATGAGCGGGACGACGAAGACGGTCGTAAAGGACGCGACGAGGGCGTACACCAGCCCGACGAGAAACAGCACGGGAAGCCCGAGCAGAAAGGCTCCGAACGGCACGATCGGGTCGGTGATTTCCGTCGCAAGCGGGACGAAAAACAGCGCCAGCCAGCCGAGGGTGATCGCGGCGACCGGAAGTCCGATCGCGATCCGAAATCCAAACAGCCGAAGTCCCTGTCGCCAGCGTTCGCTCCAGTAGCGGCGGATCGACACCGTCCCGGTCCGGAGCGATTCGATGAAGACGAACTCCATGATCGCGCCGACGACGGCGAAGAGGAGCCCGAGTCCGACGGCGACGGCCGCGACCGCAGCGACGAGGGTCGCCGTTTCGGCCGGCAGAGTCACCGGAATCTCCTCTGTGGGGATCTCGGAACCACCGGTAGCGTTGAACTGTGCACTCGGGAGACTCATCCCGCCGCCGACGAAGAAGGCGACGACGGCGAGTTTGAGCCACCGGACGAACTCGATCGGGGTCAGAAACTCCCGCGTGACGGTAACCGCGGCTCCGACGTTGCGGGCGGCGTGGAGGGCCATGCGTAGAATTTATTCAGCGACACGATAGTGTTTGGGGAGCGTGAAAGCGCAATGTACCCCAGTCTTCCTACTCGCTGGCGTCACTCGACGATTGCGCGTTCCACGATTCCGTCCGGCTACGGCGTCAGAAACCGAGCGACCTGTTCGGCGACCGTCCGCGTCTGACCGACGAAGTGGTGATCCGAGTTCAGGACGGCCACGTCACCGCCGCACTCGCGGACTCGCTTTGCGACTGCGCTCGCGTCGACGGTCGTGTCACGCTCACCGTAGACCACGGCCATCGGACAGTCGATCTCGTCGACCGCGGCGACGGCGTCCAAGTCCGGCGCGAGGCTGGCCGCCGGTGACAGCGCGACGACGAGATCGGGTGGCCGCCCGGCCGTCGATTCGCGGGCCGCGGCGAGCAACGCGAGACAGCCGCCGAAGCTGTATCCGAACAGACCCACGCGTTCGTAGTTCTCCCTGGCCCACGCGTACGCGTCCCGTGTGTCGGCGAGTTCGCCGTATCCCTCGTCCCACGGACCGTAATCGAACCGGAGACACGCACCGTCGATGGCATCGCTGACGGCCCGGAGGCGCTTGTCCGTCCGGCTGCCGCCCATCTGTGGGTGTGGCGGACACGCGAGGACACACCGATCGCTGTCCGGCGAATCGACCGTGCCACGGACGTCCCGATCCGACGGGACGACGATTTCGTCGCTCATCGTACCAGCCTCTCACCGGTCATGGCGTCCGGGACCTCGACATCAACGAGTTCGAGAAGCGTCGGCGCGATGTCGGCGAGCGCTCCGCCCGATCGGACCGTCCGGCCGCCGTCGGTCCCGTCCGGATCCATATAGATAAACGGCACTGGATTCGTCGTGTGTGCCGTGTGAGGATTCTCGGGCGTCCCCATGTCGTCGGCGTTGCCGTGGTCGGCGGTAACGAGGAGGTGTCCGCTCGCGTTTCGGACGGCCGTTTCGAGCCGTCCGAGTTGCTCGTCGACGGCTCCGACGGCCGCGACGGCGGCGTCGAAATCGCCGGTGTGGCCGACCATGTCCGGATTGGCGTAGTTCAACACGAGGACGTCGGGGTCGTCGGTCTCGATGGCGTCGATCGCCCTGTCGGTCAACTCCGGGGCAGACATCTCGGGCCTTTCATCGTAGGTGGCGACATCGGGGCTCGGAACGATCTCGCGGCGCTCACCCTCGAAGGCGATCTCCCGACCGCCGTTCAAAAAGTACGTCACGTGGGCGTACTTCTCGGATTCGGCCATCCGAAGCTGTGTGAGGCCGGCCACGGAGAGCGCCTCGCCGAGCGTCCGTTCGGGTTCGAGCGGCGGGTACGCGACGGGAAGTTCGAACGTCTCGTCGTACTCCGTCATCGTGACGAGTTCGATCTCGGGCGGGTCGGTCTCGAAGGGCCACTCCGGGTCGATGCCGGCGAGCATCCGGACGAGTTGCCGGGCCCGATCCGCACGGAAGTTGAAGAAGACGACGCTGTCGCCGTCGGCGAGCGCTCGATCGCCGCCTTTTCCGTCACCGACGAGCGTCGGTTCGACGTACTCGTCGGTCTCCCCCCGGTCATAGGACGACTCGACGGCGTCGACCGCGGAGTCGGCGCTGTGTGGTGCCTTTCGGTGAACGATCGCGTCGTAGGCCCGTTTCGTCCGCTCGAAGTTCTCGTCTCTGTCCATCGCGTAGTACCGCCCACAGACCGTCGCGACGTGTCCCGTTCCGTGGGCCGCCGCGGTCGACTCGAGGTCGGCGAGGAACTCGGCGCCGCCCTCCGGCGCGGTGTCCCGACCGTCGGTGAACGCGTGCGTAACCGCCTCGACGCCCCGATCCACGGCGAGTTCGATCAGCGCGTGGAGATGGGCCTGATAGGAGTGGACGCCGCCGTCGCTCACCAGCCCCATGAAATGGACCTTCCCCCCGTGTTCGCGGGCGTACTCGACGGCGCCGTCGAGCGCGTCGTTGTCCGCGAAGACGCCGGCGTCGATATCGTCCGTGATCCGCGTCGAGTCCTGTTTGACCACTCGCCCGGCGCCGATATTGAGGTGGCCGACCTCGCTGTTTCCCATCTGTCCGTCGGGGAGCCCCACCCGACGGCCGTGGGTTTCCAGCGTCCCGAACGCCCCCGTCTCCCGGAGCCGACCGACGGTCGGTGTCTCGGCCGCCGAGACGGCGTCACCCGGACCGCCGTCGCCGAGGCCCCAGCCGTCGAGAATCACAAGCGCAGCCCTCATTGCGTGAAGGAAACGCCCGACCGCCTAAGGCCGTATCGCTTCGAGTCTCGGAAGGGTTTTCCCGTATCCCCCGGTAGCCGGATGTATGAAACTGCGGGTCATCGGCGTCCTGCTACTCGTTCCCCTCGTGGATGTCCTGTTGCTCGTCGTCCTCGCGACCGACCTGGGACCGGTGTCGATCGGCCCGGTCGCGACCGTGGCGGTCGTCGTGTTGACCGCGCTGCTCGGGCTGCTTTTGGTCCGCGCCGAGGGGCGACACACGGTCCGGAAGATACAGCGAAAACTGGCTCAGGGCTCGCCGCCGACCGACGAACTGCTCGACGGCGCCCTGCTGCTCGTCGCCGGCGCGTTGATGCTCACTCCCGGCCTCATCACGGACCTCATCGGCCTCCTCCTCGTCGTTCCACCGACCCGGTATCCGATCCGAATAGGGCTCAAAAAGTACGTCGTGACGCCGTTTCTGGACCGACAGACCGGCGGCTTCGCGACCGGTAACGTCTACATCGGGGGGTTCCCCGGCGGCGGTGACGACGACGGTTTTCAGGGCGGGTTCCCCGGTGGCTCCGGTCCCAGTCCCGGTCCCGGCCCCGAGGGCCCGAGCGGATCGGAGACGGTCGAGATGGGGGAGGGGGAATACCAGTTCGAGGACGTCTCCGAGGATCCGGTACGGGAGGCCGACGACCCGCTCGGGAACGACAGCGACCCCGATGACGGCGACGGGACGCCGGAGCGATGACCGTGTCACAATCCGTCGTGGGGCCGTGGAAAAGAAACGTTTAAACAACCGACGGCGTTACGATCAAACGCGCCAACACAGGGCCAATAGCTCAGCTAGGTATGAGCGCTCGGCTGATAACCGGGAGGTCCTCGGTTCAAATCCGAGTTGGCCCACTCGGTTTCCACACGGTCTTTGGCCGATGGAAATCGGTGGCCAAACTCCCGTTGGCGTACAATTTCCGCACTAATACTACTTGAGTAGAAGTGGGTATTGCGAGAGATTTCACCTGCGTTTTCCACACACCCCGCTGTCGTCTGTTACTTTTGTTAGCCGATGCCGCGTTCCCACTTGTTCACAGATGTTTCTATGAAACTTTCCATTAGGTTGTTTTAATTTCACCAAAACTCTATTTTTGAGCGATTATAATAGCCACTTAATGAATCGGCGTGACTTGCTTCTTGGTGCCGGTGGCTCGGCCACGGCCCTCTCGGTTGCAGGCTGTAGCGATCTCTTGAACGACGACTCAGACCCGATGACCGATGACGGTGGGCTGATTGGCTTTTCGTATCTCCAGCGGATCGGGTGGGGTCAGTTCGGCGACCTTACGCTTGAATTTGCCGAAGACCATGGAAGCGACTTTTTCATTATTTCGCACGAAGTCAATGCTGGAGATCAAAATGATTTCGTTCTTGCCGATGAAAGCCCCTCTTTCGGTGGCGAGGTAATCGTCAATTTCGGGGAGGCTATCGAAAATGACGACCGAGAGTTCCCATCCGATGAGTTCACGATTGATTTTTATACCGGCGAATTGACGAGTGTCGTCGGCGCGGTTGATGAACATCTCGGTTCGGATTCGTTCACCGTACCAGACGAAGTAGAGCTAACTGGTGGGACAACAATCAGCGGGCGTTTCGACAACGCGCTGTAAGTGAGAGACGATCGGGATTATAGTACAAAATTAAACAGAACAAATACGACGACGAAAATAAATACGCCAGCGATGACGGCGAGTTGAATTACAGATACGATTGCTTTACCGGTATCCATTGATCCATTGCCAGTAAGCGATTTATATCCTTCTACACCCTGTTCAATTGTTTCGGCAACTTCTTCGACCCCTTCACCGTTTTGTGGCCGGTTTCTATCCGAATCTGTATAGTCGTCTGTGTGACTCCCTTGTCCGTAGTTTGCTTTCTGCTTATGAATGAACTTGACAGGTGCTTTATCAAACTCCATCCCCGCCCGATTTTCGTAGTCATTTTTTAATTTTCGCCACCCATCCATATCTTCGATACCGCAAGCCAACACAATTACGTGTGTGTACTCTTTTCGGTAGTTCTCGATTTGACCACGTAATGTGTTCGTTTGACTGTTTGTGAGATCGCGTTTTAGTTCAATTCCAATGTCGCCGTTTATAACTACATCACCGTTGATGTTTCCGTGTTCGCGCTCAACTACAATCTCTTTGCTTCCGCCCATCATCATCCCGCTATCCGCATTGAGGCGTTTGTCGAGATACTCCTGTAGTTCATTCTGGAACTTAGATTCGTGGCCGTGTGCCTCTGAAGGCGTCCACTCCTCGATTGCAGTTACAACGGTACGTGCGAGTTGTTGATTGCCACTTAGTGACATACAATCCCCACTTATATCCAAATCATACTACATTAACTTAATATCGTCGTTATGTAAAGGAATTTATGATACGTTGGATAGAGTACGAACAAAACGGTCGAAGCCCCACCGTGGGAAGCTAACTGAATGGTTAGACCCGTCTTTTCCGGGCAAGAGATCTATTCTGTCTGACTATTCAATCGCGAAACGAAGCCAAAATCACCCCGGTCACGACTTCCAGAAGGCGACGGTGAACAACACCAGCACCGGGATGATCTCGATGCGACCGATCCACATCAGGACGATCATCGCCGTCTTCGTCGTCATCGAGAAGCCGTTATAAGATCCGTAGGGGCCCGCATCGCCGAACGCCGGACCGATATTGAGAAACGTCGAGGCCGCCGCGCCCATCGCTTCGAACTCCGAGACGTTCGTCCCGATCCGAGCCGAATCGACGACGACGAAGATCGTGAACAGAAAAAAGATCACGATACTCAAGAGCAGATACGCGTAGATGTCGCGGATCGCGTCCTCCTCGACCGGCCTTCCGGAGAGTCTGACCGGCCGGACCGCCGACGGGTGGACGCTCGTAAAGAGGTTCCGTCTGAACGCCTTCAGCGCGACCAGCCACCGGAGCGATTTGATCGAGCAGGTCGTCGAGCCGACCATTCCGCCGATGAACATACACAGAAAGAGCATGTGTTTTGCGGCCGCCGACCACAACTCGAAGTCGGTGCTGGCGTACCCCGTCGTCGTCACGATCGAGGTGACGTTGAAGACGGCGTGACGGATCGTCGCCTCGGGGCCGAACTCGATCTCGGGATCGATGAAGAGCATCGTCGCGACGATCGCCGCGAAGAACCCGAGCGCGCCGATGTAGAAGTGGAACTCCTCGTTTTTCAGCAGCCGCATCGGGTCGCCCTTGATCGCGAAATACATCAAAACGAAACTCGTCGAGCCGGCGATCATAAACGGGACCACCGCCCACTGGACGACCGGCTCGAAGGCCCCGACGCTCAGCGGTTGGGGAGAGAAGCCGGCGGTCGCGACCGAGGTAAAGGCGTGGGCGACGGCGTTGTACAGATCCATGTTCGGCGCCAGACCGAGGAGATGGAGCGTATAAAAAACGGCTACCGCGAGGGCCGTGATTCCGAGATACAGCCCCCAGATGAGACGAGCCGTCTCGGATATCCGCGGCGTCAGTCTGTTGACGTTCTGACTCTGGGTTTCGGTGTCCATCAGCTGTGCGCCACCGACGCCGAGTTCCGAGAGGATCGCCGTCGCGAGCACCAAGATCCCGAGCCCGCCGAGCCACTGGATGAGCTGTCGCCACATCAGGATCGATCGATCGTGGGCCGAGAAGTCCTCCAGTACGGTCGCGCCGGTCGTCGTCAACCCGCTCATGGACTCGAAGACGGCGTTTATCGGGTGGGCGATCGTCCCCGTCGCCGCGACGACGAAAGGGATCGCCCCGACCAAGGCGACGAGGAGCCAGATCAACGCGACCGCGAGAAACGCCTCGCGGGGGCCCAGATCACCCGGGTCGCCGGGAAGCGCTTTGAACCCGCCGCCGAGCGCAACGGTCGCGGCGATCGCCGCCACAAACGGCAGCACCGACTCGCCGTACAGGATCGCGAGTGCGAGCGGAAACGACAGCGGGGCGGCCAGATACAGCAGTACGCGACCGGTGAGATCGAGGCTCGTCTGCCAGTCGACGCGTAGCCGTCCCATACTATGCCATCTTAGTGAGTTCGTCGACGAACGATGATTCGACGAAGACGACGATGTGATCGCCGGTCCGTAGTTCGGTATCCCCCCGTGGGGCAATAAACTCCCTGTCGCGGGTGATCGCTCCGAAAACCAGCCTCGCGTCGACCTCCTCGGCGATATCGCGGATCGTCCGATCGATGAGTTCGCTCGAGTCCGTCAACTCGAGTTCGAGCACTTCGGCCTGATCGTTTTCCAGTACCGCGATGTTTTCCGCGACGCCACCGTGGGTGAACCGGGTGATCTCCTCGGCCGTGACCTGTCTGGGGTTGATCGCCACGTCGATCCCGATCTCTTCGAACAGCGTCACGTACTCGCCGTTGTCGACGACTGCGACGACCCGGTCCGTCCCGAGCCGTTTTGCGAGCACGGAGACGAGTAAGTTCCGCTCGTCGCTGTCCAGCGCCGCGACGACGATATCCGCTTCATCGACGTGTTCGCGGGCCAGAAACTCCGTGTCCGTCGCGTCGTGTTCCATCACGAGCGTGTTCGGCAACTCCTCGGCCAGCCATCGAGCACGCTCCGTGTCCTGTTCGATGAGCCGCGGTGAGAGTCCCCGCTCCTCGAGCAATCGGGCGGTCTGATAACCGATCTCCGAGCCGCCGATGATGACGATCTCGTCGGCGCTGTCGGGCGTCGCGTCCGGTTTGAGATCGCTCGCGAACGCCTGAACGCTTTCCGGACTGCCGATGACGACTGCCCGATCACCGGGTTCGATGACCGTATCGCCGCGAGGGAGTATCATCTCCTCGCCCCGAAACAGCCCGGCGAACGTCAACGACTCGAACCGATCCGCCTCGGCGACTGTCTGGCCCGAAATCGGGCTGTCACCCCCGATCTCGAATTCCGCCATCTGGACCAACCCGCCGGCGAAGGGATCGACGTCGACCGCGGACGGCAACCCGACGACTCGGACGATGTTCTCGGCGCTCAGGAGATCCGAACAGACCATAAAATCGACGTCGAAGGCCGTTTCCGTCAGCTCCCACGTCCGCAGGTATTCGACGCTTTTCGTCCGAGCGATCGTGAACGGGTCAGCGATCGTCTTTGCGGTCCCGCAGGCGACGAGGTTCGTTCGGTCGTCGTCGGTACTGGCGATGAACATGTCCGCATCGTCGATCCCGGCGCGTTCCAGCGTCGAAAGCGATGTGCCATCGCCCGCCAGCGTCATCACGTCGAGTTCGTATTTCAACTGCTCGGCCGTCTCGGAGTCGATGTCGATGACGATCACGTCGTGATCGCCGTCGAGACTGTCAGCGATCGAGGTCCCGACCTCCCCGGCCCCGACGATGACGATCTGCATACGATCCACCACTTGCGGACGCCTCAAGTGCGTTACTATGCGCCCCAATCGCTATCGCCGGTCATCGAAAGCGTCCCCAGCAACCGTCCGAGCGTCTCGTCGGGGACCGCCGGGTCGAGGGTCGCCACGATACCGTTCCCTTCCCGCCCGGGATATCGAGAACCGCCACGTCCGGGAACGCGTGCACCGATAGCTGTCGATCACCGAACGGCTCCGATGGATATCTCTCCCCGGTAACGCGACGCAGTACCGGTAGCTTCGATTCGGGACCGACCCCGCCGCGGGCCGCCTCCTCCATCCGTTCCACCTCGATACCGTCGTCGCCGTAGCTCACGATCGCGCGGATCTCGTCGGCGGCGATCCGCTCCAGTTTGTCGATGACGTCGGTATGCACGGACACGGGAACGGCCGCTCCGGCGATATACGTCGCCCTGTATATTGCCGACTACTATCCGTTCGTACTTCGATCGGGGACCGAACGGCGGCCGTCACCTGACGACCACGACCGGAACCGGTGCCCGACGGAACACCGTCTCCGCGACGTTTCCGACGAACAGCCGCTCGGCGAGCGAGCCGCTGTGGCTTCCGATGACGACGGTATCGAACTCCTTCGAGCGATCGACGATCGTCCGTGCCGGATGTCCGACCGCGACGACCGTCCGTAGTTCCGTGTCGTACTCGGCGGCGATCCCACTCGCGCTCTCGAAGACGGATTCGGCCCGTTCTTCGACCGCGGCCGGGAGATCGTCCTCGAAGGCGAGCCCCGCCATCTCTCCCATCATCGGCGTCGACGTTCCGACGACGTGGAGGACGGTTATGTCGGCGTCATCGTAGGTTTCGAGCGCGTACCGCAGCGCCTTCGCCGCCAGGTCCGAGCCGTCCATCGGAACGAGTACACGGTCGATCATACGTCACTGTGGACGTGTGAGAACAAATAGTCACGGTGAAACGACAGTCGCCTTCGGTTTTCGAAAGTGTGTTTCAAGCGAGAACCATTCCCGACCGATCGCGGGAGAGATCCGATGTCGACCTGACGTCAGTCGCCGAACATCTCCCGCATCATCGGGTGCATCTCCATCATCTGCTCTTCGGCGATCTCCTCGTAGAGCTTGTAGGTGATGGAGACGGTCAGCAGCAGGCCGGTCCCGGTCACCTGCCCGATCGTCCCCAGCATGTTCGCCATGACTGCGAGCAGACCGACCAGGGCCCCGCCGATGACGGTCACCTGCGGGATGTACCGTTCCAGCACCTTCTCGGTGACGCCCGGCGACTGCCGAAAGCCGGGGATCTGCATCCCCGATCGCTGGATCTGTTTGGCGGTCGCGTTCGGACCCATCCCGGTCGTCTCGACCCAGAAGATGGCGAAGATCCCGCCGCCGACGATCATGAACGTCAGATCGACGCCGACCCGCATCATGATCTGCCAGGGGGCCGCCGCCGTCTCGCCGAGCCACCACATCCAGTCCTCCGGCGAGTAGATCGGCGCCAGATAGTAGAACAGGCCGCCGGTCGGTTCGGCAAAGCCCTGCTCGGTCCCGGCGTAATCGCCGAGCCATTCGGGCATGCCAGCCCACTGGGCGTTGAGAATACGGCCCATGAACTGGATGTTCGCCTGCAGCGCGCGGACGAGAATCATCGGCAGGACGCTCGCGTAGATGAGCTTCACCGGGAAGCGACCGCGAGCAC
>CAZWZX010000074.1:0-11248 GCA_964638655.1 uncultured Natronomonas sp.
AAACCCACCGGAGTACCAAGCCGACGATCACGAGAGCCACGGCGACGCGTTCCGCGAGGAACTCGCGAGCCGAGACGTCGAGGTGAACGACCTCCTGTTCGATCCCGAGGACCTCGAAGCCACCGTCGAGTACGAACACCCCGACCCACAGCAGGGGCTCGCGGAGGTGGCGATGGCGTTCGTCGAGCGAGTTCAGGGCGGCTGGGGCGTCGAGCGTCTCGAGGCCGTCGGGCGCGGGGAAGCACAGATCGTCTGGCACGCCGAAGCCGAGTGGGCCGAGCAGTACCTCGACGGCGAGATCGACGCCGAGGAGTACGGCGAAAGGATCAACGACACCGTCGAGCATATGCTTCTCGGCGGGGAGGACACTCCAGAGGATGTCGAAGAGGACTCCGACGGTGCTTCATAAGTAGGCACTCCGACCCCCGATTTTTGTACCGAAGTTACGCTAATCTTGTCATCGATAAGAAGTGAATTGGTCTTTTTTGTTTTGTTCCGTGGGCTCTACCGGGATCATCGGTCTCAATCATAACGATACGTATAACATCAATTTGTACTGGATGAAACGTATTTAAATACCGCTCACCCGCCGCTTCCCCCCAGTATCGCCCGTGGTTTCGGCGACTGAAACCGACTACCGGCTTTAGTGAGAGACACGAGAAGGATACGACGAGTACCGGAACCGGTTCTGCAGGCCGGATCCGGGAGCAAAGCAGCGTGAGTCGCCGACGGAGCCGCACGACACGATCGAATGAGCCGATACGACATTACACCGGCGTCCGCCCGAACGGTCAGCGGCGGGTCCGTCGGTCTTCGGCGGTCTGTTTTTTCCGAGGTGATCTGTCGTGGGGTTTAGCGTCAGCGGTTCGGCGGCGATCGTCTTCATCGGCGTGATCGTGGCGACCGGGATCGCGCTCCCGCCGTTGATCGGCAGCTTCGGTGCGCTCACGGGCGCCCAGGGCGACCAGATCGATCGCGGGATCGACGCGCTGAACACCGAGTTCGAGATCGAGTCGGCGACGTACGACGGCGAGGCGGAACGACTCGAACTGAGGCTGGAAAACAGCGGCAGTACGACGCTGTCGGTCGCCGATACGACCGTGCTGATCGACGGCGTCGTCAGGACGGATTTCGAGACCGAAGTCGACGGCGACGCCGACGCCGAGCTGTGGCTCCCCGGAACGGAGCTCGTCGTGACCTTCGACGGGGGGACGGACGAACCCGACCGTGTAAAGATCGTCACCGAAAACGGCATCGCCGAGACCGAAAACGAGTTCGAGGAACCATGAGCGGCGTTTCGGCCTCGACACTCGTGATATTCATCGCGAGCATTCTCGTCGCCGCGGGGGTGGCGGGCACCCTCGTCGCGACCGTCGGGGACATCTCCACGTCGGCGGAGTCGCGGGGCGACGCGATCACCGAATCGATCGACACCGATATCGAGTTGCTCAACGACGGCGGCGGGACGAACTTCTACAGCGAGGACCCGGAGGTGTTCGACGGCGGGGAGTACGAAGCCGAGATCACGTTCTTCGTTCGGAACACCGGGTCGACGGCGCTGTTGGCCGAGCCCGACGAGATAGACGTACTCGTCAACGGGCTGTTCGTCAGCGACGCGGACATGAGCGTGCAAGTCGAGAGCGGCGAGGACAACGGGGTTTGGGCTGAAGGGGAAGTCGTCGAGCTCGTCGTCGGGCTCGAAGACCCACTCGACGGGAACGGCAATCGACTCACCGTTTCGGTGACGGGAACGGAACGATCGCTGGAGTTCAGCGCGGACGGATGATCAACCGAGAGGTGTACGAACCGATGGAAGATACAGACACGATCACCGCGGCGGGAACGAACACCACCGGAGAGCCGAGCGCGAGCCGACCTCCCCGGGGACGGACGACGGAACGCGGCACCGGCGGTGATCGGCGATGAGCGGCGTTTCGGCCTCACACCTGGTGATCTTCATCGCCAGCATCGTCGTCGCGGCGGGTGTCGCCGGCACGCTCGTCACCCAGGTCGACCGCGTCAGCACGTCGATCGTCGATCAAAGCGACGAGGTCGAGACACAGATCGACACCGATATTCGGATCGTCAGCGACCCCGGAAGTCCGGAATCGATATACGACGGCGGGGATCTCACGCTCTTTATCAAAAACACCGGTGATCGGGACCTGGATATCGGTTCGGGAACCGTGGACGTGTTGATCGAGGGTAGTTTTAACGAACCCGACGACGTAGAGCGCGTCGATGATCCGGACGCGACGGACTGGGAGCCCGGCTCGGTGATAGCGGTGACAGTCAACGACATCGATATCGACGGGGATACCCGGGTTTCGATTGCCGCCGGAGGAAACGAGGACACGATCAGATTCAGCGCCTGAAACCAGAACGATGACCGACGATCCACCCGACACTACCGAATCGAACTCGAACGACGACCAGATCGATCCGGAGCTCCCGCCGGAGCCGGACGACGCCGAGGAGGGCGGACCCGCACTCTCGCCGGAGGAACTGGATATCGCCGACAGCGAGTACGTCGAACCGCTCGACGACAGCGGTCGGTACGTCGTCTCGCCGGGGGGCGGCCCGCCGAACGTTCCGGATTGGGTTTCGGAAAGCGGAGAGAGCGACGACCGAAGCGGCCGTGCCGGAGGGGGCGACGAGAGCGGACCAACTCGGGGCGGACAGCCCACGGGTGGGATGCGAAGTCCCGAAAGTGCCCGGACCTTGCTGGCCGAGGAACTGAAACGGTCGAAGGCCCGGTACGGGATCGACGTCGTGGCCCGCTTCGATGGAGACACGGCTCGCCATCGCACGGCGTCCGACGACGTGGTCGCCACCTTCGAGAACCTCGTCCGGTGGTACGCCAGACACGTGAGCGACGGAACTCCGGCCGACGAGGTGGTTCAGATCCTGCTGAGGGAGGCGAGTTTCACCGACGGCGGAACCGAAACGCCGAACCTCGCGAAACTCCTGAAAGCCCACGACCTCGAGGGATCCGACTCGATCGACGATCTGGTCGCGGCGATCCGCGAGGAAAGCGATCGAAACTGACGACGGGTCCGACTCTCGATCTGTTTCGAACGCTGAGTGTGCGGGCACGTTCACATACCCGCTGTGTGAACTTCGGGTAGAGATGGATGTCCTGATCGCGGACGACTCAGAGTTCATGCGAAGCCTCCTCCGAGAGATTCTCGAGGGCGAATACACGATCGTCGGCGAGGCCGAAAACGGCGTCGAGGCGATCGAGCTGTACGACGACCACGACCCCGATCTCGTGATGATGGATATCGTGATGCCCATCAGAGACGGGATCGAAGCGACAAACGAAATCACCGACACCGATCCCGGAGCGAAAGTGATCATGTGTACGAGCGTCGGCCAAGAACAGAAGATGAAAAGCGCCATTCAGGCCGGGGCGGAAGGGTACATCACGAAACCGTTCCAGAAACCGAGCGTTCTCGACGAGATCGAGAACGTGGTGGCCGGATAGATGCAGATCGACATCGATTCGCTCGAGACGTACAACGCGCTGGCTCGGGACGGAGCTCAGTCGGCGGCCGAATCGCTGTCGCAGTTGACGGGGATCGACACCCACGTCGAGGTGACGAACGTCTCGCTGATGAGGCCCGCCGACCTGGAGTACGAGTACGTCGGCGGCGAGTTCTCCGGCGTCCGAATCGATCTCGGCGGGGCGCTTTCGGGCGAGACGATACTGACGTTCGATTCGGCGGCCCGTGAGACCATCGCGGAGACGCTCGCGCCCGGGAGCAGCGAAGAGATGCGGCGGAGCTCGATCGAGGAGGTCGGAAACATCATGACCAGCGGGTTCATCGACGGCTGGGCCGAACACCTCGATGCGGTGATCGACATCTCACCGCCGCGGTTTCTGGAAGGGTCGGGTTCGGAGGTCCTGACCGCGTTCGACGCCGACGACGACGAACAGCTGTTCGTCTTCCGAAGCCGCGTCGAGTCGGCCTCGGAGGCGATCGATTTCCACATCCTGCTCGTTCCCGAGCGAGACAGTTTCGTCGATGCGCTCGGGCCGACGGACGAAGAGAGCGTCTCCTTCGAGAAGTTCGCGGTGTTCAACGAGATGACGAAACACGGGGCCGAGCGGGCCGCCGAGAACATCACGACGATGACGGGGCTGGAGACGGACGTCGAGATCAATCGGATGAGCTTCGTGCCGATCGACGACGTGCCGGCCGAGGTCGGCGACAGGCGATACATCGGAACGGTCATGGAATTTAACGGCAAGCCGAGCGGCTATCTCGTCATCCTGTTCGATCGACCCTCCGCGGAGGCCGTCGTCGACGCTTTGGTGCCGATGGAGACCGACGGGGAGTGGTCGGAGATGGAGCAAAGCGCCGTCAAGGAGCTCGGCAACATCATGACCAGCGGGTTCATCGACGGCTGGGCGAACGTCCTCGAGAGCTCGATCGATCACTCGCCGCCGACGTTCGTCTCGGATATGGGATCGTCGGTCATGAGCCCGATCGTCGGACGGATGGCCCGGACACAGGAGCACGCGTTCGTGCTCGATTCGATGATCCGGACGAACGACGACGGCGTGTTCCGGTGTGAGATGTTCGCGTTGCCGGACGAATCTGAGCTACGGGAGGTGTTACAGGATCTGCTCGTCGAGCGAGCCGACAGAACCCACGTCGATCCGAGCGAGGTGTTCTGAGCCGTGTCGAGGCTCGTCGAGGGGCGAGCCGGCGTCGCCGACCGAATAAAGGTCTCAGTCGCCGACTACGCCGTCGCCTCTCAGGGAGTGTTGACCACGAGCGGTCTCGGATCCTGTCTGGGTGTCGTGATCTACGACGGCGACGGCGGCCCCGGCGGGCTCGTACACCCGATGTTGCCGTACCGGAACGACGACACTCGACCGCCGGAGCGGTTCGTCGACTCGGGGATCGAGGTCGTGGTCGGGGAGCTACTCGCGTCGGGGGCTACCGAGCGGACGCTCGAGGCGAAGCTGACAGGGGGGGCCGCCGTCGTCGATTTCGCGTCCGACGGGGAGACGATCGGGGATCGAAACGTCACCGCGGCCCGTGAGACACTCGCGGAGTACGGCATCGAGATCGTCGCCGAGGCGGTCGGCGGCGGGCGGGGACGAACCGTTCACGCCGACGCCGAAACGGGGGTCGTAACTGTCAGACGAACCGACGGTGAAGAGAGGGAATTATAAACCGCTCCGGGGGAGCGGCCCGACCCAGTTCCGCGTCCACGGCCAGTGAGCGCTCCACTTTCACTTTCACTCCGGACATGGCGGACCGTTTTATTCCCGTTCGTATAACAGGAAGGTATGTCAGTAGAACGAGTTCAGCGAACGGACGGGCCGACACGTGCGCGAGTCCTCGCCGTCGGCGATCTTCCGGTATCGGACGTCCGACAGTACGCCGAGGACGCGGGCGAGGTTCACTTCGAACGCCGGGGCGGTCGGACGTTCCTCGTTTCGGACTAACGACGGCGAAGGGTTTTCCGTTCCGTCGCGGTATCTTCGTCCGTGCAGGCAGTCATCCCGGCCGCCGGGCGGGGCTCTCGGCTCCGGCCGGAGACCGACGATCGACCGAAAGGACTCCTCGAGGTCGCCGGAAAGCCGCTTTTGTCCCACGTTTTCGATGCGCTCTCGGCGCACGTCAGCGAGTACGTCGTCGTGGTCGGCTACCTCGGCGAGCGGATCCGGTCCCGGTTCGGGAACGAATACCTGGGGACGCCGATCACGTACGTCGAACAGCCGGCCCGGAGCGGGCTCGCCGACGCCGTTCGACGGACGGAACCGGTTGTCGATGGCGCTTTTTTACAGCTCAACGGTGACAACGTCTTGCGGGGGAACGTCGGCGACGTCGTCCGGACCCATCGGTCCCGGAACGCCGACGCGACGGTCCTCGTCGAACGCGTTTCGCGGGACCGGGCAAAGCGGGGCGGTGTCCTCTCAATCGAGGACGGCTCGGTGGCCGAGATCGTCGAAAAGCCGGATGATCCCCCCTCACGGCTCGCCGTGACCGGCTGTTTCGCCTTTTCACCGGGGATCTTCGAGGCGATCGACGCGATCGAACCCTCGGAACGCGGCGAGTACGAACTGCCCGACGCGATCGATCGGCTCGTTCGCGACGGCCGCCGGATCGAGAGGGTCCGTCTCGACGGCTGGCGGGTGAACGTCAACACGCGCGGGGATATCGCCCGGGCGGAAGCCCTGCTCTGATCGACCGACCGACCCCGGCTCCGGCGCTCGAGTGAAAGGGCCCGCAGTCCCGAAAAGCGGACGGAAAAGCATACGTGTCCGCGACGGCGAGTTCGGGTATGGATCCCCGGACGGTACTCGTCGCGTTCGTGGCTGTCGCGATGGTGTGTTCGCTTTTCCCGATCGGTGGCGTGGCCGCCGAGTCCCCCGAGGACGCCACTGCAGGACTTTCGGTCGCCGGGGTCGACGCGCCGACGACGGATCGGTTCCGCTACGCCGTCGCATCGAACGGGATCGCCCGGAGTGATCCCGACGGTGTACTCGAACAGCCGACACGAAAGAGCGTCTACGCGTCCATCCGCGAGTCGCCGGGAATCGGCATCGGGGATCTGACAGAGCGCGTCTCCGTCACCAGATCGACCGTCCGGTATCACGCCCGCGTGCTCATGACGGCCGGGCTGGTCGACTCGACGACAGTCGCCGGAACGCTCAGGCTCGCTCCGAGCGAGGCCGACGCCGAACTCGCCGGGGCGTTGCGCGCCGAGCCGACGAGAGCGATGATCGACGCCGTCTCGGAGCACGAACCGGCCTCGGTGACGACGCTCTCGGAGGCGACGGATCGGTCCCCCTCGACGGTTTCCCATCACCTCTCCTCGCTCGAGGCGGACGGGATCGTCGACCGAAATCGCTCCGGTGAGGCGGTCGTGACGACGCTCACCTCCGAGACGCGGGCCGCGATCGAATCGTCCGAGCGACTCGGACTCGCCGACGATTAATCCGACCGTTCGGAGTCCCCGAGGTATCGCCGCGAGAGGTCGACGTACCGATCGCCGGCCTCGTTCCAGTGTGTGTCCTCGATCTCTTTGAGTTTCTTCGCCGGCGTCCCCGCATACAGCGTCTCCGGCTCGACCTCGGTCCCTTCCGTCACGAGGCTGTTGGCCCCCACGACGGCCCGCTCGCCAACCACGGATCGGTCGAGAACGGTCGCGCTCATCCCGACGAGGGCTCGCTTTTTGACCGTCGATGCGTGGACGATAGCGGTGTGACCGACGGTCGCGTAGGGGCCGATCTCGACGCCCTCGTGGAGGACCGCGTTGTCCTGGACGTTCGCCCCCTCGGCGAGTTCGATCGCCCCGTGGTCGCCGCGCAACGTCACGTTCGGCCAGACGCTGGCCTTCGGCCCGATCGTCACGTCGCCGATGACGACCGCGCTCGGGTCGACGTAGGCGCTCTCGTGTATGTCCGGTTGTGTGCCCTCGAAACTGCGGATCATGGTTATGCGTGTCGTCTATCGGTATTAAGCGTGGGTACTTCGAAGGTGGATCCGATGGGTCGCTGGTTCGATCGGTGATGCCCACGTTCCTGCCAAGTCCGCTCGACGCGCCGACGGGGTGGATTTCATGACAGTTGCGGGGCTCGGAGAGTCCTATCCGGCCCGTGCCGTCGAGCGTTCCGACGGAGGCTGGCGGTATGCGCCCTCGTCAACAACTCCGACCTCAAGGGTTGGGGTATCCACCTCGACCGCCGATGAAATCGCCTACTGATCGGTCCGCACCATCGGTGGTGCAGCGATGGCAGCCTCGCTGGCAGTTCGGCGGACGCTCTCGATTCCGCTCTCCGCGGCCCGTCGCGAACTATATCCTTCGCCGCTGTCGGCGAGGATACGACCGTTACGGTGCTGGAGCCGCCAGCGCCACTCGCCGGCGCTGTCGATGTAGACCTCGAAGCCCGCGGGATCGTATTCGAGGGTATCCGCCCCCGGGATTGCCTCTTTCGCGCGGTCTATTGCCGCCTCTGCCTCCGGTTTTCTGGAGTGGCGTTTCGCGTTCCTCGCGATAACCGTCCCGTTCGGCGCGGTCAGCCGCCAGTGGTAGCCGCCGCGCTCGCCGACAGTGACACTCCAGTTGTCGGCCTCCGAGGCGCGGTTTTTGACACGGTCGACAGCGTCGAGTGCGGCACCGCGAGAGCCGAAGCCACGCTTGCTTCGGGCGGTCGTGCGACCGTTCTTCGTCCGGAGTTGCCAGCGCCACTCCCCGGCGTCGTCTCTGTAGACCTCGAAGCCCGCGGGGTCGTATTCGAGGATATCGGCGTCCCCAGCGAGAGCTTCGATCCGACCGACGGCCTCGTCAATGCCACTGCGGGAGCTATATCCCTCGCCGCTGTCGGCGATGATATTTCCGTTCCGGTGTCGGAGCCGCCAGCGCCACTCGGCGTCGACGCCCTGAAACAGCTCGAAGGCCGCCTCCGGAGGTTCAACTTGTTCCTCGAGGACCGCCGTTGTTGCGGTCCTTCGGGTGGGTTGCGGATCGTAGATCAGGGTTTCACCATCGGAAGGGATCCGATCGGCACTCGTCCAGCCGAGCTCTTTTCCGCTGAAGACATCGAAGATACTCTTCAGCAGAACGATGTCCTGGAACTGTTTGTAACCGATTATCGACAGCGGTGAGTACATCACCAGTTTCTTTTCCTCACTATCGATCTCGATGGCGAGAAGCGACAACAGGAGTATGAGCGCCAGGAAGAACACCGCGATCTGAAGCATCATCAACCCCTGTCCAGTGATGATCGCGAGCGGGATGACTATAGAGACTACGACTCCCATAAGCGGCAAGAGCGTCATCGAGAGGAACGCGTACGGGAAGATGAGTCGGTGGAGGAGACCGTACCGTGAGTCGCTGAAAACGTCGGCGTGTTTGCGGAGCGTCTGGACGTGTCCACGGTACCACCGGAGTCGCTGTCTGTAGAGCCCACGCCACTCCGTCGGGGCGTAGGTGTACACGACTCCCTCGCTCATGTGGACGTTCCGTCCGGTTTTGAGGATCGCTATCGTTAAATCGAAATCCTCGGTGAGCGTGTCGGCGCTGTATCCTTTGACCTCCCGTAGTGCATCCGCTTTGAACGCCCCGAGACAGCCGGGAACGACGGAGACGAGACCGACGTGGTCGAACGCCCGTCGGAACGTGTTGATTCCCACGATGTATTCGAGCGCCTGTAAGTTCGTAATGAACGATCCCCGGTTCCCGACTTTGACGTTGCCGGCCACTGCACCGGCGTTGGGATGCCGCTCGAAACACTCGACGAGTTCCGCGAACGCATCAGGGGCGACCCACGAGTCCGCATCGACAGAGACGATGATCTCGTTCGTCGCCTTCTCGAGTCCGAGGTTTAGTGCCGAGTGTTTTCCGCCGTTTTCTTTTTGCATAACTATGGCGTCGGTTCCGGCGTGGGCCTTGGCTTCCTCGTAGGTGCCGTCGAGGCTTCCGTCGTCGATGACGATGAGTTCGATACCGCCTTGGTACGTCGTGGCCGCGATCGAATCGAGCGTCCGGGAAATGTGTCCACGCTCCTGGTAGGCCGGGATGAGAACACTGATATCCGGCCATTCGTCGATCTGTCCGTCCCAGTTCTCTTCCTCGATTTTCTGGATCAAAGCGAACGGAACCATCAGCCAGTAGTAGAGGAACATGAACATCATCCCCAGGACGAAGATCACGTTGAAGACCGTCGCCTCGGCCCAGTATCTGAAGAGGAGAGAGACACCGATCGCAACCGGAACCATCACGACCAGCCAGAGCGGGGCCGTGTTGAGCCAATCCGGTGTCCGGTGTCTGTATTTCGCCAACGTAACGGCGATACCGAAATAGAGGAACGCGACGAGAGCGACGACCAAAAGCGCCTGAACCAGATCGAGCGGGAGGAACGCAAAGAGTACAAGAAACGTTATCGCGGTGAGTGCAAGGAGTGCGATAAATTCGACCGACAGGCGATTGCTTAATCGATTCATAAGGTCATATTACCCCCAGTTAAGATGAACCTACTGGTAGCAAACATATAACATAAAATATATCCAGTTAAATATATTAACGGTGAGAAGAAGAATAATAACACGGTTTACAGACGCTCTTGGGAAGTAGTATTTCCGACTCGTTGACCACTCAGATCGGTCTAATGGGTCGTGTCGCTCGGCCGTTAGTCGGACCGTGGTTCGATGAACAGTGTCCACCGGCTGACAACCTAAGAAAAGGTTTAAATACCTCGAAAGCGCTTGAACGACTTGCAATGACACAGCACGAGGATACGTCGGCTTCGCCGGCGGATCGAGTTCTTCCAGGGCACACTAGATAGTACCTCAGAGATAAGTGAGGCCCGAATTTTCGACACGACGCTGCGCGACGGCGAACAGTCCCCCCGTACCTCGTTCTCCTACGAGGACAAACGGGAGATCGCCTCGATCCTCGATGACATGGGAACCCACGTCATCGAGGCCGGCTTCCCGGTAAACTCCGAGACGGAGTTCGAGGCCGTCCGGGACATCGCCGAGGCGGCGTCCCGTTCTACGGTCTGTGGGCTGGCCCGCGTCGTCGACGGCGACATCGAAGCTGCATTGGATTCCGGCGTCGATATGGTGCACGTGTTCGCGTCCACCAGCGACGTCCAACTGCAGGATTCGATGCACGCGACGCGACAGGAGGCGCTCGAACGGTCCGTCGAGGCCGTCGAGCGCGTCAAAGAGAGCGGCGTGACCTGTATGTTCTCGCCGATGGACGCCACGCGCACGGACGAACAGTTCCTGATAGATATCATCGAGGCCGTCTCCGAGGTCGGCGTCGACTGGGTCAACATCCCGGATACGGTCGGTGTCGCGACGCCGAGACGGTTCTACGAGATGATCGAGACCGTCTGTGCACACACCGACGCGGACGTCGACGTCCACACCCACGATGACTTCGGGCTGGCGGCGGCCAACGCCCTCTCGGGCTATGAGGCGGGCGCGGCCCAGTCGCAGGTGTCGGTCAACGGGATCGGCGAACGGGCCGGCAACGCGGCCTACGAGGAGGTCGTCATGGCGCTTGAATCGCTCTATGACGTCGATACCAGCATCGACACGACCCGGATCACGGAGCTCTCGAAGATCATCGAGGAAAAAAGCGGCATCCCGACACCGGGGAACAAACCGATCGTGGGGGATCACGCCTTCTCCCACGAGTCGGGAATCCACGCCGCCGGGATCATCGAGAACGCCGACACGTTCGAGCCCGGCGTGATGACGCCCGAGATGGTCGG
>CAZWZX010000075.1:0-11052 GCA_964638655.1 uncultured Natronomonas sp.
CATCCTCCGCATCTTCCTCGTGATGAACGACGCCACGGAGCCGTTCGACAGCCAGGAGTTCCGGCAGGCGATGAACTTCGCGGTCGACGTCGACGCCATCATCGAGAGCATTCTCAACGGGTTCGGCGACCGCACCAGCCAGCCGACGCTGGAGGGGCACTTCGGGTTCAACCCCGACGTCGATCCGTATCCCCACGACCCCGAACGCGCAGAGCGGCTCGTCGAGGCCAGCGGCCACGCTGGGATCGAGATCACGCTGCATACGACGACCGGGCGGTATCTCCGCGACGCCGATATCGCCGAAACCGCCGCAGAGCAGATCAACCAGCTCGATAACGTGACCTGCGATGCGGATCTTCGGGATACGCAGTCGCTTTTCGCCGAGACGCTCGACGGCGATCAGGGGACTTCGCCCGCGTTTTTCCTCATCGGCTGGGGGAACCCGACGTTCGACGCCAACTACACGATGGAACCGTGGTCGGATCCGGACGACATCTTCGCACACTTCAGCGACGACGAGTTGCTCGATCTCATCGGGCGCTCCAACGAGCTCGTCGAGTAACGCCGCCACGGGTGATTCCGACAGACGTTTCGAGAACGGTCACGAACCGCGGATAGTTGAGCAATGAGACTCGCCAAGTTTCTGGTCAAACGGACGGTGCAGGGGCTCTTCGTGGTCTGGGGAGTCGTCACCGTCGTCTTCTTTCTGCGGTTTTTGACGCCCGGCGATCCGATCGTGGCCCTGACGCCACCGGACGCCGGCCAGGAAGTCCGGGAGGCGCTCGCCGAACAGCTCGGGCTCGGAGACCCGCTGTACGTCCAGTACACGGATTACCTGTTCCGGCTCATGCAGGGTGACCTCGGACAGTCGCTCCAGACACAGCGGAGCGCGAACGCGATGATCCTCGATCGGATGCCGGCGACGATCGAGCTGGCGGTGGCCGCCACGGTCGTCGCCATCGCCATCGCCATCCCGCTGGGTGTCATCAGCGCACGCCGACGCCACGAACCCGCCGATTACGGGGCGACGATGTTTTCGCTCGTCGGCATCTCGACGCCGAACTTCTGGCTCGGCATCATGCTCATCATCTTCGTCGCCGTCAGCGTCGATTTCCTTCCCACCGGCGGGCGAAGCGTCACGTTCACCGCGGCCTGGGGCGGATTGCTCTTCGAGGGCGACGTTTCGGGTGTGGGTCGGTGGTTCGCCCAGCTGATACTGCCGTCGATCGCACTCGGCACCTACTTTACGGCGCTGATAACGCGGCTCACGAGAAGCGGGATGCTCGAAGAGATCGGGAAGGCCTACGCAAAGGCCTGCCGAGCGAAGGGCCTTCCGGAGACACTCATCATGTACAAACACGTCCTCAGGAACACGCTCATCCCCATCATCACGGTACTCGGGCTCCAGCTCGGGACGCTCATCGGCGGTGCCATCATCACCGAGGAGGTGTTCGCCTGGCCGGGGCTCGGGACCCTTCTGATAAACGCCATCGGGGCCCGCGACTGGATACTCATTCAGGGTAGCATCATCGTCATCGGCGTCGGTTTCGTCGTCATCAATATCGTCGTCGACGCAATGTATGCGTATCTCGACCCACGGGTGACGGCGGAATGATCTCGCCACGCACACGCAGAAACCTCCGGAAGGAACTCCGCGGCAGCCGACTCGCCCAGTTCGGCGTCTTTCTGGTGATCGTCATCTTCGTCGTCGCGATGTTCGCGCCGCTGTTTGCGCCACACGATCCCGAAACACAGCGGGTCGGCACCGGCGACACCGAGGATATGACCGACCTGCCGCCGGTCGGGTTCAGCACCGTCGAAAACGAAACCCGTCGCGAGGACGGCGAGATCGTCACCCGCCAGGTCGAAATCAGCGCCAACGCCTCACACGTTCTGGGGACGAACACCCGCGGACAGGACGTCCTCTCGAGAGTCATCTACGGCGGTCGGGTGTCGCTGCTGGTCGGGCTCGTCGGGGCGTTCCTCGCGACGCTCATCGGCGTCCCCTACGGACTGGCAGCCGGTTATTTCGGCGGGAAGATCGACGACGGGTTGATGCGTGGAGCGGACATCATGCTCGCGTTCCCCTCTTTGGTGTTGGCGATCGCACTCGTTGGGGTGTTCAGGGGTACCGAGTTCCACACTAGGGAGTTACCAGATCCGCTCGTGTTGGCGGCGCAGTCGGATGTCGTCCCGAACCTGCTGATACCGCGGGCCGACCACGTCGCCTCGATGCCCGAAACCACGACGTTCCCGCTGACGGTGACGCTCGTGGTCGCGCTGGTCAACTGGGTGTGGTTCGCCCGCGTCGCCCGGGGGGAAGCGATGAGCATCCGCAGCGAAAAGTACGTCACGGCGGCCAAGAGCATCGGCGCAAGCAACGCGACGATCATCCGACAGCACGTCCTTCCCAACAGCCTCACACCGATTATCGTGCTCGCAACGATACAGGTCGCGTTCATCATCCTGCTGGAGTCGGCGCTGTCGTTTCTCGGCTTCTCCGGGACGACACTGACGTGGGGACAGGACATCGCCCGCGGCCAGTCCGACCAGCGCGCACAGTGGTGGATCGCCACGA
Organism: uncultured Natronomonas sp.; assembly: GCA_964638655.1. Lineage (GTDB taxonomy): Archaea > Halobacteriota > Halobacteria > Halobacteriales > Haloarculaceae > Natronomonas. Next base: position 2,579 of record CAZWZX010000075.1, read on the forward strand.
TGCCCGGCCTCGCGATCGTCTTCGCGGTCGTCGGTGTGAACCTGGTCGGCGACTGGCTCAGAGACGCGCTCGATCCCGGCATCGAAGGGGAGGCGGGTGGCGTATGAGCCGGCCGAAACTCCGTGTCGAGGGCCTGACGACCCGCTTTTTCACCGAGGAAGGACAGGTCAACGCCGTCGAATCGGTCTCGTTCGACGTCGAGGAGGGCGAGGTGTTCGGGATCGTCGGCGAATCCGGGTCCGGCAAGAGCGTGACGGCGCTGTCGCTCATCGATCTCGTCGAATCCCCCGGTCGGGTCACCGACGGAGCGGTGTGGTATCGGTCGTCGGAGATAGCCGACCGGGTCAGCGAGGAGAATCCCCAAGCGGTCGACGACGGGATGGTCAACCTCAGAGAACTCGAAGAACGCGAGCGGCGGTCGCTCCGGGGCACCGAGTTCTCGACCATCTTTCAGGACCCCGAGAGCAGTTTCAACCCCTCGCTGACGGTCGGCGAGCAGATCGCCGAGGCCGTCGAGGTCCAGCGTCGAGCACGTGCAAACCCGCGGTCGACGCGCTCGCGAACGCAGGGGTACGGTCTCGCGAAGTTCGTCGCCGACAGCGTGTTGCCGACCCGTGATTTTCTCGACGAGGAATCGAAGAGTCGGGCCGTCGAGTTGCTCGAACTCGTCGGGATCCCCGATCCAGCCGAACGCGCCGGGGAGTACCCCCACCAGTTCTCCGGCGGCATGTTACAGCGTGCGATGATCGCCCAGGCGCTGGCCGGCGAGCCGTCGGTGCTGATCGCCGACGAGCCGACGACGGCGCTGGACGTCACCATCCAGGCACAGGTACTGGATCTACTCGACGATCTGCAGACGGAAACGGGAATGACGACGGTGCTCATCACGCACAACCTCGGCGTCGTCGCCCGGATGTGCGATCGGGTCGGCGTGATGTACGCCGGCGAGATCGTCGAGCGTGGCAGCCTGGAGAACGTCTTCGACGAGTCGGTCCACCCCTACACGCAGGGGCTCCTCGGCTCGATTCCCGACCTCGAGGGGTCGGGCGGGCGGCTGGAACCCATCGAAGGAAACGTCCCCAGCCTCATCGATTCGGAGATGGACGACCGGTGTTACTTCGCCGACCGATGCCCGAAAGCGATGCGGGAGTGTCTGGAGAAACCGCCCGCCTTCGGGCTCGAGGGCGATCACACGACCATGTGTTATCTCGCCGAACGCGAATACGACCGGACGGACGCGCTTCCGGAGGGGTATTTCGATGAGTGACAGCCACGGTCCCACGCCCGTGGGAGACGGGAGCGAAGAGTCGCTCGTCAGGGTGCGGAACCTGACGAAACATTTCGATACCGGTGATTCGCTGCTCGATCGGATCTTCGGCGACAGTACGCCGCCGGTCCGGGCCGTCGACGGTATCAGCTTCGACATCCGGGAGGGCGAGACGCTCGGACTCGTCGGCGAGTCCGGTTGTGGAAAATCGACGGCCGGCGAGACGATCCTCCGGTTGCTCGAACCGACCGACGGGACCGTCGAGTACGACGGCGAAACCCTCGTCGGCCGTGACGACCTCTTTTCGTTTCGCCGACGCGCCGGCGTCGTCTTTCAGGATCCCTTCTCGAGTCTCGACCCGCGGATGACGGTCGGCCGGAGCGTCCGCCAACCGCTCGACATCCACGGGTGGCCCTGGCCCGACGACGGCGTCGAGACGACCGCCGAGGTGACGGCCGACGGTATCGGGATCGACGTCACTGTCGCCGACGATATCCACCGTGTCGACGGCGTCGACCCCGTCGATGGCGTCGTGACGGCGCACGTGACGGTCCGGCGGGAGTCACAGACGGAGACTCCGGGAGAGGTTCCAGAAGAGACGACAGTCCCCCACGACGACGAGGAGGGGTACGTCGCCGTCGACGGTGAACCGGTCGCGGTCGGGGTCACGGAGCCGCTGGAGCTGCGGGTGTCGGGCGGGAACTCACTCGAGGTCGAGGTCAGCGTCGGCCGATCGAACGGAAGGCTCCGCCGCGAGCGGGCGGCCAGCCTGATGGATCGGGTCGGCCTCTCGGCCGACCAGTTCGATCGCTATCCCAACGAGTTCTCGGGCGGCCAGCGCCAGCGGGTCAGCATCGCGCGGGCGCTGGCTTTGAACCCCGAGTTCCTCGTGTTGGACGAACCGACGAGCGCGCTCGACGTCAGCGTCCAGGCACAGGTGTTGAACCTGCTGGCGGAACTTCAGGAGGAGTTCGATCTCACGTACCTGTTCATCAGCCACGATCTGAGCGTCATCCGGCACATCTGCGATCGGGTCGCGGTGATGTATCTGGGCGAAATCGTCGAGATAGCGCCGACGGAGGAGCTGTTCGAGAACCCACAGCATCCCTACACCGAGGCACTGCTGGAGAGCGTCCCCCGGGCCTCGACGGCCGAGCAGAGCCGAGACGTCGATCCGCTCGCCGGCGACGTCCCGTCGCCACGGAATCCACCCTCGGGCTGTCGGTTCCGGACCCGGTGTCCGAAGATCATCCCGCCCGCCGGAACCGAGCTTTCACAGCCGGCCTACCGCGCGGTGATGGGCGTCCGGGGCCGCATCGAGCGCCGCGATATCAGCCTCGGCGAACTCCGGGAGAGTGCGGAGACGACCGAGGACGTCGTTTCGGAGCTCTTCGACCGGCTACTCGACGGGGACCTCGAGTTGCCGGTCTCGGAACGCCGCCACCTGGAGGAGTCCTTCGAGCGCCTCGCGAACGGCGAGTGGGACGAGGCCGCCGGGGTCCTGCGCGAGCGCTACGAGAGTTTGTGTGAGACGCATCACCCCGACGGCGAGCGGGCGGCCTGTCATCTCAACGGGCTGCCGGAAGATATCGACGAGCAGGCTGTCGACCGCGACGAGAGACGCAAATAGCCGGCGAACAACCACCGCGCTTTTGCCCGTCCGCGCCCCCGCCTCGGGTATGAACCCACAGAGCCCCCCACCTGCCGTCTCCGAGCGCTGGGACGCATTGATGGCCGACGCCGAAGCGACGGCCGGGGAGTACGAGGAGCGCGGCTGGGAGACGCTTTTCGTCCACCCCGGCGACGTGACACCGATCACGGGGGAGCCGTTCGGTCTGGACGTGCTCGCTTCCGGCGACGAGTTCGAAGCCCTCGAGGGGGCCGTCGAGACCGTCACCTTCGACACCACCCACGTCTACCGCACCGAAGTGGGTGATGCTCGGTTTTTCGTCATCGTCGTCGAGGCGTCCGACGACGAGTTCGCTGTCGTCGTCCCGGCGTTTCTCAGCATCAGCCAGTCGGAGGGGCTCAGGGAGACGGCGACCGAGGAAGGGACCATGTACACCCACGTCCGGCCGCTCTCGGACGATGCGCGGGTGACGTTCAGCCACGACGACCCGGGGCTGTTCTTTTGAGGTCGGTGTATCCCGGCGGTAGTCAGCGCCGGCTGCGGTCGGATACGACCGTGTAGAGCCGGCCGACGGCGACGAACGCCAGCGGGAAGACGACGAACGCACCGAGTGCCGCAACGACCAGCTGTGCCGGCGGCGTTGCCGGTGCGAGGGTCGAAAGGACGGCGACGCCGCCGGTAGCCAGCCCGGCCGCCCAGACGAGAACGCGTTCGAGGCTCACTCCAGCAGTTCCGGAAGCTCGTTGATGTCCTCGATGATGATATCGGCGCCGACGTTGCGGTATTTCCGACGGCCCGACTCGCCGGTCAGACCGCCGCTGAGGACGCCGACGCTGCGGTACGTCCGGGAGGGATCGGCCTCGGTCGCGTTGTTCACCGTCCGGATGTCATCGAGCGTGTCGCCGACGAAGACCGGGCGGTCGGCATCGAGTCTGTCGGCCAGTTTCAGGAGGGCGTCGGGATCCGGTTTTCCCGCCCCCCAGTCGTCCATGGTGAAGCGATGTTCGTCGGGGATCGGGAGGCCGGCCCGCTCGAGTGCGATGTCGGCTTCGGCGGCCGGGCGGCCGGTGATGACGCCGAGGGGCCACCGCTCGAGTGCCGTCCGAGTATCGTCCTCGAGCAACACCGGCTCGTCGTGGATGAACCCCTCAGTATCGAGGTCGGGATCGCCGCCCTCGAGTTCGCGGTAGAGCTCGCTGCCGAGATACAGCTGCTGGAAGACGTCCCGGAGGCGTTCGCGGTCCCACTCCGAGAGGATCTGTTCGCGGGCCGCGGGGTCGAGTTCGTCCGCGATGGCGGTTTCGGCGGCCGCCGGACCGCCGCCGGAGGCCGCGATCAGTCCGGTGTACGTCTCGATGCTGAGTCGCGGTTTCTCGCGGCGCGCGAGCACGTACAGCGCCGCGGCGTAGGTGAGCTCCCAGTCGTTGTTGAACCCGCCGGCGTCCTTGAAAAGCTGGATGTCGTCGCGCTCGATCGTGTCGCCGTAGACGTGTTCGATCGATTCGACGATCGCCCGACGGTAGGAGTCGGCGACGTCGATCAACACGCCGTCGATGTCGAGGACGACAGCGTCGACGTTCATGGCTCGACCTCGAACAGCGTTCCGACGGGGAGCGTTTCCGGGGTCGCCTCGACGGTGACGGGGTCGGCGCCCAGCGTCGTGAACAGACAGTCGGCCCCGACCGTCTCGGCGGCCTCGGCGATCGGCCCCTGAAGCTCCGGCGGGCAGTTCAACGCGTAGATCGCGTCCGCGTCCTCGTATACCGTCGGATCGGGGTCGGTGATGTCGTCGCGGACGAAACCGACCGAGTCCGGTACCGTCCGGTCGCGGACGTCCGTCGCCGTGACGCGACAGCCGCGTTCGGCGAGGTCGACCGCGACGTCGTGGCGATCACCGACGCCGACCTCGACGACTCCGTCGTAGCGGCTCAGGCGATCGACGATCGGCGTCTTCCAGTCGGTGTGCACGTCGGGATGTTTATGAGCAACGGTATCTAATAATTTCGCATGCACGTCGACATCGTGCCGGTCGGCGACCTCCCGGCGGCCGTAAAGCGGGAGGCATCGAGCGGACTGCGGTCGGTCTACGACTGTGAAGTGACGATTCACGACAGCCAGCCGATCCCCGAGAGCGCCTACGACGCCGATCGAGAGCAGTACCGCGCCGAGGAGTTCATCGAACTCGCCGGACGGGTCGGCTCGGGTGAAAAGAACATCGCGATCACCGGGAAAGACCTCTACTACCGGCGTCGGAACTACGTCTTCGGGCTCGCGTACCTGTCGGGAAACGGCTCGGTGATCTCGACGTACCGGCTGCAGACATCCTCGGACGGCGGCTTCTCCGAGCGGTCGGCGAACGAGATCTTCGCCGATCGGGTCCGAAAGGAGGTCGTCCACGAAATCGGACACACGCTGGGGCTCGAGCACTGCGACAACGCCCGCTGTGTGATGAACTTCTCGCCGACCGTCCGCGAAGTCGACGTCAAAGAGCAGAACCTCTGTGGAAGCTGTCAGCGGCAGGTACTGTAGCCTCGTCGTGGGCCCGTCTCGCGAGCGCTTCGCCCGTCGGTTCGATCGACCCGACTACCGTCGAACCAGCCGTTCCTTTCGGCTGCGTGAGAACCCCTTTATTTCGGCCTCGCGGCTCATCGCGGACGATCGGTTCCCGTACGACTCTTTATACACTAGCTCGACGGGCGTCCGTCCCCGCGTGTATTTCGCCCCCTCGCCGTCGTTGTGTTCGGCCAGACGGCGCTGGACGTCGGTCGTATACCCGGTGTAAAACGAGCCGTCGACGCACTCCAGAACGTAAACGTAGTGATCGCCATCGGGAGCCATGGCTGTCGGGTGCGGGCGGGCGGTACAAATACGGACGGGATCGTCCGACGGTCGTGAGGCGACGGTTATCGGCCCCACCGGGGTCAGTCGTGCGCGCGGTCTCTGGAGACCTCGGCGATGCCGGCGTTCGCAGAGCAGTTCGGACACGCGCGAACGTATCCGTTCTCGTCGGCGAACACCCGGGCGAACCGATCCGAGACGTGCGCGTCACAGTGATCGCATGTTGGCATTCTGTTGTGGGCGAGAGGACACCCGCCGATACGATAGTAAGGACCTCGAGACATTAATACTCTCGGCATACAGTACCAAACCGCCGGATTCGGGGGCATTAAATCACGTTCACTCGGATCGAGCCGCCCCGATCGAGCGGGCGATGAGGCCGGCCTGTGCGCCGGCCGCGAAGCCGGCGTCGATGTTGACGACCAAAACGGGCGCACAGGACTGTAACATCCCGGCCAGCGCCGCTTCACCTCGACCGCCATGACCGTAGCCGGTCGAGACGGGCAGTCCGATGAGCGGGACGTCGACGAGCCCCGCCAGTACCGTCGGGAGCGCCCCTTCGCGGCCGGCGGCGACGACGAGGACGTCGGCCGCGCGGATCGTCTCGAGGTGATCGAACAGTCGCCCGATACCGGCGACGCCGACGTCGTCGATCTCTTCGACCGTCGCACCGATCTCGCGGGCGACGACCGCCGCTTCGCCGGCCGGGAGAGCGTCCGAGGTGCCGGCGCTGACGACGGTCACGGTCGCATCGAGCGCGGGAGGTTCGTATGCGGAGGCGTGAACGACCAGCGTTCCGGCACGATCGTCGTATGCGACGGCGGCGTCCGGAAACCGCTCGTCGAGCCGGGTCCGGCAAACGTCGGCGGTGTCGGCGTCGACGCGGGTGAGGAGTGCGCTGTCGGTCGTTTCGATCGCGGCGATCATCATCGTCGCGGTCTCTTCGGGCGTTTTCCCCGTTGCGATGACGGCCTCGGGAACGCCGGCCCGTCGTTCCCTCGCGGCGTCGAAACGGCCCGCTTCGGTCCGAGCGTACCCGCGGAGTTCGGCCTCGGCCGCCGTGGGCGAAAGCTCCCCGGCGGCGACGGCCTCGAGTATCTCGCGCATACCACTCGATACGGTGCCAGCGGTAGGAACCTGTCGGCTCGACAGGGCCGCCTCACGACAGCCGAACGGGACGCAGCGAACGTCAGGCGGGGTGTATCCGGCCGTCGAGGCAGGCAATCGAATCTCGGCCGGGACGATATCCAAAAAATATAAATACATCTGTTGGAGTTTCGGGACCGAACCGGCCTAAACGGGCGATAGAAGCGGCCACAGCGCTCTCTTTTGGGAAAGTATATAAACGGCGATGTGAAACTGAAACCTGTATGGCAGACCTGATCGTCAAAGCCGCTGTGAAGGAAGAGCTCGATGACATGAACGTCGCTTCGGATTTCTACGAAGCCCTCGACGAGGAAGTCGGGGAGCTGCTCGAGGACGCCGCGCGCCGCGCCGAGGCGAACGACCGGAAGACGGTCCAGCCGCGCGACCTGTAAGGCCGATCCCCTCACGTTTTTTGTTTCGCGCCACTGAGCGGCGCCGCCGGGGAACCGTTCGACCCGTTCGGCGGGACCCTCAGTCCCTGACGTCGATCCCGGAGTCGGTCCCGACGTGTATCTCGTCGGCCATGGAAACGAACAGACCGTGTTCGACGACGGCCGGGAGCGACGCGATCTCGGCCGCGAGGGTCCCGGGCGAGTCGATCGTACCGAACGCACAGTCGATGACGAGATTACCGTTGTCGGTGACGACGGGGCCGTCCTTCCGTGCCGCGGCCCGAAGTGTCGGCTCGCCGCCCATCGCTTCGAGGGCGGGCTCGACGACCGGGACGGCGTCGGGCAGGACCTCGATCGGGACCGCGAGATCGAGGGTATCGGCGAGTTTCGTCCCGTCGGCGACGACGAGAAAGCGATCGGCCGCGCACGCGACGAGCTTCTCGCGGGCGTGGGCCGCCCCGCCGCCCTTTATCAGATCGAAGCCCGCGACCTGATCGGCGCCGTCGATGGCGACGTCCGGAGCCGCGTCCTCGAGCGTGACGAGCGGGATCGACGCCTCGCGGGCGAGCCGTCTCGACTGATAGGAGGTCGCGATCGCCCGGACGTCCAGTCCCGAATCGACTCGTCTGCCGAGCGCTCGGATCGCGTGGGCGGCCGTCGACCCGGTTCCGAGCCCGACAACGGAGCCGTCGGGGACGGCTTCGGCGGCGCTCTCGCCGGCCCGCCGTTTTTGAGCGTCAGTTCCGCCGGACTGTTTCATACCCGCGTCTGGAACCGAGACCGAAAAAGCGCTTGCGGTGCGATCGGATCTCTCCGTCACCCGGACGGGCAGAGTTTTCATTCCACCCCGGCGAAAGGCCGGTATGTTCGGAACCAGCGGGATCCGCGGACCGGTCGGCGAGGAGATCACCGCCGAAACCGCCCTGCGTGTGGGACGGGCGCTCGGCGCCGAGACGGACCGGGTCGTCGTCGGTCGGGATCCGCGCGAAAGCGGTGAGACGCTCGTCGACGCGCTATCTTCGGGGCTTCGGGAGCTCGGTACCGACGTCGTCGATCTCGGCGTGGCCGCGACGCCGACGGTCGCACGGGCGGTCGGCTGGTGTGGGGCCGACGCCGGCGTCGCGGTGACGGCGAGTCACAACCCCCCGGCCGACAACGGACTGAAGCTGTGGCAGCCCTCGGGACAGGCCTACGACAGCGA
>CAZWZX010000076.1:0-4890 GCA_964638655.1 uncultured Natronomonas sp.
ACGTTAGTTTCTGCTACGACGTGATCCCGCCGGAGGAGCCGCCGGAGAACGGCGATGTCTGTTTCCAGCCGTCGAACACGCAGTTCATCGCGTTCGAATGGACGCTTCCGACCTTCGTCGGCAACGAAGTGCAGGGTGACAGCGTCAGTTTCGACCTGTCGTTCTACACCGAACAGTGCCGACACAATCCGGACCCGACCAACCCCTTCGACGACGGGACAAACACCGACACCGACGCGTGAACGGGGTGAGCGCCCGGCGGTGTTTCGAATCCGTCGTTCCCTTTTTGTTCGGCTGTCGGACGACGACCTATCGGCTCGTTTGACCGAAATCCCAAAGCGGCAGTCACGCCATACCTATACCCGAATCCGACCAATAGACGTCCGAAATGCCAACTACACTACCGCTGCAGTTCGGTCTCCCCGGTGGCCCGGAACTCCTGATCATCCTCGGCATCGCCGTGTTGCTGTTCGGCGCGAACAAACTCCCCGCCTTGGCTCGCTCGAGCGGACAGGCGATGGGCGAATTCAAACGCGGACGACAGGAGCTCGAGAACGAACTGAAAAAAGGCGCGGAGACGGGAACGGACGAAAAAACGGCGGCCGACGCCGTTCCGGAGATCGAAACCGAGGGCGAACCCGAAGAGATCGAGCGTCCGGTCGACGCCGATCTCGCCTCGTAAACGTCGGTTCGGGCGCGGTCGAGCACAGTCGACGGAACTGAGAGCGAGAACTATAGTAATCGGTAGACGTCGATGCAGTTCTCCTCGCCGTTTCCGGGCCAGCGGCGAGCCGCTGGCCGATCGAACGCGAGAAGTGAGTAAATAGTTCTACTGACTACTATATTGAGATGCGGACAGATCGCAGACGGATTGTTCACCGTCGCCGCCAGCGTGTCCTCTGGTCTGTTCCGCTCACGGACGGACAACCCGAACCGCATCGACGGCCCCATCGGAGAATCGATCGGAAGGTGGAATTTCCGCGACCGGTCGGCCGTTCCCTTAGGGAAATTCGACGCTTCGCGTTCGATCTCCGAGCTCGGAAACCCACGGGTGTCACCCCCTACCGCCACCGGTAGGCGGTACATGGATACGTTGCTTTGGCTCGATGGGGTCGATAACAGCCGAAGCCGAGGTACATCCACAGCGAGGTGGGGGTTGCCCGTTCGGAGGAGATACAATGACAAAACAGCGTTATTCAGAGCTGACTCGTCGGAACGTGCTCGCGAGCGTGGGCGCCGCCGGCGTTGGCGGGTACGGGTTCTTGCGGTTCCGCGATCCGTCGGTGGCCGGCGACGACGTTCGGTACACCAACTACACGCTCGCCCAGACGGACGGTCCGCGACTTCTCGTCGGGTGGTACAGCACGTACAACGGCGAGCTCGTCAGCGGGGCCCCGACCGACGAGGGCGAGTGGCGCCACGGGGAGACCGACGAGTACGTCGACGGCGTCGACGCCGTGCTCGGGGACAACCCGGCCGTCAACGTCGACAACGTTCTGCCGGGGGACAGCGGCACGCTCAGCGTCGGGCTGTTCGTCGACCCCGACTCCGAGAGCGCCCGGATCTGGATGCGTCTCGGCGACGACGGCGGAGCGCTCAACGGAGCGATCGGGTTTCACGCGTGGTACGACACCGGAATCTTCGGGATCGGGGGCTGTCGGGGCGCCGAAGACGGGACGTCGACCGACGCGATCACGCCGGAAGGGGCAACGGTCGCCGACCCGGGAGCGTTGGCCGATGGGATCGAGATCAATCCGGGAACCTTCGACAACGGGACGATCGATCCCGGCGATCGCGTCTGTATCGCTCTCTCGTGGCGGTTACCGGTCGGAACCGGCAACGGCTTCCAGCGAGCGTCGGGGGGATTCGATCTGACGTTCGCCGCCGTCAGCCCGGAACACACGGCGAACCCCTTCGGAGGTGACTGAAATGGCGCCACCGGAGATCTCTCGCCGGGAAGTCCTCGCCGGGCTCGGCGGTATCGGTGTCGTCGGCGCCGTCAGCGGGGCCGGAACGTACGGGCTCCTCGCGGACGAGCGGTCGTTCGGCGGCTCGATACGGACCGGGACGCTCTCGATCGGTATCGACTGTCGGCGCTGTCTCGTCGAGGACAGTAGTGTCGCGTTCGCGATCGGGGAGATCCACCGCGGCGACGGCGGCGTGGAGACGATCTCGCTGGACGTCGAGACGAACCCGGCCAGTGTGTGGATCCGATCCGACTGCCCATCGCCCGTCGACCCGCTCGGGGACGCGCTCCTCGTCACGATCCGGTACGACGACGGCGACGGCCCTTCCGTGATCGCTTCCGGGACGTTCTCGGACGTCCGGCGCACGCTTCACAGCGGCGCGATACTCGGCCCCGGATGTACGACGCCCGGAGAGGCGGCCGAACTGGAGATCGAGTGGGAGCTTCCGCCCGACGCGCCGGACTCCGTCGCCGGAAAAACGACGAACTTCGAGTTGGAGTTCTTCGCCGAACAGTGTCGACACGGCGATACGAACGGGAGCGATGATCCGTTCGCCGGGACACCGCCGTGTGAGGAACCGCCGGAGTGTGGTCCCTGTGAGGACCGGATCACGAGCGCGAGCTTCGAGTACGACGGTCCGGACACGGCAACGGTCGAACTGATACAACAGCAAAGCGGTAACAGCTCTCAAACCGAGTACGCCCTCGGCGATCTCGATCCCGGGGACACGTTCTCTACGGACCTGCCCGGGTCCGGTAGAGCCGATATCGACGTCCTCGTCGACGGGGAGAAGATCGATGAGTTCCACACCAGCTGCTCACAACCGTTCGGCCCGGGACTCGTCGTCGGCGACGGAACGTACAGCCTGACCGTCCTCGATGCGACGGACAAGGCCGGAAACACCATCTGTGAGGTCGAACAATGAATCTCAAGCGCATACTCAACGTCGCCGGTGCACTGCTGTTGATCGCGATCGTCGTCCCGTTCGTCATCTACGCGGTTCCGGCGGTCGTCGGTGCGGATCACAGCTTCGTGGTGCTCACCGCGAGTATGACCCCCGCGATCGCGCCGGGAGACGTCGTCATCGTCGCCGATCGGGATCCGGGGACGATCGCGGAGGGCGACGTGATCACGTTCGCGCGCGGCGACAGCGAGGTGCCGGTGACTCACCGGGTGACGACCGTCACCGAGGGAGCCGGTGGACTCGCATTCGAGACGAAGGGCGACGCCAACAGTGACGTCGACAGTTCCCTCGTTCCGGCCGGAAACGTCGTCGGAACGGTGATACTGACGATCCCGTACATCGGCTACGTCGTCCAGTTCACCAACACGCCGTACGGGTTCGTCGCGTTGGTCGTCGGGCCGATCGGCCTGTTCGTCGCCTCGGAGCTGTGGACGCTCTACAGGCGCCGATCGGCGGCGAACGCCGCGGGACGCGAGGACTCGATCGAGAGCGAAAGAGCGATCGGCGGCGCGGCGACCGACGCCGAGACCACGGCGGACCCTGGCGGGTTCGTCGTCACCGTCCGGACGCTCGAGGGGTCGTTCCTCCCCCTCGTCGTCCTCGCTGCCTACAGCGGATACACGGCGACGGTACGGCTCAACGAGCTGACGATCGCCGTCGCCGTCGGCAGTTCGATCTCGGCGCTCGCCGTCCTGGTGTTGCTGGTGAGTTCGCGTCGGCGGACGACCGTCGACGCGACGCATTCGGATCCCGACCCCGCCCTCGGTCCGGAACGACCCGCGGCGGACGGCGGTGTGGACAGGGAACTCGCCGAGGACGTGGAGCGAGAATCTACCGAAGCGGAAGAGGCGGGAACGCCCGAGGAGGCGGAAGCTTCCGAGCCGTCCGACGACGGGGAACGACCATGACCCGACAAGCGTTTGTCGTCGCCGTCTCGGTCGCGGTCGTCTTCGCTCTGGCCGCCGGCAGCGGTGCCTACACCGCCGCGCTGTTTTCGGATTCGGCGTCGATCAACGGGAGCTTCACGACCGTCGGGGCGTTCGATCCGCTCGAAGAGGCGGATCCGGAAGACGATCAAGCGGACCCGGGGAACGACCCGATGAACTCGACGAACGGTCCAACGGACGGAAACGAGTCTGAATCCGGTTCGCCGGGTGGAACGCCGCCCGGACTGAACGGAAGCGCACCCGGGACCGGATCGGCCGGATCGGGTCCCCCGGGCGGACCGGCTACACCGGATTCGAGTTCGTCTAGCGGCGGATCGTCCTCGTCCGGCTCGAGTTCGTCTAGCGGCGGATCGTCCTCGTCCGGAAGCGACACGGCACCGGAACCGGACAGCGAGACGGAGTCCGAATCGGATAGGGACGAGGTACAGCCCGATCCCGAAGGCGGGTCCGGAACAGCGACGGGAACCGACGAAGAGGCGGCGCCGGACGGGGCCGAGGCGGACGATGACGCCGACGGGACGACGGACGGGGCCGAGGCGGACGACGGATCGGGCTCCGGGGTGGATTCGGGTCCCGAAGCTGACGACGGCGACGAGACTGACGGGGCGACCGACGAGAACGGATCCACGGAGGGATCCTCCGAAGGCACCGGTGACTCCGAAAGACCCTCGAACGACGTCGACAGCGGTCCGGACACGTCGTCCGACGGGACCGAACCGACCGAGACCGAACCGGAGTCGACCGACGGAACGGACGGTGGCTCCGAAAGCGAAGCCGGTGTCGACTCCGACGGCGAGGGATCGGACGGAGACGACGGATCGGCGAATAACGCCGAACCCGACGACGGTGACGGGACGTCCGGCTCGGATCACGACGGCGGTTCGACGGACGACGCCGGAGCCGGTTCGGACGCCGACGATGGATCGGATAGTGGTGACGGATCGGACAGCGACGACGGTGGGTCGGACAGCGACGACGGTGGGTCGGACAGCGACGACGGTGGGTCGGACAG
>CAZWZX010000076.1:4990-10910 GCA_964638655.1 uncultured Natronomonas sp.
GACGACGGTGGGTCGGACAGCGACGACGGTGGGTCGGACAGCGACGACGGCGGATCCGGATCGGACGACTCGGGAAACGACTCCTCGGCGGGATCCGACGGCGAGGACGAAAACGTCTGAGATCGAACGATACGTCGGGCCGCTTTTCGGAACGGGAACACGGCTCTTCTGTGGAACTCCGACGGTTACCGGGTTTGCTCGAACCGATCACTCCCACCCGTAGATCTCGTCGAGCGCCTCGCGTCGGTCCCGAAAGGCCGCTTCGAGGAGTTCGTCGACCGTCTCCTCAGATTCGTACTCCTTGAGGCGTTTGAGGACGATGTTTCGCACCATCACTTTCGTGAAATGCTCCCACGGCTTCGACGGCGAGTTGATGGTGGCGAGCTCTTCGCCCTCGTACATAACAGTCACATAACAGAGGTGGTTGCCGCCGTCCGGGTAGTCGGGTCCCGTCTCGATGACGAGATCGAGTCGGTCGTCGACGGTCGCGTTCACGTCGGGCATCGGTTGCGATCACTCGGCACATGTACTTAAATACCGACGGCGGGATACCCCTCACCGAACGATACCCGGAGTGCTCCTGGCCCCGGACGATCGGGTTCCTACCACTCGACCGTGTCGCCGACCGAGATCTCCCCGGATTCGACGACCGTCGCGTCGAGGCCGCCGCGGTGTGTGAGCGCCTCGGCGACGTTCCCCTTCCCGACGAGCCCCTGCATGTATCCACAGGGCGAACAGAGCCCGACGCCCTCACACACGACGTTTCCGACCGTGAACCGTTCGCCGACGAGGTGGTTCAACGCCACGTCCCGCGTGACGACGTTGCGGCGGGGGTCGCCGAACCCGAGGTCGATATCGTAATCCTCCCGCACCGCCTCGATGGCCTCGGCCTCGATGAACGTGACGTCGCTGGCCTCGGTTTCTTCTCCGTCCATCTCGTTCCAGATACCGTCACCGCTGTAGTATCGGTCACCGCGCAGGCCGCGGGACTCGACGGCTTCGACAGCTCTCTTCCGGACCATGTCTCCGGCGGTTTCGGGTGTAATGTAGATGTCCACTACGGATCCGTCGTTCATCCCTCTGAGATTTAAACGACATATATTTATATTTTGCTCGGGCCGAACGTCGTTCGATCCTCGTCCGTGGTCGCGATCCGCGCCGGCTCGGTATCGGAGGTATACGCCCGACCGATCGAAGGGCCGCTATCGGCAGTGGACTACAGTAGCCAGACAGCCACAACAACACTCAAAAGAGTCCGTTACCGTTCGGTACGTTCGTCGGAGTCCGGGAGCTTCCCGTTCGTTTCGATCTCGAACAGGCGCGCGTTACAGCCGTTGCAGGTCATCGCGACGACGTCGTAATCGTAACAACAGGAGCTGACGACGTCCAACGAGAGCGTAACGGAGCCGTGACAGACCGGACACCGTTCGAGGAACAGCCGGAGCGCGCCGAGCAGTTCCGCCTGCATCGCCAGCGGCCGTTCGTGCCACCTGTCGTCGTACTCGTCGATCACGTCCGCCGCCGCGACGTCCGCGAGACAGGCGGCGCGGGACTCCCACGTCGCGATCAGTTCCTCGTCGTACCACACTCGGAACGCGTTCCCTCGCTCTACGAATTCGAGGTTTTCGATGTCGAATCCGCCGAGTGCGGCGATCCGCTGGGCGATTTCGGATCCGATCGACATGTCGCCGGCCCCGATATCGTCGATCGCGGTCCGCCAGGCGCGTTCGAACGCCGGCAGTAGCTCGAGGTCTGCGGGCCCGTCGATCACGATCCCGGCGGCGCGGAGCTCCGCATCGGGATCGAACGGCCCGCCGAAACGCGGCGCGTCGTCCTTGCCGAACGCCGCGAGCAGCCACCGCGGGAGATATCGCTTCGTCAGCTCCGGTGTTCCGGGCACTAAGTACCCGTTGAAGTAGATCAAGACGAGCGAAACGCCGAAAACCAAGCCGCCAACGAGCGGCCCCCAGGGGATCCCGGTCGCGGCGATGAGAGCGGCACTGACGAGCGCCCCCCCGGCCGCGAGGATCACGTTGACCACCGTACACGGAAGACACCGGTTCGGTCCCGTGTAATCCGAGCGTTTCCATTTCGATAGCGTCGACGCGAATCGAGTCATCGTGTCGATATCGGTCTCTCAAGAGGTAGTTAGATGTACCCTACACGAACCGGTTCCGTAAGAACGGACCCTCTCGGTCAGGTAGGGGGCTACTACCGGATACCGGAGTCGGGCGGTTTCGATGCCGAGCGTCGAAACGGTGGTACATGTTTATTAGGGCTGGTAGCGATGTGGAACCAAGGGGGACAGTCAATGCAAACTATAGACACACGGCCAGTAGGGACGGAATTGAAACAGGTAGGGTCGGATGAACAGCGAGACCGGGTCTTCGAGACGCTGTCGAACCATCGGCGACGGCAGGTGTTGCGGTTTCTACGAACACACGAAGCCGACGGTCCGGTACTCATTCGGGATCTCGCCGAGCAGATCGCGGCGTGGGAAAACGAGGTTCCGATCGTGGAAGTGGCGTATAAACAGCGGAAGCGCGTCTATACGTCGCTGTATCAGTCTCACCTGCCGCGGATGCACCGATACGGGTTCGTCGAATACGACGCCGACCGCGGCACGATCGAGTTGACGCCGCAATCGGAGCAACTCGAGATCTATCTCGAGACCGTCCCGGAGGGCCATCTGTCCTGGAGTGAGGCGTATCTCGGAACCTCCGCGGTCGCCGCCGCGTTCGTCGCAGCGTTATATATAGGTGCGATCCCGTTCGTCACCAGCTGGCACGCACTCGCGTTCTTCGTGCTCGTCTTTTTGGGCCTCTCGGTCGCACACACGATCGAGACGAGCGAGAACGCGCTGTTCGGGGAGTGATCGAGCGACCGTCGGTCGATATTTAACTGTATTCAGGCGCTAAGTCCCCTTCCTCAAGGAGTCGTTCGAGAATCGAAGATTCTCGTGATCCCGAAAATCTCTGATTTTCGGACGACAACGCAGGGAGCGAAGCGACCGAGTAGCGTTAACGAGAGCAAGCTCTCGTTCGCACATCAGAAATCTTCGATTTCTGAGGACGCAGTAGGGAGGGGATACAGCGCCGTCATCGTCTCACAAACACTCCGCGACGACCGGCCCACAGGCCCACGCCAACCACAAAATACTTGTATGCAAATTACGTAAGTTATGACGTGGCAACGCGAAAGACCATCTCCATCCGTGACGACCAAGAGGAGTGGATTCAGAACAATCACCTGAATCTTTCCTCGTTCGTCCAAGAGAAATTGGACGAACTTATCGAGGAACGAGAGTCATAGATGCACTACAACTACAAGTATCGGCTCGACCCACCGGAAGCACTCAGCAAGACGCTTCTTCACCACGTCGATACTTGTAGACAACTCTACAACCACGTCCTCTACAAACTTCGTGAGACCCCCAGTCTTACGCCACCCTCAAGGAGCGAACCGCGTCAGCCGTGAGCGAGTAGGGTGAGGTAGTTCACAGATCTCGGGAAACCATCTCTCCCCAGTGCTCGAAGCCGTGTCGGGCGTAGAACGACCGTGCCCGCTCGTTCGATCCGTCGACGTCCAGCACGATCCGGTCGAGCGGGGGATCCTGCCCGCGAGCGACGGCCAGAACGGTGTCGAGTAGTTCGTCGGCGGCCCCCGTTCCGCGGTGTTCGGGGCGGACGTATATCTCGTTCAACACGGCCGCGTCCCAGATGTACGCGTGTGTTTCCGGCAGGAGAAAGGCGTAGCCGACGACGATCTCGGATCCGCCGCCTTCGTCCTTGAGGGTCGACAGTTGAACACAACCCGCCTCGCGCTCGACGCACCGATCGACCCAGTTTAAATACTTCTCGCGGTACTCGTCGGTGAGCTTCTCGGCGTAGGCGGTCGCCTTCGATCCGTCGCCGGTCTCCGAACCCAGCCCGAGTTCGAAGGCGCGTTTCAGCTCCCAGAGCGCGTCGGCGTCCGACGGACTCTCGTACGCTCTCACGGGCATGCCGTTCAGTGATCGGGCCGAAAAATAACCGTACCGGTCATTCGTCGTCCGACCGCTCTCGGGCCCGCTCGAGCGCCTCGTAGTACGTCGCCGCGTCGGCTTCGTAGACGAACTGGGCCAGCTCCTCGTGGCCGAGATCCTGTGCGGCGAAACCGGCGCCCATGTGGTTGTGCTCGTCGTCCAGAAGGTCCGCCTCGAGGACGTCCCGGAGCTGTTCGACGACGTCCTCCGTGATCGGAACGCGGGTCATCCGATGTACCTGAGATCCTCCTCGCTCGGTGTCGAACCCTGCTCCATCTGGCGGATCCGCTTTATTACCTCCTCCATCTCCTCGGCCCGCTCCGAGAGGGAGTCATAGCCGATCTCGATCCCGATCGCGGACTCGAGTACCTCGAGAACCACGCGGGCGCTTTTTGGGTCGACGAGATAGCCGCTGGTTTCGCCCATCAGACAGGCGGCGTCGTAGCCGCGGCGCTCGCCGAGTCCGAGGAGGAGTCCCGAGACGCCGACGATACCGCCGGCCGGTTCGTCGTCGCGAAACTCGACGCCGTCCGTCTCGAGTTCCTCGACGAGGCGGTCCGTCGTCGCGGCGCCGATGACGTCCGGTTCGTCGACGAGTTCGCCGGTCGGGACGCCGCCGAGCGCGTAGAGCCGATCGACGCCGAACGCCGCGGCGACGTCGAGGAAGACGTCGGTCAGCCGGTAATGCCCCGGACCGTCGCCGGCCTGGTGATCGCCAGTCAACACGAGCAGGTCCCGCCCGGCGTCACGGATCGCGTACACTTCGGCACAGGCCAGCTGTGTCCGACCGCCTTCGACCGTGACCTGCGGCGGGAAATGCTCGGAGTAGATCCGCCGTACCAGTTCGGCGTCGAACTCCTCTAAGAGGTGTTCGGCGGCGAGTTTCCCGACGTGGCCGACGCCCGGCAGCCCCTCGATCAGGATCGGGTCCTCGAGATCGGGATCCGCCGGCCGCTCGATGTCGAACTCGTCCATACGGGTCAGTGGGTGCCCACCGACTTAAGAACACGGCGATCCGTTTCGGCGGCCGCTATCGGCGTCTGGCTCGCCGGCGGTACGCTCCGTACGGGTCCTCCGGGCTGAAGGGCGCCGGAGCGCTGTTCTCGGCGTCGGAGCCGCAGCTCGGGCACGACCCCGAGAGCGTGTACACCGGCCGGTCGTGTTCGCTTCGCCACGCCGAACAGACGCGAATGTCCGATTTCGCCATTACTCCTCGTCGGTTCGGCGCTCGCGGTGGAACTCGCCGGACCCGCCGCGTCCCTCGATACATTCGCTGGCTCGGGCGGCGCTCGCTTCGAGTTGGTCCTCGGCGGTCTTGTAGTTCGGCGCCTGCACCCGGATCCGGTACTCCGGCGCGCCGATGTAGGTCACTTCGAGATCGACCTCCTCGGGGACCTCACCGTTCCCCTCGGCGGCCGAAAGCGCCTCCCGGACGCCCTCGACGCCGTCGCCACCGGGCGCTTCGAGATCGACGTAGCCGGTCACCGTCACGTACGGGACGGAAACGTTCTCTCTGGCCGCCTCGACGATGGCGTCGGTTTCCGCCGCCGAAAGGTCGGTCCCCTCGAGCGCTTCGGGCCCCATGATCGCGGCCTGCTCGAATCCGTCGTACAGCGAGCCATGCGACTCGATGAGCTCGTTGGCGATCCGGCGGAAGTCGTCGTCCTCGACGTCCTCGCCGAAGGCGATCTCCATCCACTTGTCTGCTTTCTGTTCGTTCTTCCAGTCCTGGACCTTGTCGGAGCGTTGGTGATCGTTGACGTCCTTGATCGAGAGATCGACCTGCTGGGCGCTCTCGTCGACCTCGATTACCTTACAGACGACCATCTGATCCTCGCTGACGTGGTCGCGGACGTTCTTGATCCACCCGGAGGCGACCTCGCTGACGTGGACCAG
>CAZWZX010000077.1:0-10859 GCA_964638655.1 uncultured Natronomonas sp.
CTTACTGAATACGATCCCACGTTAGGGAACAAATTCGTTTTCGTAACGGGTGGCGTGATGTCCGGGCTTGGCAAGGGCATCACGGCCGCGAGTACGGGTCGATTGCTCGCCAACGCCGGTTTCGACGTGACGGCCGTCAAGATCGACCCGTACCTCAACGTCGATGCGGGGACGATGAACCCCTACCAGCACGGGGAGGTGTACGTCCTGAAGGACGGCGGCGAGGTCGATCTCGATCTCGGGAACTACGAGCGTTTTCTCGATATCGACATGACCTTCGATCACAACATCACGACCGGCAAGACGTACAGGCACGTGATCGAAAACGAGCGAGCCGGCGATTATCTCGGCAAGACCGTCCAGATCATCCCCCACATCACGGACGACATCAAGCGCCGGATCCGCGAGGCCGCGGAGGGTCACGACGTCTGTCTCATCGAGGTCGGCGGAACGGTGGGCGACATCGAGGGGATGCCCTACCTCGAGGCGCTCAGACAGTTCGCCCACGAGGAGGACGACGAGGACATTCTCTTTGCGCATGTGACACTGGTCCCGTACTCGAAAAACGGCGAACAGAAGACCAAGCCCACACAGCACTCCGTCAAGGAGCTTCGCTCGATCGGCCTCCAGCCGAACATCCTCGTGGGACGCTGTGACGATCGACTCGATCCCGAGACGAAAGAGAAGATCGCGCTGTTCTGTGACGTCCCGACCGACGCCGTCTTCTCGAACCCCGACGTCGAGGACATCTATCACGTCCCGCTGATGGTTGAGGACGAAGGGCTCGACGAGTACGTCATGTCGGAGCTCGGGCTCGCCGACGAGGCGATCCCGGAGGCCGATCGGGAAAACGAGTGGCGAGAGATCGTCACCCGGGAGACGACAGACGAGATCGACATCGCCCTGGTCGGCAAGTACGCGCTCGAGGACGCGTACCTCTCCATTCATGAAGCCCTGAAGCACGCGGGGTTCGAGACGAACACCGACATCAACGTGCTCTGGGTCGACGCCGACGAGATGGACGAGGCCCACGCCGAACGGCTCGAGCGCGCCGACGGGATCATCGTCCCCGGTGGGTTCGGAGCCCGGGGGACGGACGGCAAGATCGACGCCGTCCGCTACGCCCGCGAGAACGACGTGCCCTTCCTCGGGCTGTGTCTCGGCTTCCAGATGGGCGTCATCGAGTTCGCGAGAAACGTCTGTGGGCTCGAGGGTGCCCACTCGGCGGAGGTCGAAGAGGCGACCCCGCACCCGGTCATCGATATCCTGCCCGAGCAGTACGAAATCGAGGATATGGGCGGAACGATGCGACTCGGCGCCCACGAGACGGAGATCGATCCCGGAACGCTCGCCTACGAGGTGTACGACGACACTACCTGTACCGAGCGACACCGCCACCGCTACGAGGTCAACCCGGAGTATATCGACGAACTCGAGGCGGCGGGATTGGTTTTTTCGGGGCGGGCCGGCAACCGGATGGAAATCCTCGAGTTGCCGGACCACCCGTTCTTCTTCGGGACGCAGTTCCACCCCGAGTTCAGCTCGCGGCCGGGACGTGCTTCGCCGCCGTTCGTCAAACTCGTCGAGACGGTACTCGAAACCGAGACGACCGACGCGGGGGAGGTGACCGCCTGATGGTGGACGCCGAGTCGTTCATCGACGAGAAGATCGCGGAGATCGGCGAGGCGATCGGCGACGCGAACGCCGTCATCGCGCTCTCCGGCGGTGTCGACTCCTCGACCGCGGCGGCGCTGGCCTACGAGGCGGTCGGCGACCAGCTCACGCCGGTCTACGTCGATACGGGCCTGATGCGGAAGGGCGAAACGGAGCAGATCGGAGAGACGTTCTCCTATATGGATAGCCTTCGAGTCGTCGACGCCCGCGAGCGGTTTCTCGACGCGCTCTCCGGAATCACCGATCCCGAGGAGAAACGACACGCCATCGGCGAGGGGTTCATCCGCGAGTTCGAGACCGTCGCCCGGGAGGTCGACGCCGACTACCTCGTTCAGGGGACGATCTATCCCGATCGGATCGAGTCGGAAGGGACGATCAAATCCCACCACAACGTCGGTGGACTCCCCGAGGTCGTCGATTTCGAGGGGATCGTCGAGCCGATGCGGGATCTCTACAAGGACGAGGTAAGGGAGGTCGCCCGGGCGCTGGATCTCGAGGAGATCATCTCCGAGCGGATGCCGTTCCCGGGTCCCGGGCTCGCGATCCGCGTCCTCGGTGAGGTCACAGAGGAGAAGCTCGCGGTGGCCCGCGAGGCAAACTACGTCGTCGAGGAGGAACTCGAGGAGTACGAGCCGTGGCAGGCGCTGGCGGCCGTCCTCGGGAAGGCGACCGGCGTCAAGGGCGACAACCGGGTTCACGGCTGGGTCGTCTCGGTCCGATCGGTCGAATCCCGCGACGGAATGACCGCCCGGGCACAGGAAATCGACTGGGAGACGCTCCAGCGGATCCAATCGCGCATCACCGGGGAGAACGAGAACGTCGCCCGCGTCGTATACGACGTGACGCACAAACCCCCCGCGACGATCGAATATGAGTGAGGTCGTCATCGCCGGCGGCGATCCGGACGGTCTGGGGTCGGCGCTCGAAGAGCGCGGCGCGACGGTTACCTACGCGGAAGGGACCGCGGATCGGCCCGCTCTGGAGGAAGCGGGGATCCTCGACGCCGACACGCTCGTGGTGACCGACGCGGGGCTTGCGACCTCGGTCACCGTCGCTTTGGACTGTAACCCGGATCTCAGAGTCGTGATGTACACCCGCGACTCCGTACCGGAGTTTATCAAAGGTCAAGCGGGACACATCGTCGATCCGTCGCTTTTGAACGCCGGGACGGTCGCCGAAGAGCTTCTCCGATAGCGGTTCAGAACGATCGCGCGAGCGCGTCCAGGAGCCGATCGCCGTTCCGCGAAACCGGCGTTCCGTGTCCCATCGCTGCCGCCTCGAAGGGCGGCGATCGGGAGCTGAACGCCCGAACGCTTCTCCGGAGCCGATCCGGCCCATAGCTGAGAAACCACGGGGCCGGACGGAGTCCACCGTTCAGTTCGATGACGAGATCGCCGAGGAAGGCGACTGATTTCGCTTCGTGTACGTAGACCGTGTGTCCGGGCGTGTGACCGGGGGTGTGGTAGGCGACGAACCCGCCGATCGCCTCGCCATCGCTCACGGGAGTGATCCGTACTCCGGAGACGTCGGGGACGAACGGCCCGGTGACTCGCTGTGTGATCCCTTTTATCGAGCGCCACGGCGGCCGCGTTTCGCCAAGCAAATACGGGGCGTCCCCGCGACCGATATAGATCCGCACGTCGGTCGGGAGCCGTCCGAGCGAGCCGACGTGATCGATATCGTAATGCGTTAAAAGAACCCGATCGAGGTCGTCGATTCCGAACCCGGCGTTTTCGATCGCCGCACGGACGCGCCGAGCGTCGAGCGGCGTTCCGGTGTCGATCAGAGACAGCGTCCCTTCGTGTTCGAGCAGATACGCGTTGACTCCCGTCGCGTCGATCCACCACACTCCCTCCCGAAGTCGCGTCGACATGCTCTCGTTCGGGGATGGATCGACAAAAGCGGACCGGGGGCGCTACGGCTTCGGAGCGGCCTTCTGGAGCGCCGTCTCCGCGACGTTACCCCCGTAGTCCGCGCTCCGGGAGAGCGAGTCGACGATCAATCCAAGGGACTGTGCCTTCTGTGACTCCAGTCCGCGGATCCGATCGTCGACGACACGGGCGAGTTCGTCGATCCGGTTCAGGCGCTGTCTGGCATCGTTCGCGAGCCGGGTTGCACGGTCGGGGTCTTCCTCGAGGAGCGCCTCCATCCCCATCTCGATCACTTCGGTCGCCTCGTCGTGCAGCGATTGAATCGCCTCACTGGCGTCTTCGGGCGGAGCTTCGAGCGTCTGCGCCTGGGTCGCGATCTTCGCTGCGTGGTCGCCGACCCGCTCTAGCTGTCGGGCGCTGGAGTGATAGTCGAAACAGGTCTCGCGATCCAGCCCGATCTCGGCCGCGGTGGAGGGGTCACGCAGGACGGATCGGAAGACGCGGGAAACCATCGACCATAGCCGATCGACGTCGTCGTCCCGCTGGACGACGTCGGCTGCGAGTCCGTCGTCGTCCTCGAGAAGTGCGGTGACCGCGTCAGCGAGCATCGTGGTCGCGACGAGCTGCATCCGCGTGATGGCGCTGTGCATCGAAAGCTCCGAGGAGTCGAGCAGATCCTGTAGGCGGACCCGCTCCGAGGTCTCACCGATGACTTCGAGCCCGACGAGCCCCTGTGTGGCGTCCCTGATGCTCCGCCTTTGGGCGGCCGTGACCTGTGCGGTTTCGAGGGTGATGATATCGAAGCCGCTGACGTACATCGTCACGACGGCGCGCATGAGTTCGTCCCCTTCCAGCCCCGTGATATCGAGCGTTCCTTCGACCTTCTCGGATTCGCTCTGTGGTGTCAAAAGCAGCGTGTCGTCTTCCGGATGGAACTCGACGAGGCTTCCGCCGGACACCTCGTTCTTCGTCGCCCACTCTTTCGGAAGCGAAACCGTATACGTAGAACCGCCGGTGACCTGGACCTTGCGCGTCTCCATATCTCGTCCTACACGGTCAACCCATAAATGGGTGTTGAGATATATAGATGTCTAACTTTCGACGCTGAGTCCGATACTGGATGCGTTTTCACAGGGTTCATTCGCACGAAACTCCACGAAGTCAGCTAGAAAACTGTTGTCAAACATAGGTCTATATATACAACATAGTGGGGTATTTAGGCCTACATGGTTCAGTGGAGAACGATGACAGCAGGCCGAAAGCCTCGGGATGTCATTTCGGAGACCGACGGTCGGTTCTCGGTGTCGCGTCGAGGTTTTCTCGCGACCGCCGGCGCTGCCGTCACCGCGCTTTCCGGTTGTCTGGTCCACGGAGACGACAGCGGGCTCCGGGGTGAAGTGGTCATGGACGGCAGCAACACCGTCCTCCCACACGGAGCGGCCGTGGCCGAGGAGTTCCTCTGGCGGAACAACCGCGTTCAGATCCCCGTTCGGGGCTCCGGAACCGGGGCCGGATTTCAGCGGTTCTGCGACGGGACGACGGACATCCAGAACGCGAGTCGATCGATCTATCCGGACGAGATCGATCTATGCGCCGACAACGGGGTCGAGTACGTCGAACTCGAGGCGTTGCTGGACGGCCTCGCGCTTTGGGTCCATCCGGAGAACGACTGGTGTGACTGTCTCACCACCGAGGAGATACATCGACTGTGGCGTCCGGGAGCGGAAGACGAGATCGAAACGTGGCGCGATCTCAGACCCGACGATCCCGAGTTCCCGGACGAGGAGATCGCCCTGTACGGTCGCGACGCGGCGTCCGGGACGTTCGATTATTTCACCGAAGCGATCAACGGCGAACCCGGAGCGATCCGCAACGACTACTCGGCGAGTTCCGACACGAACGTCATCGTCAGGGGCGTCCGGGGGAACCGACACGCGCTCGGGTTCGGCGGCGCCGGGTACTACTACGAGAACGAGGGCGAACTGAAACTGCTCGCCGTCGACGACGGCGACGGCTGTGTCTATCCGACCCGTGATACGATCGAAACGAACGAGTACACGCCGCTAACACGGGCGATGTACGTGTATATCAGTGCCGCCGGACTCGATCGGGAGGCCGTTCGAGCGTTCGCCCGGTTTTATTTCGAGGAGATCGACGAGGAAACTCACGAAGCGGCCGTCGAGGAGGGAATCGCGGAACCCGGCGAAACGCTCACCTGGACGCAGTGGGCCGCCCGGAAGGTCGGGTACTACGCCGCCTCCGACGAGGTGGTCGAGGAAAGCCGCAGCGAACTCGAAGCGGTGATCGGGGAGATGGCAGAATGAGCACGACCGATATCACCAACAGTGCCGTCTCGGATCGCGGGACGAAGATCGCTCGGATCGTCTTCTTCTCGTGTGCGCTCGTGACGATCTTGACGACGTTCGGGATCGTGCTCGTGCTGATAACCGGTTCCGTGCCGTTCTTCCGCGCCGTCTCGATCGTCGAGTTCTTCACCGGGACGGAGTGGTCACCGATCATCAGACCGCGGAGTTACGGCATCCTGCCGCTGGTCTGGGGAACGCTCATGATCGTGGTCGGTAGCGCCGTTATCGCGCTCCCGGTCGGCGTTCTGACGGCGATCTATCTCTCGGAGTACGCCGACGGGCGGATCCGACGCGTCATGAAGCCGACGCTCGAGATCCTCGCCGGCGTCCCGACGATCGTCTACGGTTTCTTCGCCATCTCGTTCATCACTCCGCAGATCCAGCGCGTCTACCCCGATACGGGGACGTTCAACGCGCTCGCGGGCGCGATCGTCGTCGGCATCATGATCATTCCGATGGTCTCGTCGCTCTCGGAGGACGCGATGACGGCCGTCCCCGACTCGCTGCGGAACGCGGGCTATGGGCTCGGCGCGACGAAGTTCGAAGTGTCGACCCGGATCGTCCTCCCGGCGGCGATCTCCGGGATTCTCGCCTCCTTCGTGCTCGCCATCTCGCGGGCGATCGGCGAGACGATGGCCGTCACGCTCGCCGCCGGGATGCAGCCCAACGTGACGTTCAACCCCTTCGAGGAGATCCAGACGATGACCGCCTACATGGTCCAGGTCGGTATCAGCGACGTCTCGGTCGGCTCGATCGGCTATCAGTCCCTTTTCGCCGTCGGGCTCGTGTTGTTCGTAATGACACTCGCGATGAACCTCCTGAGTCAGTACGTCCGTTCGCAGTACCGGGAGGTGTACGAGTGATGGCGGCCGAGCCGTTCGAAGGGTTCGAGGGAAGCGAAGATCTCGAGCGAAAGCGGCTCTACGGCCGGGTATTCGTCGGGGTCTGTATCCTCTCGACGCTCGTCGGCGTCGTCGCGCTGTTCCTTCTGATCGCCGATCTGGTCTACGAGGCGTGGGGCTGGATCACGTTCGAGTTCCTCACGTACCCGCCCTCGCGGTTCCCGGAAAACTACCTCCCCGGCGGTCGCGGGGCGGGGATCTATCCGGCGCTCGTCGGTTCGATCTTCCTGATCGCTCTGACGGCGGTTTTCACCGTCTTTCTCGGAGTCGGCGCTGCGATCTACCTCGAGGAGTACGCCCCGGACAACCGGGTTACGAGCTTCATCGAGGCGAACATCTCGAATCTGGCCGGCGTCCCCTCGATCGTCTACGGCCTCCTCGGGCTCGCGATCTTCGTCCGCGCCGCCGGGATGGGATCGAGCCTGATCGCCGGCGCGTTGACGCTGACGCTTCTCATCCTCCCGATCGTCATCGTCTCCGCACAGGAGGCGATCCGCGCGGTACCGGACTCGCGGCGACAAGCCGCCTACGGGATCGGCGCGACGAAGTGGGAGGTGACGCGGGACGTCGTGTTGCCCTCCGCGTTGCCGGGGATCATGACCGGGACGATCCTCTCTCTATCACGGGCGATCGGCGAAACGGCACCGATCCTGATGGTCGGCGCCGCGACGTCGATGTTCGTCCCGCCGGACTCGCTTTCGAGCCCCTTTGCGGCGATGCCGATGCAGATCTTCGACTGGGCCCGGCTCCCGCAGGCGGAGTTCCAACACATCGCCGCCGCCGGCAGCATCGTCTTGCTTTCGGTGCTGTTGTTGATGAACGCGACGGCGATCCTCATCCGGAACAAATACGACACCAAATGACCATGAGTTCAGACGACACTTCGGACCCGACGACTGCGACGGAATCGGTCACCGACTCCCCGGTCGGTGGACTAGAGAGCACGGCCGGCCGGCGAGGAACCGGCCACACGGTTATCGAGTCCCGGAACATAGACGTCTTCTACGGAGAGACACAGGCGCTTTCGAACATCTCCATGTCCATCCCCGAAGGGGAAGTGACGGCTTTGATCGGCCCCTCCGGCTGCGGGAAATCCACGTTCCTCCGATGTATCAACCGGATGAACGATCTCATCGACAGCTGTCGCGTCGAGGGCGAGCTCCGGCTACACGACAAGAACGTCTACGACGACGACGTCGACCCGGTCGCGCTTCGGCGTCGCGTCGGAATGGTGTTTCAAAAGCCCAACCCGTTCCCGAAGAGCATCTACGACAACGTCGCCTACGGGCTGAAGATTCAGGGGTACGACGGCGATATCGACGCCCGCGTCGAGGAGTCACTCCGGGGGGCAGCACTCTGGGACGAGGTGAAAGACCAACTGGACTCCTCCGGCCTCGATCTCTCCGGTGGGCAACAACAGCGGCTCTGTATCGCCCGCGCCATCGCGCCCGACCCGGAAGTCATCCTCATGGACGAGCCGGCTTCGGCGCTCGATCCGGTCGCGACCTCGAAGATCGAGGACCTCATCGACGACCTCGCCGAGGAGTACACGGTGATCATCGTCACCCACAACATGCAACAGGCCGCCCGGATCTCCGATAAGACCGCCGTCTTCCTCACCGGCGGCGAACTCGTCGAGTTCGGCGACACCGGCGAGATCTTCGAGAACCCCGAAAGCGACCGCGTCGAGGATTACATCACCGGCAAGTTCGGATGATCGTCGGACACGGGTCAGACGCTCCCAAAGAGACATATCGGAGAACAAATAACTGAAGCCAATGGCACGCAAGGGATTTCAACAGCAACTGAAAGAACTCCGTGAGAACGTTCTCTACATGAGCGAGATCGTTCTCGAACGGGTTCGGATGGGGCTGAACGCGTTGAAAACGAAGGACAACGGACTGGCCCGGGACGTTATCGAGGGCGATCACGAGATCAACGAGCTGTATCTCGAACTCGAACAGGACTGTATCGAGCTGTTCGCACTCCAACAGCCGGTCGCCGGCGATCTCCGGTTCATCGCGGCCTCGTTCAAGATCATCACCGATCTCGAACGGGTCGCCGACCTCGCGACCAACCTCGGCGAGTATACGCTCCAGGCCGAACGGGATCTCTATCCGGACGTCGATATCCAGGGGATCGGGGACGCCGTTATCGAGATGATCGAGGCGGCGATGGACGCCTACGCGGAGGAGGACGTCGAGGCGTGTTTCGAGATAGACGAGCGCGACGACGAGATCGACGCGCTGTGTGAGCGGGCATCGAGTACGGTCGTCCGTGACCTCATCGAGACGGAGATCGACGACGAGTCCTCCGAAACGGAGATAGAGGGCCTCATGACGGAGGTTTCTCGCCTCCTGTTGACGATTCGGGACCTCGAACGCGTCGGCGACCACGCCGTCAACATCGCGGCTCGAACGCTGTACATGATCGAAAACAGCGACGAACTGATCTACTGAGCGCTCGCTCCCCTTTCGGCTCGAGTCCCTCGAATCCGGTTCCGCCGCCGGCCGATATTAGTGGTCGGGGCGCGTATCTCCCGCATGGACTCGACTTACGAGGGTGCGGTTCTAGATCTCGATGGGACCGTCTATCGCGGCGACGAAGCGTTACCTGGTGCGGCGGACGCGATCTCGCGTATCAGGTCCCGCGGAATCCGAACGCTGTTCTTTTCGAACAACCCGACGAAATCCCGAAAAGCGTACACGGATCGGCTCGCCGGGTTCGGGATCGAGACGACCTCACAGGAGGTGCTTTCGGCGGGGACGGTCACGACGCGATATCTCGTCGACGAACACGGCGATGACAGCGTTTTTCTGATCGGCGATGGCGGGCTCGAAGCGCAGCTCGAGGCGGCCGGCGTCGATCTCGTCGACGACGCGACGGCGGCGGAGGTACTGGTCGTCTCCTGGACGGGCGAGTTCGACTACGGCGATCTACTCGCCGGGTATCGGGCGATCGACGCGGGAGCGACGTTCTATGGGACCGATCCCGACCGGTTGATCCCCGCCGCCGAGGGGATGGTGCCGGGGTCCGGTGCTATCGTCAACGCCGTCGCCGGGACCGTCGAACGCGAACCCGAAAAAGTCCTCGGGAAACCGTCCGTTGAGGCACAGCGCGCCGCCGTCGAAGCACTCGATCTCCCGCCGGAGCGGTGTTTCGTCGTCGGCGATCGACTGAACACCGACATCGCGCTCGGAGAGCGGGCGGGAATGACGACAGTCCTCGTCCGAACCGGTGTCACGACCGACGCGGATCTCGGCGAAAGCGACGTTCAACCCGATCACGTCATCGATTCGATCGCCGATATCGACGGGATTCTATAGCCGCGGTCGCCGAGCCCGCAACGCGTGGTATTATCTCACAAGGATTTATATACGATCGGCGCTGAGTGATTAGCATGGTTGAAACCCACACACCATACGAGTACGGAGACGCGGACATCGAGGCGGTCGGCGAAAGCCCGCCTCACGAAAGACAGCACGGTTCGGATATGGTCATCGCCGACGGCTCGACGATGAGCTACAGGCGATACACGAGATCGGGGCCGAAGTGATCGAGACGGACCGGCGGCATGTCGGTCCCCGGTTCGGTCGCCCTCGACGGCCGGACCGCCCGTGAACCGTTCCCGAAAAGGTCTCCATTTATATACAATCCCGGGGCCATACCCGGTGTGCTCGAACTACTTCAGGTAGTAGACGTTTCGGCGATCGCCCGGATGGGTCTCGGTACCGCAGTCGATGTCACGGCAGTCGCACAGATGGGACCGGGTGGCACCCCCGAGACGGCACCGAGCGGACCGTCCTCGGTACTGGGAAGCGCCCTCGGAGCCTTCCTGACGACGCTCATCGTCGGTGCCGTACTGCTCGCAGTCGTTCCCGAATACACCCGAAAGCGCATGGACGCAGTCCTCGAACGTCCGTTAAACTCGTTTCTGTACGGGGTCGTCTGTCTGTTGGCGTTAGTGGTCGCGATCGTCGTGCTCTTTTTTACGGTTATCGGGATCATCGTCGCGATCCCGCTCGCGATACTCGCGTATCTGGTCT
>CAZWZX010000078.1:0-10779 GCA_964638655.1 uncultured Natronomonas sp.
GCGGCGGCCTCGCCGGGTTGGTCGCCGCACGACACCTCGCCGAGGCCGGTCTCGAAGTCGAGTTGCTCGAACGTCGCGACCGCGTCGGCGGACGCGTCCGATCCCGGACCGTCGACGGGTTCACGCTCGATCGGGGGTTTCAGGTGCTTTTCACCGCCTACCCGGCGGCGAAACGCGAACTCGACTACGGCGCCCTCGAGATCCGATCGTTCGCGCCCGGCGCGACTATCGCCCGACCGGGTCGTCGGTCGACGCTCGCCGATCCGTTCGGCGACCCCCGGGCCGCGCTTCCGACGCTTCTGAACCGCGATGTCCGTACGGCCGACAAGCTCCGCCTGTTTACTCTCCAGCGGAGACTCAAGCGGCGCAACGCTGAGGATATCTTTCCCGAACGGGGGGCGTCCGATGACGAACCGGAGCCGACGATCCGCGCGTATCTCTCCGACCGCGGCTTCTCGACGGCGTTCGTCGAGCGCTTCGCCGAGCCCTTTTACGGCGGTATCACGCTCGATCGTCCTCTCGAGACGTCGAGCGCCGTCTTCGAGTACACGTTCAAGATGCTCTCGGAGGGAAGAACCGTCGTGCCGGCCGAGGGAATGGGAGCGATACCGAAACAGCTCCGCGATCGGGCCACCGACGCCGGTGTGACCGTCCGGACGGGGGTCTCCGTCACCCGTCTCGAGGGACGAGTGGGGGGCGTCACGGTCGAGTCCGACGACGGGACTCGATCACCCGACGCTGTCGTCGTCGCGACGGATCCCGAGACGGCGGCCGAACTGACCGATGTTCGGACGCCCACTGGAGTGAGACCCTCCACGACGGTCCACTGTTCGCTCCCCGACCACCAGTCGCTCGATACGGGTTCTCGGATCGTGCTGAACGCGGCCGACGACCGGCCGAACACGGTCGCGCCGATGAGCGCCGCCGCCCCCGAATACGCGCCGAAGGGCGAACAGCTTCTGAGTGCGACGTTTCTCGAGGACGCAGACGAGGACTCCGAAACGCTCGGCGAAACGGTCCGGGACGCGCTGAAATCGTGGTTCCCGGAGAATCACTTCGGCGATCTCGAGGTGATCGACGTCGACCGGATCGCGTTCGCACAGTTCTCCCAGCCGCCGGGGTTCCGTGCCGGGCTCCCGTCCCCGGACGCGCCCGATGGGCCTGTCGTTCTCGCGGGCGATTACACCGAGTGGTCCTCGATTCAGGGGGCGCTCTCGAGCGGTCGACGTGCCGCGGAGATCCTCCTCCACGGTCGGTGAGTTCCGTCGGCCGACCGCTTTGCCGTCTCGACTCCGATGTCGGCGATCGAACCGAGTGCCCTTTGTAAATCGTCGATCACAGATACTGTCGAAGCTTCGAAAGCGGCGGAAAGGTGTGTGTCTCCCCGCTTTCGTCGTCGTAGACGATCGGTCTGAGCGACCCGGTGTCGGTGACGAACGGCGATTGGAACTCCGCCGCGGTCATCCCGTTCACCCGAACGCCTGCCGTGAGCCGACTGAACGACGGCAACATCACAACCCCCGCCCCTTCGTACTGGTCCGTCCCGTACAGATAGCAGGGGCGCCGGACCCCCTCGATCTCGATCGTCGGGTGATCGTGGCCGATGACGTACCAGTCGGCGGTCGTCTCGGGGGGAACGTGGCCGTGAGTAATGACGATCGAGGACCCTTCCGGCCGGTACTCCGGCGTGATCGGGCCGTCCCACAGCTCCTCGAGCAGCGTGTCGTGGTTGCCCGGAGTGACCACGATCCGGCAACCGGCATCGTCCGCGAGGCCCGCGAGCGTTCGGACGGTGTCGGTTGCCCCCGTCGGAACTCGATCGAACGAATGAAGCAGATCTCCGGCGACGACGGCCGTCGAAGGTTCGTACCGCGACAAGAGCGCCTCGAGCCGCGAGGTGAGGTCCTCGTGTTCGCCGAGCCGGAGCTCGACGTCGGAGGTCACGTCGCGCCCGACGTGGAGGTCCGCACAGACGAGCGTCCCCGTCTCGGGGAGGTAGACCGCTCGATCGTGTGGCTGAAACTCCATACCGGACGGTCGACCGGGGCGGGCAAAGCGCTGACGGAGCGCCGCGGGCGAACCACGCGCTCGACTCGCCTTCGAAGTCGCGGAGGTTTATAAACGACCGAGCCGAGATCCCGGTATGGTCGACGTCCTCGACAACAAACGGGCCGCGACGAAGTTCCGCGTGCTCGTCGAGATCGCCGAGCGGCAGCCGGCGGTCAATCAGGGTGAGATCGCCGACGCCGTCGGCGTGACGAGTCAGGCCGTCTCGGAGTACATCCGCGAACTCGTCGACGAGGGGTTCGTCGAGAAGGAGGCCCGCTCGCGCTATCGGGTGACGAAACGCGGCGTCGACTGGCTCTTCCAGCAGGCGGCCGACGTCCGACGGTTCGCGGATCACGTCACCGAGGACGTCCTCGGGAGCATGCAGGAGGACGCCGCCTTCGCGACGGACGACATCGAGTCCGGCGAGACGGTTTCGCTCACGATCGATGACGGACTGTTGCACGCCTCGGCCGGCGATGGTGGCCCCGCGACCGGCGTCGCGACGACGGACGCGACGGCGGGATCGGTCGTCGGCGTCACCGGCTTTGCGGGCATCATCGATCTCGATCCGGGCGACGTGACCGTGTTTCAGATCGCGCCGATCCGATCGGGACGACCCGGTGGTTCCGAACGGCTCGCTACAAAAGCGGCTGAGTCCGACGTCGTGGCGGCCGCCGGCGTCGAGGCCGTCGCCGCGCTCCGTGAGTCGGGGATCGATCCGGACGTGACCTTCGCGGCCGGGGCCGTCGCCGCCGACGCCGCGGGTCGAGGGATTGACGTCGTCGTGGTGGTGACGACCGATCTGGCGGGTCGGGTGACTGATGCGCTCAGGGACGCGGGGCTGGCATACGAGGTCGATGACCTATGAAGGGGGATCAGCGATCGTTCCGCTGGCCGCCGTCGGCGATCCCGCGCTCGGCCGACTCGTCGGGTTCCGTCACCGCCTCGACGGCCTGTTCGAATTGATCCTCGGCCCACCGCACCGCGGCCGGGTGTGTCGCGTGGAGTACCGCGTGGACCGGTCCCAGCGATTCGCCGAAAACGATAACGCAGGCGGACGTCTCGCCGTCGCGAGTCGTCAGGAGCAACCCGTAAGACGGTGTTTCGCCCGTCCAGGCGGAAAACCAATCGCAGGCCATCTTATCGGCGGTCTGGTCCGGGAAGTCCTTCCGGGCGGTCTCGACGACGCTTTCGTCGACGACCATCGACGCCGGATTCCCCTGCTCGACGGCGTGTTCGTAGCAACGTTCGAGAAACCGCGGATCGTATAACACCGGAAGCAGGATCCGGAACTCGTCGGCCGCCATGATCTCCTCGTGGATCTGCTCCATCGGGCGATACGGTGCGGGATCCGCTGCGACCAGAGTGTCCGCATCCGAGACCAGCTCCAGCGGGAGTTCACAGTCGGCGGGGAGCGGATCCAGGGCCGTCTCGAGTTCGAACAGCTTCCGTGATTCCTCCCGGTACGTTCGAAAGCAATCCAGCGCGAGACGGCCGAGGAGCGTCGCCGCGTATCCGACCGACTGTCGCTCGATGAGTCCCGCACCCTCCAGTTCGCGCACGGCCCGGTCCACGGTGGATCGGGACGCGTCCAGTCGATCGGTGAGATCGCGTTTGTGTAACGGTTCGTCAACCAGCTCCGTGAGTACGTCCTCTCGCCGTGCGACCACTTCGATCTCTGTCATTCCTACCACGTGCCCCCAGATTACCGACCATTTAGTTACAGAATGATAAATACGTACCGGGAAATTTGTCAGCTTGCCATGACCGGCCACTTCGGCGTGTCACCGTTTCGATGTCTCGTTCAAAACGATCGCGCGCTCGGCCTCGTCGCGGAGACAGCAAACAGAACGTTCAGATCGTATCCTTGACCTCTTCGACGATCTCGTCGGCCAGCTCGATCGCGGCGAGCATGGCGGGCGCGTAGTGGCGACCGGACCAGACGCGGCTCTTGGCGGCTTGGTCGCGAGCGTCTTTGAAGCCGTCGTACGTCTCCTCTATCGTCTCCCCGTCCGCCGTTTCGACAGTCACCTCGAACTTACCGACGTCGCCGAACTCGTCTTCGAGCAGTCGCTGTGAGGTGGTGCTGACGGTCGTTAGCCCGGAGGCGTACTCCGGAGCGGGCGCCCACCCGGAAATGGCCTTCCAATCGTCCTTCGTTTTGAGATCCGGATTGTCGAGATCGGAGACGTCCGGTGTGTCGAAATCGGCCACGGATTCGGGATTCTGCTCGTCGGTACCGATGGCTGCATGCGGCCGCCAGCCGAGATCCTCGGCGTAGCGCCGCTTGTTGTTCCAGTTGGCGATGCCCGCATCCTGAACGGCGATCCCGAGGCGAGCGTATAGTCGGACGGTCTCGTAGAACGACGGGCCTTCGTTTTCGACGTTGGCTCTCGCGACCTGGAGCCAGCGACCCTCCGGCTGCGGAGTGCCGGGTAGTGCCGCCCAGAACGCGCCCTCATCCCGGAAGCCGTCCTGAGGGTCGATCGTGAGTGTCAGGTTCTCCTCGTCTTCGTCGTATTCGAGGTCGTCGGAGTAGCCGAGCTCCTCGTTTTCGACAGCACCAGCGACGTAGGTAGCATCCGCTAACCGTTTCGCTTCCCTCTCGTCGTACCGGTCTGTACTGATGTCGAACTCGAATTCGGTTCCCTGTACGTCATCTTCATTTTTATTCAGATCGCCAGTCACCAGCGTCCGGTTGTATTCGACAGCAAACTCCAGGCTATCGAGATCAGGCGGTTCAGGTGCCTTGATCGAGTCTGACGACTTCAGCCCCCACGGCTCCAGATCCGCGAGACAGGCACTTCCCCAGGCGTCAGTCAGTTGTGCCATGCCCGGTTCGAGGTCTTCTTCTTTGTCCGGCGCAATGTCGAAATCACCCGAGTCGCAGGTTGCTCCCGAACCCTTACGGATCTCACGGATTTCTCCAGCGACCTTTCGGCCCCACTCTTCGCCAGCGCCTTGATTTCCTTCCCGATACTCACTCAAATGCTCTTCGAGCAGATCGTCGTAATCATCCCGTAGCTCACTAGCCGTCTCGTCGCCGAGCTCTTCTTCGGCCAGCCGGCTAAGAATCTCGTTCGTACCACCGGCCAGCGCCGCGACCCGACAGGCTCCGGGTTCGACGTCCGGTTCCACTGCGTACTGGTCACCGGATTCGAAGCCCTCGCCTCGCTGCTTTTGAATCCCGTTGACGGCATCGTACATCACCGTCCCGAGGAAGACGTACACTCGTCCCGAGGTCGGGATTATAAGGCCCCGACGTGCCGTTTCCAGCGCCTGATCGACCCAATCGAGTACGATCTGGCTGTCCAGCGACTGTGCGCCGTTCCCGTTTCCACCTCCGTTGTCGTTGCCGTTCCCGGGTCCATCCCCTGTAGCGACCCCCGGCCCTGCAACGGCGGCAATACCCGACGCCGTGATCCCGCCGAGTATCGCCCGTCGCGTTTCAGATATTCGATCCCCATGCCCCGAACCATCGTCGCTTTCAACCATTATCGATCCCCATCCGCACAATCAATGCCGATGTTGTTTACTCCATTGACCGGCGTGTCCGTCCGTACAGCGCCCGAAGCGGCCATGGAACGACTGCCGACTCAGCCTTTGATTAGTTACTCACCGCCCGACGATTTTTTCGATCGATGACACGCGGGCACTGCCGGAGCAACTGTTTGACTCGAACATATAAAGAAAATGAACGACGGCCGGCAACGGCGTCTCTGTCTCGGTGAGTTGCTTCGAACTCGCTCGAAAACTGACTCGAACCGCTACAGCACGTCGCCGAACTCGTACCATCCGGGCTCTTTCCCCGCGAGCCATTCGGCCGCGTCCACGGCCCCGGCGGCAAACACGCGTCTCGATTCCGCCCGGTGGGTCAGGCTCAAAGTCTCGCCGTTGCCGGCCACGAGCAGCTCGTGTTCGCCCGGGACGGTGCCCGCCCGTCGGACGTGGACGCCGATCTCGTTTTCTTCCCGGAGGTGTTCGCCTTCGCGCCCGTACGTTCGATCGAGTTCCTCGCCGCGGGCGTCGTCCACCGCATCGAGGATCGTGTTCGCGGTCCCGCTCGGGGCGTCGCGCTTGCCCTTGTGATGCGTCTCGACCAGCTCGATGTCGTAGCCGGGCAGCGCCTCCACGCCCGCCTCGACGGCCGCCAGAAGCGCCTGGACGCCGCGGGCGAAGTTCGAGGCCTTCAGCACGGCCGTCCGTTCGCTCGCCTCCCGCAACGCGTCGAGTCCGGACTCCTCGAAGCCGGTCGTCCCGACCACGTACGGGACGCCGGCCTCGGCGACGGTCGTCGCGAGGTCGCGGCTCGCTTCGGGGAGGCTGAAGTCGATGACTGCGTCGGCGTCCTCGAGGAGTTCCGGGAGCTCGTCGTTCGGCCGAACGTCGACGTCTCCGACGCTGTCCGAAGCGGTGGCGACACCGACGACGTCGTGGCCGCGCTCGTCCGCCTCGACGACGATCTCGCGGCCCGTCCGTCCGGTGGCGCCGATAACGACGAGTTTCATCGTTCGAGCTCCTCCAGAACCCCACGGAGTGTTTCGCGGTTTTCGGGCTGAAGGGGGCTGAGCGGCGATCGCATCGTCGCGCTGTGGATCCCCCGCATCTCCATGGCCTCGTTGATCGGGATCGGGTTTGTCTCGACGAACAGCGTTCGGAAGAGATCGCCGAGTTCGTACTGTAGCTCCCGCGCACGATCGAAGTCGTCGGCCAGCGCCGCCCCGACTAAGGCGACGGTTCGTTCGGGTTCGACGTTTGCGGCGACGCTGATACAGCCCGAGCCGCCGTTGGCGATGATCGGTAAGGTCAACGCGTCGTCGCCGGAGAGCACCGCGAAGTTTTCGTCTCGGGTGCGCTCGATGACCTCGCCGACCCGGTTGAGATCGCCGCTTGCGGCCTTGTAGCCGACGATGTTTTCGTGTTCGGCGAGCGAGGCGGCCGTTTCGACGGCGATGTCTCGGCCCGTCCGACTCGGGACGTTGTAGATTATCTGCGGGAGATCGACCGCGTCGGCGATCGTTCGGAAGTGTCGCTCCATCCCGTCGGGTTCGGGCTTGTTGTAGTACGGCGAGATGAGAAGCAGGCCGTCGGCGCCGGCCTCGGCGGCCCGCTCGGAGAGTTCGAGCGCCTCCCGGGTGTTGTTCGACCCCGACCCGGCGATGACCGGGACGTCCTCGACCGCGTCGATGACCGTCTCGACGACCTCGATGTGTTCGTCGTGGGTCATCGTCGCCGATTCGCCGGTCGTGCCGACGGGGACGTGCCCGTCGACACCCGCGGTTTCGAGCCGCTGGGCGTGTTCGCGAAGCGTTTCGTGATCGATGCTCTCGTCGTCGTGAAACGGCGTCGTCATCGCGGGGAAGACGCCGGTGAACGTGTCGTGTGTCATTGCTATGGTGTCGGTGTTGTCGATAATTTCGGGCCGTCCGTCCGGAACCGGTGTCGACCTACGACGGGGGCGCCACGCCCGCCGGAGACCGTTCTATGGACGTTTGTCTTTCTTCGAAAAAGCCGAGGCGCCGACGTGCTCGTGGGTAGCCATCCGCGGGCTTCCGGCGAGCACGCTGGGTTGCATACGTACACAAGCTGCGGCGATCAACTTAGGCTTTGTGAGTTTTCTGTGAGGTGTGGTACCACATGCGCCAGAAGCCATTTGATCCTCAAATCCCTAACAGGGAGTACGTATGTCACACACCGGACTCAAGGCTCGAATGGCGATCGTCGGGAGCATCCTGTTCGCCTTCTACGCGCTCGTCGCCATCGTCGCCGTCGAGGCCTTCGGCGTCGGACTGCCGATCGTCTTCCTCGGGACGATCGGCTTCGCCGGCTTTCAGTACATCGTCGGCAAGAAGGTCGCACTCTGGAGCAGCGGCGCGGAAGATATGCCCGAGGACCGCTATCCCGAGATCCATCGATCGGTCGAGCGGATCGCCGACGACATGGATCTCGAGAAACCCCGCCTGATGATCGCCGATATGGGCGTGCCGAACGCCTTCGCCGTCGGTCGCCGCGGGGCGGGCGTCGTCGTCGTCTCCTCGGAGCTCATCCAGCTGCTCGATCACGACGAGCTCGAGGGCGTGCTCGCCCACGAGTTGGCCCACATCGACAACCGCGACGTCGTGATGATGGTGATGGGCCAGTCCATCGCCTCGATGCTCGGGCTGGCGGCGTACTTCGCGATCGCCTTCTCGCGTGAGGGCGGGATCGGGAACATCGTCCTCGGCTATCTGGCCAGTATCGTCGTCCAGATGGTCGCGATGGTGTTCGTGTTGGCGATCTCGCGGTACCGCGAGTACGTGGCCGACGACGATGCGGCCCAACACGTCGGCGGCGACGCGATGGCGCGGGCCCTCGAGAAGATCTCGACCGCCAGCGAGCGATCCAACGTCGAACTCGACGACAACGTCTCGGCGCTGTGTATCTTCGGCGGCGACCGATCCGCACTCCAGCGGCTCTTCGCGACGCACCCGCCGATCGAAAAGCGGATCGAAGCCGTCCGCGGCGTCCAGCGCAGCTACTACTGATTTCGGCTCAAGCCCGGGCGGTCTTTTGTACTGTCGTGGCTCCGTTGAATTACAGAGGTTCAACGAGAAGGCCCACG
The DNA here is from genome assembly GCA_964638655.1 of uncultured Natronomonas sp. Lineage (GTDB taxonomy): Archaea > Halobacteriota > Halobacteria > Halobacteriales > Haloarculaceae > Natronomonas. The sequence goes on from CAZWZX010000078.1 coordinate 8,651, forward strand.
ACTTTACTCGTGTGAGAAGTCACCCAGTGATCGATCGGTTCGAGTCACCGCGCTGAATACGGAGGATCTATGCAGTACGGTTCTATAAAAGATAGCAGCGCGAGAGGAATTAAAGTCCGTTGCCTCAGCAGTGCCAGAGTAAACACGGACGCCCCGAGCCACCGTGCGCGGGGTACTTCACGACTGTCCTTCGGGATTATTCCGTTTTGGCCGTTCGTTTCATACTGTGGGACAACAATTATTTACGAATATCATCGCAACGGATTCGTATGGGTGGCCATCTCACTCGGGAGATCGTCGAAGCGATTGCCGACGCGAAGGATATCGAGTTCGAAGAGCTGGATCTCGCCCTCTACGAATATATTGACCCGGATGCGATCGAACGTTTAGCCGCACATGAGACAGCATCATGGACGCTGTCGTTTGAACTTCCTGACCACAGAGTAACCGTCACAAGTGAGAGAGGAGTTGTCGTTGACGAAAAACACTCTTGACGTGATCCCCCACGACAGAACGCGACTGCACTTCGTGATTTCCGCCCCGTCTTCGGCACGCACCGGGTTGGTTTCTCAGAGAGACGTTTGAAACGGCGGGCAAGACGGAGAGGATACATTCAGCAAAAACTAGATTCCCTCTCAACTACCTGGTCGTATGGACGAGGGGGTAGTTGAAACGATAGACGCATTACTGCAAGCCGCTCTCGACGATATCGATGACCCGAAGCAGGATATAAAATCAATAACTAACCTCCGAGATCTCGGATACCTTGACTAATTCACCCCTCAATGAATATGCACTCCGTATTCAGCACGCAACAGCTATCAGTCTCGAGGGACTTCAGCAGAGCCATCGAGTTTATGTCGCCGGAGCTGTGACTTCGCCCGTTCCCCCGTCAATCGGGGGTTCCTGTCACCGTTAGAGTAAAGAACGCGCGAAGAAAACCGCTGGGCAATCACAAACCATGACAGACGATATCGAGGCGTTGCGCGATGAAGTCGTCTACGAACCCGACGAGGAGTTCGTCGAGTCGACGAACGTCGCGGCGTTCATGGACGAGTACGACATCGCGGATTACGACGAGCTCATAGAGCGGACGACGACCGATATCGAGTGGTTCTGGGACGAACTCCCCGACTATCTCGGCATCGAGTTCTACGAGGAGTACGACACCGTCCGGGATGACACCGACGGCCCGCAGTTCTCGAGGTGGTATCCGGGCGCCGAGTTGAACATCGCCCACAACACCGTCGACCGCCACGCCGCCCCCGAAAACGAACGGCGAAACAAGGTCGCCTGTATCTGGGAGGGGGAGGGCGGCGAGATCAGAGAACTCACCTACCACGAACTGCACAGACAGTCCAATCAGGTCGCGAACTATCTCGAATCGGTCGACGTCGGGGTCGGCGACACCGTCGGCCTGTACATGCCGATGGTTCCGGAGGTCATTTCGATCCTCTATGGCTGTTTCAAGGCCGGCGCGATCGCCGTTCCGATCTTCTCGGGGTTCGGCGTCGACGCGACCGCGACCCGGATCGAGGACTCCGAGTGTTCCGTTCTGTTCACGGGTGACGGCTTCTATCGCCGCGGGAACGAAATCACGCTCAAGAACGCGGCCGACGAGGCGATCGCCGAGGTCGGCCACGTCGAACACACCGTGGTCTACGACCGGCTCGGCGCCAGCGACGACGCGACCGATCTCACGATCCCCTGGTCCGCCCGCGACGAGTGGTGGGCCGACGCCGTCGAAACCCGATCCGACGACTACGAGACGAAATCGCTCGCGAGCGATCAGGAGTGCATGCTGCTTTACTCCTCGGGGACGACGGGCAAGCCGAAGGGGATCGTCCACACCCACGCGGGTGCCCAACTCCAGCCCGCAAAGGAGCTGCATTTCGCCTTCGACCTCAAACCCGCCGATCGGTTCTTCTGGGTCTCCGATATCGGCTGGATGATGGGACCGTGGACGCTGATCGGCACCCACACCTTCGGCGGCACGATGGTCATGTACGAGGGCGCGCCCGATCACCCCCAGCCGGATCGCTTCTGGGAGCTGATCGACCGCCACGGGATCACGCAGTTCGGCATCTCGCCGACCGCCATCCGGGCGCTCCGCAAGCAGGGCGACGAGT
>CAZWZX010000079.1:0-10735 GCA_964638655.1 uncultured Natronomonas sp.
TCGAAGGTTCGGCCGTACTCGTCGGCGAAGCAGTCGAGTTCCGCCTCGAGACCGGCTTTCCGTTCGTCGAACGGGCGGACGTATCGGTCGACGCTTCGGGTTTTCGGCGCGAGATCGTCGCTCGTCAGCCCGACGGTCACGTTACCGAGTTCGAACGCTCGGTCGAAAAGCGCTCGGTGCCCGTCGTGGACCGGATCGAACGTTCCGCCCAGCACGACTTCCATGAGCGCGGAAATGTGCGGCCACGGTTTAGTGGCTTCGGTGCCGAGACGACTCGACGGACGGCGGCTACCGGTCTTCGTCGTCGTCCCTGACGGTGATATCGACCGGTTCGGCCTCGTCAGTCGATTCGAGACCGAGATGCGAATCGAGATTGAACACCGTGTTGAGCTCGTCTTGGATCTCCCCGACGACGCTTCCGACCAGTTCGCTCGGCGCCATCGCGGTGTACTCGTAGGGGTTGTTGCCGGCGCTTCCGGACTCGCGTTTGCCCCGTTTGACTTTCCCCTCGTCGTGAAGCTCCGCGAGCGCCTCCCGGACGGTGCTCGGGTAGAGTCCGGTCCCCTCGGCGACCTCCTCGCTGGTACTGCCGGGGTTCTGTCTGAGATAGACGTAGATACGGGCCCGCGTCTCGGTGTCGAGCACCCACGAAAGCAGATCGACAACCCCCTCGTCGAACCCCTCAGCCGCCCGTTCAGCCTCCTGTTCCAGCCGATCGCGCACACACTCGCCGTCGCCATCGACGGCCGTCTCGTGTCCGTCGTCGGAGGGATCATCGGTAGACATGGGTTATATTCAGCCGGACACAGGGTGTTACCAGATATAAATCCTATGACGTTCCCGACGGCGGTGAGCGATCCGATCGAAACGTCCCGCTCAGGCGTATCGGCTCCAGACGAAGAGCGTCGGCGGTAACACGAGAATGGCGGTGAGATACGAATACAGAACGCTCACGGCCATCAACAGTCCGAAGTTGCCGAGCACCGGCGTGATCGCCAACACGAGTGCGCCGGTCCCGATCGACGTGGTGAGCATACTGCCCGTCAGCGCGCCCCCGGTGCCGCTGAGCGTCGTCCGCAACGAGAGATAGGTATCGCCGGTCATGTTGTACTCGTCTATGAACCGGTGTGTGACGTGGACGGAGTAGGCGACCCCGACGCCGATCGTGATCGAAAGCAGCGTCGCGGTCAGAGCGTTCAACGGGAGACCGATCGCCCGCATCGTCGCGAGCAACAGCGCGACCGTCACGAGGATCGGAAACAGATTGACGAGACCGAGCATCGGGCGCCGCTCCAGGACGCCGTAGACGATGACGAGAAAGACGCTCGTGAGCGCGATCGCCGTGATCAGACTCTGGATGGCCGAGGAGAATATCTGGTCGGAGATCGCGTTGAAGACGATCACGCCGCCGGTCGCGGTGGCGCTGTAGCGGAACTCATCGCTGAACGATCGGGCGTCGGCGGAGATCTCCGCCTGCCCGGCGTCGCTCTCGACGGAGTACTCGATCTTCGCTGCCCGACGGTCGTCCGTGAGGAATTCGCCGGCTCGGGCGCCGGAAGCGGAAGCGAACAGCTCGTCGTAGATCCGATCGAGGTTCCGGTCCGGAACGCCGTTGCCGGATCGATCGTTCCGCTCGACGAGGGCGGCGAACTCGGGATCCCGCTCGGCGTGGGCCTGTATCACCGTGAGTATGCTCTGTGACTCGGCCCGCCGATCGGTTTCCGAGAAGGAGTCCGGTGGATCTTCGTTCGTCCGATGGATAGACTCCAGGGCGTGATCCTCCTCGAAGGGCCCGACGACGTACATGATCGCGGTGTCGTCTTGACTGACTGCGAACCGATCCTCGAGCAGGTTGAGGTTCGCGGTGACGGTGTACTCGCCGGGGGCGAACGGCTCCGGGAGTTCGGTGATGTAGGCCGGTAGCTCCTCCGGCGGAAGGAAATCGTCGGTGTCGAACGACCGATCGACGTCCTGTCCGTAGACCGCCGCGCCGCCGCCGATCACCAGCGCGAGCACGACGAAAAAGGCCGGTGCGACCCTCGTCACCGTCGCGCTGACGGATAGCGCCCGGCCGAACGCGGAGTCCTCCGAGGAGATCGGACTCGTCCCGAACGCCGGAATCGAAAGGCGAGCACGGCCCCGGTCCGTCGCGATCTTCAGCGCCGGCAAGAAGAGCCCGAAAACGAAGAACGTGTACGTGATCCCGATCGCCGCGACCAACCCGAAGTTGCTGATGGGCCCCAGATCGCTGATGACGTTGGCGCCGAAGCCGAACACGGTCGTCACCGCGACGATGAAGAAGGCGACGATCAGCTGTCGGTTGGCCTCCGTCATCGCCGGGAGGGCATCGATCCCCTCGATCCGTTCCTCGCGGTAGCGGTTGATGATGTGGATCCCGAAGTCGATCCCGACCGCGAGCAACAGGACCGGGACGGCGATCATGTTCTGATCGAACGGGATCCCGACGTAGCCGACGGTGCCGAACGTCCACACGAGCGTCATGATCAACGCGATCAGCCCGAGGACCAGGTCGATCGGATCCCGATAGGCGATCGCGAGAAAGGCGAGGATCAAGAGCAACACGACCGGAAGTACGATGATCAACGAGTCGCCGATGATGTTGCCGAACTCGTCGCTTATGATCCCCGAACCGAACACGCGGATGTCGCCGCCCGCGTCGTCGGCGATCGACGCCATCGACAGCTGTACCTCCTGAAGCAGATCCCCGCCTCCCTCCGGATCCTGCGTCTGTCCGGCCTCGACGTCGTGAAAGACGAGTGTGAGCGATGCGGAGGCGGAAGCCGAGGTCGGGTTGAAATCCTCGGCCAAAAGCGTGTTGAACCCGGGGTCGTCCGCTAACTCCCGGATCGTACCTCGGATCTCACGTTCGGAGGCCCGCTCGACAGTTCGCCGCATCTCCGACGGCGTCGTCGCCGTCGGATCGATCGACTGTGCAACCCTGACCGCCGGCCCGTTGGCGTTCTCGTATCTGATCGAAGCGCGTCTATCGGCGCGCTCTAAGACCTCGAGACTCCGAACCAGTTCCGGTTTCGAGAGGACGTTATCGCCGACGTGGATGAGCTGTGTCGATCCCTGATCCTCCTCGAAGCGGTCGCCGAACTCGTCGTTGATCGAGTCGAGCGCCTCCTGTTCGGGGAGTCCCTCCGTGAACGCGTCGGTCGCCTCCTCGTCGACGACGATGAGCGGGAGGCCGCCGAGCATCACCGCCGTGAGCAAAGCGAAGACGGCCACGACTGCCAGCGGCCGTCCGAGCGCGACCGCGTTTACCCGCTCGACGACCCTATCGAACGACGAGCCGGAATCCATCGACGCTTACCCCCGCGTACGACGCCAGTAGAGGGCGGCTCCGATGAGAGCGATGATCGCGATCGCCGCACCGGCGAGAAGCCACGGCGGTCCCTCCTCTTCGGACTCGGTCACCTCGACTGCGGTCCGATAGGTGTCCGAGAGCTTGCTGGTTCCGCGCTCGTCGTCGTACCGGAAGTCCATCTGTAGCGGGTAGGTCCGCGGGGTCGCATCGGCGTCGGCGCTCAGCCGGAACGTCACTGTCGTCGTCTCGCCGGGATCGAGTCGCTCTACGTAGCCCTCGTCGTCGTCGCTGCTGAGCGGTCCGTCGGTGAACAGCTTCGCCTCGACGTTGTCGACGGGCTCGTCGAGGTTGTTCGTCACCCGAACGTCGACGAGCGTCGAGGAGCCGGCGGCGAGTTGTCGATCGTCGATATCGAGAAGGAACTCGTCTCGCCGCTCGCCGATCTCGACCTCCGCGTCGAGATCCTCGAAGAGTCGTCGTTCGTTCTCGGCGTTCCGATACGAGACGGCCATATCGAAGTTCCTCGGCACCGCCTCGGCCTCCCGCGTCAACTCGATCGGCAGTTCGAACGCCGCGGACTCGCCCGCCTCGAGGCCGCCGACGGAGACCGAACTCTCTATCGAAACGACGTTCGGCGACTCGTCGGCGAACCGGACGACGACGCTTCCGACGTCGGTCGGCCCGTCGTTGGTGACCGTTCCCCGGAGGTGGCCGTCCTCGCCGACGCGGAGCGTCGATTCGATGTCGTCGAGACCGAACCGCTGTTTCGCGACCGGTTCGACGCCGCCGGAGAGGCCGTCGTCGACGCCGTCGACACCGTCCGGATCGGTGAACTGGACCGTTCCGTCCAGAGCGAACTCCCGGACCGAGGCGTCGCCGTCGACGACGATATCGTAACTGACCGTGGCCTCGTCGCCCGGTCCGAGGTCACCGGCGAGGGCGGATTCGCTCTCCCCGGCGCCGAACCGGAACTTCGGACTGGCGGTTTCCAACCCGAGTCGGACGTCGCTGGCGTTTTGTGTGCCGACGTTTTCGACGGTCGCTTCCATCACGCCCCGGTCTCCGATCTGTGCGTCCGTCGAGACGCCCGTTATTTCGAACCGCGGTTCGTCGGCGATTTCGACGTCAACCGTCCGAGTCACCCGTCGCGTTCGTTCGTTGGTCACTCCCGATCGTTCGCTGAACGTCGAGGTGTGCCGGTAGCGCAGCTCTATCTCCAGTTCGTACTCTCCCGGTTCGGCGTCTTCCGGAACGGTGAGACCGATATTCAGCGGACGTGGCTCGTTTTCCGTTACCGTCCCGATCGACTGTCTGTTGGTTTCGACCTCGAAGGGCCCGTCGCCCTCGACCTCGACACGGACGTTTCGCGCTGCGGTTACGATCTCCCGTTGTCTCGGTGAACCGAGACTGACGCGCCCGTCGTTGGATACCTGCAAACCGAGTTCGGCCTTTTGTCCGGGAGCGACGGTTCCGTCGGGAAGGTCGACTTCGAGTTTCGGTTCGCCCTTGACGAACAGCGGATCGCCCGCGCCGTTCGATTGTCCCATCGCGATCGTCGTACCGACCACGGAGACGACGAACAGCAGGGCGATAACGAGCGCGACCGTTCGGAGGCGACGCATCGGTCAAACCACCGTCGCGGGTCCGGATCGATCGGAGGGAGCATAGCTGTCCCGTGGACCAGTCGGGAGCCGTTCGCGTTCTACCATCGGTTGATTGAACATTTATTCGAACCGTTGATAACCTTTCGCTTCCATTCAAACGTCACGGGAGTTTACACCTAGTCGAGGAGGAGGTCCGAACAGACCGCATCGAGGCCGCCCTCCGCTCGCAGTCGACGCTGTCTGTCCGCACCGCTCTCGGCGTCGAAGACGTCGACGATCCCGGAGACACCGAGTCGGTCGCGCTCGCGCTCGATCAGTTCTCCGAGCGGGATCGGCTCCGTCCAGTCTCCGGAGAGCAACTCGGCGTCGTGGCCGTATCGGAGCGCTCGCCACTTGTTCTCGTCGAGGAGCTCCCGGCGGTGGTCCGTCCCCCCCTCGCCGTCCTCGTATCTGGCCGCCAGATCCTCGACGAGCGCTTCGGTGTACTCGACGAACGCGAGGACGTACTCCGGATCCGCCTGACCGTCGGGCGTCCGGACCTCGACGGTACCGTGGGTCGAATGCGGTCGGACGTCGTACCACAGTTCCCCGCGGTCGTTTATCGATCCGGTCTCGACCATCGTCCGCTCGAACGACCGGAACGTCTCGAAGTCCTCGAAGGCCGTCGGCATCCCGGTGTTCGGGAGCGCCTCGAAGATCTTCGCCCGGGCGGATTCGAGGCCGGTGTCGAAGCCGTTCCAGTACGGCGAGTTCGAAGAGAGCGCGAGCATGATCGGCAGATACCACCGCAGTTCGTTGGCGATCCAGACCGCCTTGTCGGCGTCGTCGACGCCGACGTGAACGTGGAGGCCGGCGGTCGTGTTGCGGTGCTGGGGATACTGGATCCGATCGAGCTGTTCGCGGTAGCGCGGCTTTTCGGCGTGTTCGAGTTCGCGCCACTTCGCCGCCGGGTGCAGCCCGGCCGCCGCGATCTCGAAACCGTGTCGGTTGGCGTGTTCGACGAGCGCGGACCTGACGTCTTCGAGCGCCGTTCGGGCCGCCCCGAGCGATTCGACTGTCGGCGTCTGCGTCTCGATGACGAACTTGAAAAGCTCGTGATCGAGCCGTCCCTCGAGGATCTCGGGCGGCTCGCTCTCGTAAACGAGTTCGTCGGTACCGGAAGTGGGTCGTCCGGCGTCGTCCACGATAAAGAACTCCTCTTCGATACCGAGCGTTCCCATCCGGTCAAACGCTTCGCGCGAACCCAAATCCATCGATGTGTGCTTGATCGGGGACCATTAAATACCATACGTCCGCGGTCTTCCGTGACGCGATCGCCGCCCCGAACCCGCACTCAGATCGTCGCCGGTCACCTCGGCCGCGCCACGACCCCGAGGTGATCCTCGTGAAACGGTTCGAGCGAACGGGTCTCGAGGATCTCGTAACCGTCCCCGAGCGTTCCGAGGACGGTCTCGAAGACCGCATCCGGCTCGGAGGTGACGTCTTCGCTTCTGGCCTTTATGGCCAAGACGAGCCGACCGTCCGCCTCGAGGAACCGCCGGTTCGCGAGTGCGACCTTCGCCTGTCCCCGCGTCGCGACGTCCTGTATCACCGTCTCGACGGGCTCGACGACGTGCGCGTACGTCTCGGGCTTTCTGGCGTCCTTTAAGAGTGCGAAGAGGTTCGACCGCGGCTCGGCGGCATCCAACAGATCCCGCGTCGGGCGGGCGGCGAACTCGACGGCGTACGTCGGGCCGGCGAAATCGGCGACGTGGCTCACCGTCGTTCCGGCCGCCGCGCCGAGATAGAGCACCGTCTCCCCGCCCGAAAGCCCCGTCTCCATCCCGTGTTCCAGCATGGCTCCGAGCTTCGATCGGTGGGGATCCCACCGTCGCCACCCCTCCACAGTCGGCTCGCCGTACACCGGTTCGCCACGGGTAGCCAACCGCTCCTCGCCGCCGAAGGACCGACGTTCGACACCCTCGGGGAGCCTCATTCTGTATCGCGCCCCCGGATCCGCCCGATCCGCCCGTCGAGTTCCGCCTTCAGTTCGGGCTTTCTCTCCCCCGAGTAGTGATCGACCCGGGCGGCGATCGCCAGCTTTCCGGACAGCGCCCGCGCCGCCGATCCGCGGTGTTCGGGGGCGGTCCCCTGAATCGCCTCGTGGACGAAGATGACGCCGTGTTTCGGCGAGGGGGCGTGGCCGCGGAGATGTGCGAAAAGCGCCTCCTCGGCGCCCAGAACCTGCACCGTTCCGGCCGGCTTCCGGGCGAGTTCCTTCAGCCCGCCGGCGAGCGCGATGAGACGGGCGGCCAGGACCGGCCCCGCAAGCGAAGAGAGGTTCGGCGCGACCTCGGGAGCGGTCCGCTCTACGTGCGCCCGGAGCGCTTCCGTCTCGTCGTCGAGATCCCGGACCCGGCGAGCGAGCGAGACGAGCGCGCCGTCGGCGCCGTCGGCGTCCTCTTCGGCCAACGATTTGGCGTAGCTGACTCCCGTTTCGGCGTCGTCTCGCTTGCTCCCGGCCCACTCGGCGACGCGTTCGGCGAGTTCGTTCGCAACGCGCTCGCAGTCGTCCATGGCCCTGACGATGTGAATCAGCTGTCTGTCATCGGCCGTCTCGGCCTCCCGGACGGCGGCCCGCGTCGCCGCCATCGTCGCCTCGTGTAACGCGTCGTAGTAGTCTGCCTCCGAATCGGCGAACCCCGACTCAACCGCCAGCTCCGGCCACGCCCGAACCGTCTCCGCCGACCCGTCCCGGATCGCCGCGATGGCGTCCTCCGGGCTGTCGGGGGAAACGCCGGTAAACCAGCCCGAATCCGGGGAACATCCTTCGGTCATAGCGTCACATAGAGAGTCCGTTCGTATATGCGTGCCCGTTCGTATTACTCCTCAAAAGGGGCGTGGCTGAGCGTCGAAAACGGACCGATCGCCTACGGTTCGATGACGAGTTTCCCGAGGAAGCTCTCGTTCATCACGTCGCGTTGTGCCTGCGGGGCCTCCTCCAAGTCGTAGCTTCGGGCGACCTCGATCGAGAGTCTGTCGAGATCCATGAGGTGAGCGACACCCCGCAGCGGAACGCGGAGATCCGGCGCGTTGAACATGATCATGAACCGATACTCGACGTCATTCGCTCTGGCCCCGGCGACGTTCGAGAAGGCGGGTTCAGGGTCGTTTTCCCCGATTCCGACGACGGTCGCGCCGGTCGCGGCGACGTCGGCGTCGAACTGCAGATAGTCGTCGAGTCGGTGATCGAGCACGACGTCGACGCCGCCGTTCGAGGCCTCTCGGACCGCGTCGGCGAGATCCTCGCGACCGTAATCGAGGACCGTCTCGGCGCCGAGCGAGGAGAGCGTGTCGTGATAGGACGGGGCGGCGGTTGCGATCGTCCGGGCGCTGACGGCCGCCGCGATCTGGACGGCGGCGTGACCGACGCCGCCGGAACCGCCGTGGACCAGACAGTGTTCCGCGGGATCGAGGTTCGCGTGATGGATCAACGACTGCCACGCGGTACAGGCGGCGACGCCCGCTCCGCCGGCCTCGAGGAGAGAGGCACCCGCCGGAAGTTCGACGACGCGGTCGACCGGAACGGCGGCGTACTCGGCGTAGGCACCCTGGAACTCGCCGTTTCCGATCCCGGTCCCGTAGACGCGGTCGCCGGGGTCGAACCCCTCGACTCCCCCGCCGACCTCGGCGACGGTGCCGGCGAAATCGACGCCCGGCGTGAAGGGGAGACCGACGGGCTCGTACGATCCGTCGCGGAAGTACGTGTCGACGGGGTTGACGCCCGCCGCCTCGATCTCGACGAGGAGTTCGGCCTCGCTCGGTTCGGGGCGATCGATCTCTTCGACCTCGAGCGCGTCGGGACCACCGTGTTCTGAGAGACGGACTGCTCGCATACCCCGCCCGACTCAGCGGGAGTTAATAAACGTGGTCGCTTTTTCCGCCCCGACGGGCGGCGGAACGATCACTCGGTCAGACGTGGGGGATAACTTCGTCGCCGAACAGCTCGATCGAGTCGTGGACGTCCTCGAAGTCGATGCCGGGAAACTGGGTCCGAACGAAGATGTAATCGACGTCCATCGCCTCCTTGTACCGTTCGATCCCCTCACAGACCTCGGCGGGCGTGCCGACGAGGAACCGCTCGTGGCGCAGTTTCTCCCACGGCGAGGCGAAGTCGTCGCCGCCGATGACGTCGTCCTGTCCCCAGTCGCTGTAGCTCTCGTATTTCCCCATCAGCGGCTCTTTGACGATCTCTTCGGCCGCTTCCGTCGTCTCGGCGACGTACGCTTCCCTTATAAACCCGACCTCCCCCTCGTCGAGGCCCTGCTTTTGACGTTCGTCCCGGTAATCATCGGTCTGTCGTTTCGCGAGGTCGAAGGGGACGTGTGCGCCCACGAACGTATCCGCCATACGGGCGGCGCGGCGAACGCTCGATTCGTTGCTCGCTCCGGTCCAGATCGGCGGTCGAGGCTCTTGGATGGGTTGTGGTCGAATCGAGACGTCTTCGAGTTGAAAGTGCTCGCCGTCGTAGGTCACCGAATCCTCCGTCCAGAGCCGTTCGATGATCTCGACCCCCTCGACGAACCGGCCGACTGCGTCCTCCCGGTCGACGCCGAAGACGTCGTACTCCTGTTGCCGATAGCCGAGACCGACACCCATACTGAACTCCCCGTCCGTGAGAAGATCCAGCGTTGCCCCCAGCTCGGCGATCCGGGCGGGGTTGTGATAGGGAAGCAAAATTAGCGTCGAGACGAGACGCATATCGCCGATGTGTTCTGCGAGATGCGAGAGGATCGCCTCGTTGAGCAGATACTGCTGCTCCTCGGTGAAATGGTGTTCGCTGACGCTGATGAGATCGAATCCGGCCTCGTCGGCCAGCCGCGTCTGCGCGATCAGTTCGTCGCCGATACCGCGCAGGTCCCGCTCGGTCTCGAACTCGATGACGGATTGCAGGCCGATATCCATATGCGACGTACAATCCCCTCCAGTATATGTAATTGTGGGAAACTACGGACCGGTCCCGTGGCTTCTGAAGGCTCAACAGACCGGTTTCGGGTTCACACCCATCGATTCGAGCCGATCCGTGTACTCGTCGTACGCCGCCTGGATCGCACCGGTTGCGGCTTCGAGCGCCCGTTCGAAGTCCGATTCGTCGCGGCAGACGGCCTCCAGTAGCTCGCCCGCTCGCTGTAACTGGGCCTCGAGGTCGCCGTCCATCGACCGGAACAGCTCCGCCGTCTGTGGATCGGCGTTCCCGACGAAGAAACCGGTGACCTGGGTCTTCGATTTCTCCGCGGCGACCGTCCGGCCGACGAACCCGCCGAGCCGTTCGATCGTCCCGTCGAGTCCGCGGAGATACGACTGGATCGCCGGGACCTCGCCGGGATCGTGTTCGTCGAGTTCGCCGACGACAGTCTCGTAGTGGTTTCGCTCTTCGCGTGCGGTCCCGGCGAAGGCCGAACCGACGTCGTCGGACTCGGTCTCGGCCCACGACTCGTAGGTCTCGGCGGCGTGATACTCCGCCGTCGCGGCGGCTCGAAGCACCTCCGTCGCCTCCATTTCGCCCGCGGTATCCGCGTACAGCGACTTCGAGGAGCCGAGCCTCGAGAGGGCCGTCTCGTTTTCGCTTCGCACCGTTTCGATGAATCGTTCGGCGTCCATACGGTCGTTTTTGCTCGGTGTTCGTTTATAAACAGCGGTCGATCGATCGGGCCGACATGGCTCGAGGGAGTTCTTCGCTCACCATTCGCCTCGAGACCTCTTTCCCGGACATTTGGCCCCTCCCTCGCTCCACGGCTCCTCCGTCGCCGTTCCGCTTCGA
>CAZWZX010000080.1:0-10637 GCA_964638655.1 uncultured Natronomonas sp.
ACTATAAACGGAGACGGCGGCGGTGGCGGCGGATAACTCCCGCCTCCCTCACCTCTGCGGTCCGTCCCATTCTGCGAGAATCGTGTCGACCCCGGAGTCGTCCCGCCAGACGATCTGTACGTTGCCGTCAGCGAGCGTGGCGTCACCCCAGGTATAAAAGTAGAACTCGTTGCCGGCGCTCGCGACGTTGTCGGCATCCTCCCTGGCTTCGTCCCACGTCGACTCCCACGTAACTGTGTCACCGGAGGCATCCGTGGCCTCCATATATAAATAGAGCTTCGACGTGTCGGCCCCGTCGCCGCCGCCGTGGCCGAGCGTGACGACCTCGTCGATGTCCTCCTCGTTGACGCCCTCGACGTCCAGTCCGTACTCCTCGGCCGCGTCCCCGACGTCGTCGTCGTAGTCGAACTCGGCGTACAGCTGTGGGGCGGGCTCCTGTAACTGCCCCGAAAAGCCGCTCACCATCCCGGCGACGACCGCCGACAGCGCGATCGCGATCGCGACCAACAGCACGACGCCGACGACTTTCGAGACTGCCCGCTCGTCGCTCCGCAGGTCGTTCGGTTCCCGCCGTCGATCCGACGACGGGGATCGAGTGTCCGTCCGTGGAGGGCTCACAGTTGTCGTGACGTTTCCGATCCGAGATATTAGTGTTCCGGACGGTATCGCGCGTTGATCCGGGCGCTCCCGGACGGTTCGGTGGTAGTGGATAGCTCCGGAGAGATGCTTATAAATTATAAAAACGTAGGCGGGAATCAGAAATTGCCTGTGTGCATTTCGGGCACTCCCTGTTCGAGTAACACCTGTTCAATTATAACACGGGTACCGTCCGAGAATTACGACGAGGAGATCCCCGAAAGCATATGCATATATATCCGAACGGGCACCTGCTAAGACGTCCATATTTATAACCCCGAGACACGTACTCACACGCGCTGTCAGCGATGGCAGCGTGGCCGGTGCACGACGGATTTTCGACCCACCATCCCCCATCCCCACCCCGCACCGGCCGCTTTTCGTTCCGTGCACCTATATCTGAACCGCGACTCAACCGCCGATACCGACCGTGTTACGGCCTCGAAAGGGTCGGAACCGTTTATAACCCACCTACCGCCTCGCGCGATTCGAGGTATATAAATCACCGTGATCGTTCGGGGACGATGTCGCGGGTCTTCGGCTTCAGGCGGGGCCTGTGATCGACACGGGTAGGACATACTTAACTGCCGGAAGTGCGTACGGTCGAGCGATGCGGCGGCGCTGGTACTTGTTCGTCTGTCTCGCGGTGCTGTTTGGGGCCCCGGCTGTGGTCGGTACCGGCGCGGACACCGTCACCTACGAGGACGTCGACACGCTCGAACTCCAGCCGGCGGGCGGCGAGAACGCCTACGTCCAGGAGAGCGGCGACGGCGAGATCTCGATCGTGGTCGCGGGCGAGGAAAGCGGCGCCGAGGGCGTCAACGACGACGCAGTCACCGATCTCGGCGCGGTGTTCACCGTCGAGAACCTGCTCCGGAACGGGGCCGAGAGCGACGCGACCGTCTGGATCGAAAAGACAGGCGAAACCGGCGCCGAGAGTACCGTCCTCGAGGATGACTCCGTGACGTTCTACGACGCCGACGCGGCGGGATCATCGGCGATGGAGACCCGCGAGGACGGCGTCGAACTCGAACCGGGCGAGGACGTCCCGGTCGGAATGGAGATCGATACCACCGGCGAGGACGATCCGGAAGCTATCGGCGGGTTCGTCGTCCGAGCGAGCGTCGACGACGGGAGCGTCTTCGAGACGCTCGCTTCGGACACCGACAGTTTCAGCCTCGGTTCGAGCGCCGACGGGGCGGAGGACGGAGAGACCGACACCGAACCCACCGAGGGAGACGGGACGGGCGGAGAGACGAGCGAGGGAGGCGACGGGACGGCGGCCGGAACCGGGTCGGACACGACCGCCGGCGGGAGCCCCTCGGAGGCGACGACTGGCGGTGAGAGCGATAACGCCGACGCCGGGAGCGAAGACGTCGCCCCCGGCCTGCTCGAGCTCTCCGGGGGCGGCTCGTCGGCCTCGCTGGGTGTTGTCGGAATTGCGGGAGGGGCCCTGTCGCTTGTGTACGTCTACCGCATTCGAAGGGTGAGTGGCTGACGTGTCCATCGAAAACGCGGAAATCACATGACGGCGGCGACCGACGATCGGTCCTCCCCGACGGCGCGATCCGAGACGGTCACGGACGAGCCGTTCGGGGCCGCACTACGGCGGTCAGTTCGCCCCCTCGACGTGGCGTGCGTACTGCTTCCGGCGGCGGTTTTCGTCGGGCTTTGGCTCCTTCCGTGGGAACTCCGGGAGCAACTGGCGTTTTCGTATACCGAGCCGGATCTGTTGACGGCGTTCGCCGCGAACTTCGTCCACGCCGGCGGCGAACACCTGTTTCGAAACCTCGCGACGTATCTCCTCGTCGTCCCGACGGTCTACGCCCTGTCGGCGCTGGCCGGACGGCGACAGCTGTTTTACACCGTCTTCGTCGTCGTCTTCGTTTCGTTCCCGTTCGTGTTGTCGGGGCTGAACCTCGCCGTTCCCCGTGAGGCGCTTTCGCTCGGGGCCTCGGGACTGGCGCTTTCGTTCGTCGGCTACCTCCCGGTGGCGTTCGCGGAATACGTCCGACGTCGGTTCGACGTCGTCGACGCCGCCCGACGCGACGTCGCCGGCGGGCTGTTTTTCCTCGGCCTGATCGCCGTGATACCGCTCGGGGCGGCCGCTGTCCGGCCACATCTCGCCGGCGTGTTGATCGGCGTCGCGGCCCTCGCAGTCGTCGCCTACGGCGTGTCGCTTCGGCGCTTTGGGATCGATAGCTCGACGCTTCGCGGGCCGCCGCCGGGGTTCGTCGAGCTCGGCGTCTGGTCGATGGTCGTCTTTCTCGTCGCGTTGATAGCGGCGTTTCCACCGAACCCGCTCTCCGAGTCCGGGCTCGTGAACACGTACACGCACTTTTTGGGGTACACGCTCGGGTTTCTGAGTAGCTACGTCGCGGTCCTTCTGTTCTTCGACGCCGAGTAGATCGGTTCGCGCCGTTCGATCTTCGGCACGCGCCGTTCGACCTTTGGCGTTCTCGTCCGCTCCCGCCCCGACACGTCGCGAACGGTCGCACGATTGACGCTACCGCTGTCCGGTCCGCTCTCGGGGCCGCAGCCGCGATAGAGCGGTCGAGTTAAGTTCACGGCGATCGAACGTCGGCGCGGATGGGGATTGTCCAGGCCGGTCGATGGGCGCTACAGCTGCTCGTCGCCCTCGTTCTCGTCTCCCTCTTTGCGGGAGCCTTCCTCGGCCAGCCGATACTGTTGAGTTTCGTCGAGACCGGCAGCATGGAGCCGACCATGGAGCCCGGCGACGGGTTCGTCGCCGTCCCCGCCGAGCTCTCCGGGGAGATCACGGAGGGCGACGTGATCGTCTTCGACGCACAACAGCTCCAGGGCGGCGGGTTGACGACCCACCGGGTCGTCGACAGGACCGAGGAGGGCTACATCACCCAAGGGGACGCGAACCCCTTCACCGATCAGGACGGCGACGAGCCGCCGGTGACGGACGGCCAGATCGTCGCCACCGCGTTGCAGGTAAACGGCGAAGTCGTCGTGATCCCCGGGCTCGGGACGGCCTCGACGGCGATGGCTGGGGTCGTCGAATCCGTCCAGCGAACGCTCGCGACGACGTTCAACACGCGCCTGTTCCTCGGAACCGAGGGGCTCGCGTTGCTGATGCTCGCGCTCGGTTTGGGGGTGCTCGGCATCGGCGCGGTCTTCGACGACGAGGAGGCCGAAACGCGGGAGGAACGCGACCGGTCCCGCGAGACCGACCGAAAGGACGTCTACGATCCGAGACGACTCGTTCTCGCCGTGGCGCTTTTCATCGCGCTCGCCTCGGGAGCGACGATGGTGGCGATGTCCGACACCCAGGAGTACGGGATCGTGAGCGCCGAGTTCGACTCCGAGGACCCCACGACGATTCCGACGGGGGAGTCCGACGAGCTGACCTACCGAGCGGTGAATCCCGGACAGCTTCCGGTGTACACGTTCCACAGACCGGCCAGCGCGAACGTCGACGTAGAGCCGAAAGCGGGGCGGATGGATCGCGGCGGCGAACAGAACGTCACGGTCAGCCTCCAGGCGCCGCCGGAGACCGGGTTCTACCCGCAGTACGTCGAGGAGTACCGGTACTTCGCCGTCCTCCCGCGAGGTCTTATCGTCCCGCTTTTCTCGATCCACCCGTGGCTGCCGATACTCGCGACGAGTGCGGCGATGGGCGGCGGGCTGTTCGTCCTCGGGATCGCCCTGACCGGCACACAGCCGGTTCGGTTCCGCGAGCCCGAACGCAGCTGATACGGGGCCGAAGACTCGCACAATATTTTTTATACTCCCCGTGTGAGTGACACACTGAATGGGGGATCTGCGGGCGCTGAAATTCAGGCGGCTCATCGACCGGTACCTTCCGGTGCTCGTCGTCCTCTGTGTCGCCTTCGTACTGTTGGGGGGTGCGCTTGTGTACACGACGCACGTCGAACCCGGGACGGAAACCCAGCAGGTGACGGTCGCCGAGTGGGGGACGCCCGGTGAGGTCACACACGGTGCGACCGTCGTCAACGGAACGACCGTGTTCCCGACCGGAACGACGCTCGTCGACCGATCGATGTATTACACGCAGATCGCGCCGGTTCTCGATATCGACATCCGGTACGAGTTCGTGGCCGACGGCGGGGAACTGGACGTCGACGGCGAATCGACGCTCGTACTCCGGTCGGTCGACGAGGACGGGGACGAACTCTGGCGGACCGACGAGCAACTCGACAGTTTCAGCGCGACTCTGGAACCCGACGAGGGGGTCGAAAGGACGGTCTCGGTGGACGTACCGGAACTGGCTGCGGAGGTGGAACGCATCGAAGCGGAGCTGGGAGCCGCGGTGGGCACCACCGAGATCGATATCGAACACGAGATCGCGGCCGAGGCGACGATCGACGGGCAATCGGAGCCGCACACGAACACGTACTCCGTCGGGATCGAACCCGGGGGGGACGTCTACACCGTCGAAACCGAAGCGACCGGCTCCGAGACGCACCAGCGGCCGGGAACCGTGGTTACCGAACGGACGTACGGGACGCCGCGAAACGTCTCCGGGCCGCTGTTGATACTCGTCGGCGTTCTGGGAGCGATCGGTCTCGGGGTCGGTCGGTACAGGGACGTCTTTGCGTTGACTGACGCCGAGCGGAAAGACCTCGAGTTCGCCGAGAGCCGTAAGGAACTCGACGATTGGATCTCGAGGGCTCGAGTCAACGAGTGGTCGACCACGGACGAGTACGTCCGTACCGACACGCTCGAGGATCTCGTCGACATCGCCATCGATATCGACGAACGGGTTATCGAGGACCTCGAACGATCCCGGTACTACGTCTTCGGTGACGCACAGCGGTACGTCTACGAGCCCGATGCGGACGTCGATATCCGGCGGTTCGAAAAGTGAACCGTCGGAGCCCGTCCGCGTCCCGACGCTCGTTGGGGCGGAGATTCACGTTCTCGGACCGGAGAACACTTCGGACGTATCGATCAGAAGAGCAGATCGTAGTAGTAGGGGCTGAAAACCCCCTCGATGAGCCCCGCGATGGCCAAAAGGACGCCGACGCCGACGAGCACCCAGAAACCCCGTCGGATCTCTTCGATGACGGTCGATCGATCGGTACGCCCCCCGGCGGCGCGCCAGGCGACGATTCCCAGACGGATCCCGACGGCACCGGCGATGAGAATGGCGGGGATCTCGAAGAGACCGTGCGGAACGACGAACGCGACGAGTTCGAGCGGTGCGATCTCCAGCCGTCCCACGGCGCCGAAGACGAGGCCGTTGAACCAAAGTGAAACGAGCGCCGGAGCGCCGAACGCGAAGCCGGAGAACGCGAGCGAGAGTGCGACGGACCAGTTGTTCGCGAAGAAATCGATGGCGGCCACCCCGAAGACGAGTTCGTCGGTCCGGGCGGCGACGGAGGTCGTAACGGTGCCGTCGAGCGGTGCAACGATCGTATAGCCCGAAGCGAATCCGGCGAGAAGCGATATCGCGGCGACGGCGTGAAGTCCGGGCGTCTCGCGGACGAAGCCGGTCATCTCGCGGAGCCCGCGACGGAGTCCCGAACCGAACCGTTCGCCGAGTCCACCTGACGCCGGGACCGGCGGCTGGAGGCCGTCGCTCGCGTTCTTGTAGACGCCGGTTTTCAGGAGATCGAGGAACGGCGAGACAACGAAGAGTCCGAGCAGAGCGACGACGCTCCCGGCTCCCAGAAGTGACAGACCGACGCCGAAAACTCCGAGTCCCGACAACAGGAGGGCGGCGAGAGCCGCATACACGAACGCGACGGCGGGGTCGGTCCGGAGGAACCCGAAGGCGGACCGGAGCCCGTCGGCCGCGGAGGCGTCGTCGGCGACGACGGCGATCGGCGCGAACGCAAAGAGGAGTCGGACGAAGGCGAGAGCGACGAACAGTCCGGCGAAGGTGCCGAACGCGAATATCGCGCCTATCGGTCCGAAAAAGCCCGCGAGGAGAAGCCCGAAGAGGGCGACGAAGGCGAACCCGATCCAGACCAGCGCCTCGAGGACGAACAGAGCGAGAAAGCTCGTCCAGTACCGGCGGGCACCGTCGAGACCGGGGGCGATCCCCCCATCGCCGTCGAGCCGGGCGTCGCAGGCGGCGATCCGGGCGGCCGCGGTCGCGAAATACAGCGGGACGAAGACCGAGACGGCGACGAACAGACTCGCCGCGATGGGTGCCCCGACGAACGGTGAGAAAAGCCCCTCGAGATGCGGTAGCGTCGCCTCGAACCAAGCCTGGATCGCCTCCTCGCTTCCGTCCGTCGGCGGCGGCCCGAGTTCGCCCGCCGCGATCGCCCGTTCGAGCGTCTCGAGCCGGCCGGAGAGCGCGAGAAAGAGATAGCTCACGCCGACGCCGATCACGACGATCGCTCGGGCGACGACCGGCACCGCGGCGCCGAAGACGTACCACGACAGAAGCTCCCCGGGGCGCCGCCCGAGGGTCGCAAGCGAACGGCGGACGATCTCCGAGAGATCCATGTCGCTGGATAGGACTTTCGGCTCTTTAATTGGCCGGCTCTCGGTATAATATATAAATTTTGTGGACGTATCGCTCTTCGAGACGGTGCCGGTAATTTATATACAGTCGTCCGTACATTCTACAAGAATGGGGGCACAAGACGGGGAGAGCCCGTGGTACGTCAAATGGAATCGATAACCGGGACCGTTCGAGTGCTCTACGTCGACGACGATCCCTCCTTTACCGAGATGATGTCGACGATGCTCGAGCGGGAATCGGACCGGATCGTGGTGATCGAGGCGAACGACGCCGAAAGCGGTCTCGAAACGATCGGATCGGAGCCGATCGACTGCGTCGTGAGTGATTACTCGATGCCGAAGACGGACGGGTTGGAGTTCTTGCGGGCCGTGCGCGAGGAACACGAGTCGTTGCCCTTCCTCCTTTTGACCGGGAGAGGGAGCGAGGACATCGCGAGCGAAGCGATATCGAGCGGTGTGACGGACTACCTCCAGAAACAGCAGGGGACGGGACATTACTCGCTTCTCGCCAACCGGATCACGAACGCGGTCGAGCAGTACCGGGCGAGCCAGGAGCTCGAGCGTCGGAAGCTGGAACTCGAACAGCTCAAGGACCGGTTTCAGTCGTTCCTCAAACACTCGCCGGACGTCATCACGGCCATCGACGAGAACGGGACGATTCGGTATCAGAGCCCGGCGGTCGAGCGCGTGCTCGGGTACGAACAGGACGAACTAATCGGGGAGGCGGCGACCGAATATATCCACCCGGACGAGAGAGACCGGGTCGTATCGCGTTTCTCGGACGTCATCGAGAGAAGTGAGGACGGAGTCGTGACCCAGGAGTACCGAGTCAAACACGCCGACGGGTCGTGGCAGTGGATCGAATCCGTCATGGGTGGGAAAAAGACCTACCGCGGCGATCGCTACATCGTCAACTTCAGGGACATCTCCGACCGGAAACGCCGGGAGCGCGAACTCGAACAGAAAAGCGAGCGGTTAGAGGAGTTCGCAAGCATCGTCAGCCATGACCTCCAGACGCCGATCACGGTCGCCGACGCCAGACTCGAGATGGCGATGAACGACTGTGACAGCGAGCATCTCCCGGCGATCGGGGACGCCCTCGACCGGATGGAGGAGATCATCGACGGGACCCTGGCGCTCGCTCGGGAGGGGCAGATCGTCGACGAGACGGAACCGGTCGATCTCGGCACCCTCGCCGAGCGCTGTTTCAGGACCGTCACACCCGAGACGACGGAGCTTCGAGTCGAGACTGAGCTGACGATCCGCGCGGACCCGGAACGGCTCAGACACGTCGTCGAGAACCTATTCGGGAACGCCGTTGAGCATGGCGCCGAGGACGTGACGGTCCGGGTGGGCGAGATCGATCCGGACGGCTTCTACGTGGCCGACGACGGGGCGGGGATCCCCGAACACCAGCGGGACGTCGTCTTCGAACCCGGGTTTTCGGTGGCCGAGGGGGGAAGCGGGTTCGGGCTCGCGATCGTCGAGCAGATCGCCGACGCCCACGGCTGGGAGATCGGCGCCACCGAAAGCGCCGAGGGCGGCGCGCGCTTCGAGATCACCGGCGTCGAAACGGTCTGATCGAAGGGAGAACCGTTAGGCTCTCGCGAGCCGTAACCGAACGGCTACATCTGTTTCTGTGCGACGCACTCGGCTTCGAAACGGGGTATCCGACGTACGGGCGGCGGCCCGCCGCGAGAGGACTCCTGATCGACTCCGGGAGAGTCCGACGGGGCGCTCAGACGGGGTCGAAGACGACGAGACGTTCGCCGGCCTCGTTGGTCCCGACGGTCGCCGAAACCGCCTGTCCGATCTCGACGGCCTCGCGTTCGACCCCACGGACCTGTCCGGTGAGCCGGACTGGTCCGAAATCGGCGATCGCGACGACGTACGGGGCGTCCTCCGCGAAGGGCGGACCGGCGACGTGGGTGACCGTCGACGTCAGGATCTCGCCGGTGTCGGGAAGCGGTTTTTCCGTGAACTCCCGGTCGCCGCTCTCGGGATCGATCCGCCGTGGGGGAAGATAGCCGTTACCGCTTTCGCTTTCGAGATAGAACGGCTCGCCCTCGGCGAGCGCATCGAGGAAGTCGTCGTAGCCGAGATCGCGGACGGTGTCCGTCATCTGATCACCTCCAGCACGTTCACGACACAGCTCGCGACCGTCCCGCCCGCGTTGTGGGTGAGACCGATCTCGGCGTCGCTCACGGCGTCGCTGTTGACGTGGTCGCCGCGAAGAAGCTTCGTGAGTTCGGATATCTGTCCACACCCCGTCGCGCCGACCGGGTGACCCTTCGCCTTCAGCCCGCCCGAGAGATTGATCGGCAACTCGCCGGCGGCCGCCGTCTCGCCGGCTGTCGCGGCGTCGATCCCGTCGCCGGGATCGTAGAAACCGAGCGCCTCGATCGCGAGGACCTCCGCGACGGTGAAACAGTCGTGGACCTCCGCGACGTCGACGTCGTCGGGTCCGATACCGGCGTCCGCGTACGCCTGCGCCGCGGCCCGTTCGGCGGCCGGCGACGCCGCCATCGAGGCGCGATCCTGCAGCGCCATCCGATCGCCGCCCTGCCCCGTTCCGGCGATCGCGACGTCCGGATCGAGATCGCGTCGTTCGGCGAAGGATTCGCTGACCAGCAGGGCGGCACTCCCGCCGTCGCTCATCGGCGAGCAGTCGTAGAGGCCGAACGGCGAGCATACCGACGGCGCCTCGAGGACGTCCTCGATATCGATCGACCGCTGGAACTGGGCGAGGTCGTTCTCGACGGCGTGTTCGTGGTTCTTGACCGCGATGTGGGCGAGATCCTCCCGCGATCCGCCGTGCTCGTGAAAATAGCGGTTGGCCATGAGCGAGTAGGCTCCGGGGAACGTCATCCCGGCGTTGATCTCCCAGAGGGCGTCGGCCGCGGCCGAGAGCCCGGCCGTCGCCTCCGCGGTCGAGAGGTTCGTCATCCGTTCGGCCCCGCCGACCAACGCGACGTCGCAGTCCCCGTTTCGGATTCGGTTGACGCCGTGCCGGACCGCCGCACCGCTCGAGGCGCAGGCGCTCTCGATCCTCGTCGCGGGGGCGGTGACGCCGGCCGCCTCCGCCGCCAGCGGTCCCGTATGGCCCTGCCCTTCGGCGAGTTCGCCCATGTAATTCCCGTAGAATACCTCGTCGACGTCCGCCGGAGAGAGTCCGGCGTCGTCGTAGGCAATGCTCGCGGCCTCAGCGAAGAGATCCCGCGATGTCCGCTCGCTCTGTTTGCCGAATCTCGTCATTCCGACGCCCGCGATCGGCACTCTGCTCACGCTACCACTCCGTCGTGCTGTCGCTGTGTCTGTCCACTCATGTCGTTAGCCTCCTGCGTGGCGGGGTCGGCTCGATCGGACCCCGAAACCGGTGTCGGTTGTTTCCGGACGACGCCGTTCGTTCCCCGGACACTCTGTACGCTCGAAACGGTTCGGTAGGGGACCTCATGTGCCTGTCGGATCCGCTCGGATCGTGCCGGGGATTTTCGGTTCGGTAACTGACCCGACGGCTCATCGAGGTGTCGCTT
>CAZWZX010000081.1:0-10505 GCA_964638655.1 uncultured Natronomonas sp.
CACATCGGGATCGTCTCCCAGGTGTGTTTGACCGCCTGGATCGCGCCGACGCGGGCGACGGCCAACACGTCGCCCTTCCCGACGTCGTCGGCCTCGATCGCCTCGACCGTCGAGGGCCGGAGGTCGATCCGCCCCCGGGCGACGGCACGGCGATCGCTGTCGGGCTTCTCGCCCACGTCGACCATCTGTGCGTCGCCCTCCTCCGTGACGTGTGTCAGATCGGATCGGTCGCTCATACCGGACTCTTCGTCCCCTGAGCGAAGAAACCATCGGGCCTACTCGTCGTTCGGCCACAGCGCCCGGGGGAGCGCCTCGAGGAGATCGCTCGCAACTAAGCCGTACCCGAAACCCTCGACGACGATATCGCCGGCGCGACCGTTCGCGTACGCGCCGAGGGATGCCGCCGGCAGGGGATCGAGGACACAGGCCATCGCCGCCGTCGCGCCGGCGAGGACGTCGCCGGTTCCGCCGACCGTCATCCCGGGGTTGCCGGTGCGGTTGTGGCGGGTTCTGTCCCCGTCCGAGACGATGTCGTGCTCGCCTTTCACCAAAAGCGTCACGCCGAGCTCGGCCGCGAACGCCGAGACGAGTTCGGCTCGCTCGTCGAGATCGTCGGCGGTCTCACCGCCCATCCGCCGCAGTTCGCCCTGATGTGGCGTACAGACGAGCGTCGCCGCCGTCTCGACGTCGGGGACGACCGAGAGCGCGTCGGCATCGACGACCGCCGTTCCCTCGAACCCCGAAAGGAACGACCGGACCGCCTCGAGTGTCCTCTCGGCGTCACCCAGTCCGGGACCGATGACGACACAGTCCATCCCTTCGGCCATCGACAGCAGTTCGGGGACGTGTTCCGGCGCGAGTCGCTCTCCCGAAAGCGATCTGACGATGAGATCCTCCCCGTAACCCTGCACCGTCCCCGTGACGGTTTCGGGGCAGGCGACGTACGCCAGGTCCGCCCCCGCTCGGAGGGCCGCCTGTCCGGACAGAGCCGGCGCGCCGGTGTAGGGGCCGCCGCCAACGATCAGTACCTTCCCGAAATCGCCCTTGTGGGCGGTCGGATCCCTCGAAAGTCGAAGGAGATCGCCGCGTTCGACGATCCGTTCTGCGGCGGCCGGGATCCCGATATCGGCGACCGTTACATCGGCCTCGGCGTTCCGGAGACCGGGCTTTTCGTCGTGAAACGTGACGATCCGATCGGCTTCGACGGCGACGCCCGCGGATTCGCCCGTATCCGCGTCCACGCCCGAGGGGACGTCGACGGCCACGACGGTCGCGTCCGTCGAGTTGATCGCTCGGGCGGCGCTGGCCTCCGGTTCTCTGAGTGGACCGGTCACGCCGGTCCCGAGCATCGCGTCGACGACGACGTCCGGGTCGCCGAGATCGATCGCCTTTGAGTCCCGGGCTTCGCGGGTCTCGATCTCGGCCGCCATCAGCGCCTCGAAATTCTCGCGGGCGATCCCGGTCGCGATCGTCTCGTGCCGACCCAAGAGGTGGACCGTCACGTCGTACGCCGAGAGGAACCGCGCCGCGACGAACGCGTCGCCGCCGTTGTTTCCCCGTCCACAGACTAGCGCGATCGACGCGCCGGGGGCGGCAACGTCACGGACGATCCGGGCCACGGCGTTGCCAGACGACTCCATCAGCTGTTTGCGGGGGACACCGAGCGCCTCGGCGTTGGCATCCACGACGGCCATCTCCTCGCCTGTGATCATACCGGTAGCTTCTCGCCGGAACGGGGTAGTTTTTCCGTCGACCGCTACCGTCTGATCTCGAACCCGTCGATCCCCTCCGGATCGCCGTATTCGACCTCGACGTCCTCGACGCGGGCCCGCGGACTGCCGGTGTGACACCACTCGACCATCGCCTCGACGTCGGACTCCGAACCCTCGAAGACCGCCTCGACACGGCCGTCGTCGAGGTTTTTCACCCAGCCGTCGACACCCGCCTCGTTTGCCCGCTCGCGGGTACTCGCGCGGTAGTAGACGCCCTGGACCCGCCCCGAGACGAACACGTGTGCGCGAACTCGCTCACCCATATCGGGTCCATAGTCGTCGTCGATTAAAACTGACCCGGAACATCATTTATATCACGCCCGGACGTTCTTCGCACATGGCCGAACTTTCGAAGATCGCGGTACATCCGATAAAGGGGCTCGAACCGGTCGAGCCCGAGGAGGTGACGATCGCGGAGGGCGGGGGGCTGCAGTACGACCGCGAGTACGC
Organism: uncultured Natronomonas sp.; assembly: GCA_964638655.1. GTDB lineage: Archaea > Halobacteriota > Halobacteria > Halobacteriales > Haloarculaceae > Natronomonas. The sequence goes on from CAZWZX010000081.1 coordinate 2,223, forward strand.
CCTTTTCAGCCGGGACGACGAGTATATAAACGGTCGCCGGAACAGCGAGATTCAGCGGATCAGATCCGAGTTCGATCTCGATGCCGACACCGTGGCGCTGTGGACCGACGCCGACGACACCCAACACCGGTTTCACTTAAAAGAGGAGCGTGAGGCGCTCGAGGAGTGGTTCAGCGATTTCTTCTCGGAACCGGTGACGCTACAGCGGGCACACACGAACTTCACCGACAACGCCGGGGCGCTCTCCCGGAAGATGATCACGACGCCCGGCCCGTCCATCCTCGCCCGCGAGACGCTCCGTGAGGTCGCCTCCTGGTTTCCGGACCTGATAGACGGGCCGGAGGAGATGCGACTCCGTGCCCGACCGAACCTGGTCGTGGACGGCGTCGAGCCGTTCTGGGAGGAACGACTCTACGCCGACGAGGACAGCGTCGTCCGCTTTTCGATCGGCGACGTCACGGTTCAGGGGCTTCGGCCGCTTCCGCGCTGTTCGGTCCCCGCCCAGAATCCGGACACCGGCGAGTTGCTCAAGTCGTTCGTCTCGGAGTTCATCGAGCGGCGACGGGAAACGTTCCCCGAGTGGGGCGATCCGGAACTGCTCGGTACCCACGACGAGCTCGACGCCGGGGAGTATTACCTCGCGGTCGTGACGCGCCTCCCCACCTCGGAGTGGGGGAAGACTATCGCAGTGGGCGACGAAATCGCCATCGAGGGCAAGGTCTCGCTGATAACCCAACTGTAGTCGAACGCTCAGGACCTTACCGTTCGCCGGTCCGGAGGTGATGGAAGACGTACGTCTGGGCGTATCCCGCATACTGGCCGCCGAACCGTTCTCTGATCGCCCGCGACGTTTCGGTGTAGTTTCCCCGTTCGCAGTCGGGGTAATGCTCCTCGATCGCCGTTCGGATCCAGGTGTCCAGCGGCACCGCCTCGAGATAGCCGAGCGAGAACAACAGCACGCAGTCGGCGACCTTCTCGCCGACGCCGACGAAACGAGTCAGCGAGTCGCGGGCGTCCTCGTAATCGAATCCGACCGCTTCCGTGGGGCTCGCCTCACCCGAGGCGACCATTTCGGCAGTCCGTTTCACGTACGGCGCGCGGTATCCCAAAGAGAGATCACGAAGCTCCGATTCGCTCGCCGCCGCGAGCTGGGCCGGGAGCGGGAAGGCATCGTACTCGTTCCCGTCGAAACTGATCGAATCGCCGAACGACTCGGACAGTGCAGTCTGCATCCCGTGGATCCGGGCGACGCGCATCTGTGCCGAGCAGATGAAGGAAACGAGACAGCCGAACGGTGGGTCCCGAACCAGCCGCATCCCGCCGTGGGCGGCGTACGCCTCGTCGACGAGAGGATCGGCGGGTGTGGCCTCGATGATCGAGTCGAGGTCGTCGTCGAGTCGGAGCAGATGGACCAGCCGCTCGTAAGCGTTCGGCGTCGAGGACCGCCACTCGAGGCGACCGTCGGTCTGTCTGATCCGGATCACTTCGGGTTCGTTCGTCTCCGTCGCCGTCGCCGGCAACACCGTGTAGTACCACGGCGAACCGTCCGTCTGGCCATCGTACATCCGGCCGTCATCGCGCCGCCACAGATACGACTGGCCGCTTTCGAGCGTCGTCGCAAGGTTCAGGCCGCCGTCGAAGGCCGTGACGGGGCGGCTCCCGGTCTCCATACTCACGCTCGGACCCGGGCCCGTTTCGACCTTTCGAGTGCGGAAACGGTCTCCGCCTGTCTTCGAAGCCGACGCCCTTGCATTCGGACAAGAATTTATACCAACCATTCCCCATGATATACTATGAGCAAACAGCCACAGGTCACCGGGTCGGGTTCCGCCAACATCCCGCACTGGTATTCGCCGGAGGGCGAACCGCCGACGATCACGGACGGCGACGGAAGCTACGTCTACGACGACGCCGGAAACGAGTATCTCGACTTCGTTTCACAGCTGTACTGCGTCAACGCCGGTCACGGGAACGAGACGATCACGAGCCGGATGGCCGAACAGCTCGGGCGGATCCAGTACGTCTCCTCGTCGAAACACAACGATACGCGATCGGAACTCGCCGGGCGAATCGCCGAGGTGGCTCCCGAAAACCTGACCGACGTCTTCTTTTCTGTCTCCGGAAGCGAGGCCAACGAGGCGGCGATCCAGCTCGCTCGCGATTACATGGACGCGCCGAAGGTGCTCACGCGCTGGCAGTCGTATCACGGCGCGACGTACGCCTCCGGTGCGCTTACTGGCGATCCCGAGACACGCGCGACGATCGAACGCCACGCGGCCACCACCGGGCACGGGAAGTTCCTCCCGCCGCTTTCGGAAAACGGCGCCTTCGAGGCCGACTCGGAGGCAGAACTCGCCCGCAAAGCCGCCGACCATCTCGAATTCGTCCTCACGAACGAGGACCCGGACGAGGTCGCGGCGGTTCTCATGGAGCCGGTCGGCGGCACGAGCGGCGCCTACCCGGCCCCGGCCGATTACTTCCAGCGGGTCAGAAAGATCTGTGACCGCCACGACGTCCTGTTGATCGCCGACGAAGTGATCACCGGATTCGGCCGCTGCGGGGAGTGGTTCGGAATCCAGACCGAATCCGTCCAGCCGGACATCATCACCTTCGCGAAAGGCTGTACGAGCGCCTACGCACCGCTTGCGGGTGTCGTGACCGGACCGGATATGGCGACACACTTCCGTGAGGAGGGGATCGAGGTCGGACAGACGTTCAGCGGCCATCCGGTCTCCTGTGCGGCTGGCCTCGGAGCGATGGACGCCTACGAAGACGGGCTCATCGAGAACGTCCGTGAGCACGCGCCGTATCTCGAATCGCGTCTGAACGAACTCGCCGACACGCACGCTGTCGTCGACGAAGTCCGGGGCCGGGGGTATCACTGGGCCGTGATCTTCGCTGACCCGGACACCGGTGACCCGTTCGTTCACCCGTGGGTCGACAAAGAGGGCGACAACCCGGTCCCGAAGGTCCGAAAGGAGACCCACGAGCGGGGCGTCATGATCGGTGGCGGCCGGCCGGAGACGCAGGTGATCCTCTCGCCGCCCTTTACCGCCGGAAGAAAGGAGATCGACATCGCCGTCGATACCCTCGATTCGGCGATCGGGACGGTTTTTTCGGGTTACTGACCGCCCGGTCACTCCTTCGACCGAGGGCGAAGCTTCTTGTCGCAGGGCGTGAAACGGTATACCATGGACTGCCGAGTTGTCGTCGAAGCCGCGGTTCCGGTTTACGACGTAGAAACGGCCGACGAGGCGGTTCGGATCGCGATCTCGAAAACCGGCGCGATGTTGAACCCCGATCTCAACTACGTCGAGATCAGTATGGGTTCCCGGAGCTGTGCGGACTGTGGCGCCGAACACGAGCCGGCGTTCATCGCCGCCGACGAGGGGCTGGTCGCCCTCGAACTCGAGATGACGGTGTTCAACGTCGAGCGCGACGAACACGCCGCCCGAATCGCACGGAAGGAGATCGGCCAGCGTCTCGAGAACATCCCACTGGAAGTCCTCGAGATCGAACAACTCGAGGACGACGATAGCGACGGTGAGGGGGAGACGACCGATGACGACGACGGGACACAGACGACCGACGGGGGGAATTCGGCGGACGACGATGAGGGGTCGTCGGCCGGCGACGACGAAGTGCTGCCCGAGTTCGAAGAGCTGATCGACGAGTAGCGCTCGCAAAAAGTGGATCCAGACTATTTTTCGAGGATGGCTCCGTCCGTTCGGCGAGGAGACGCCTCTGGGGAGTTGTTCTGCCGTGTAGTGGTCGGTCGCCGAGAGAATCAGTCGGCGGCGGCCGAGATCGGCGCTTCCGTTTCGCTTTCCATCCCTTCGGTGATGCCGTCGGCGAGCGCGAAGACGGCCGCCTTGTGGTCGGTCTTGGATTTGTGGATCGATGTCGGTCGAACGCCCAGCTCCGAGTACTCGGCGTGTTCTACGTTACACTCGGCGATCTGCTCGTAGTGGTTGCATACCTCTGCAAGCAGGCCGTGGAGATGAATAAGCTCCTGCTTTTTCATGGTCATGTTCGCTTAGCGACTCGGGGCATATAGTAGTATCCTGAGACAAGTTAACACGTTTCCACCGGAGAAACGATCTAAAGTCGGATATCGGGCGTTCACGTTCGGTAACTTAGCTCACGGTGACCGGGGGTCTGCCTGCTCTTCGGGGCCGAGTTCAGACGACTTTCAACAGCTTCCGTTCGAACTTTCCGGTCCGGACCCGTCGCCAGCCCCGAAGCGTCTCGTCGAGTTCCTCGTCGCCAGTGTCGACACGTAACGTCCCGATGTCCTCGAGTTTCCGATTCGAGGCGACGATTTCGATCTCGGATCGGCGGATGACCGCCGGGGAGAGCTGATCGTTCCCCCGTCCGAAGACGAACCCCTGACCGCCGATCGGCGAGACGACGATCACGTTTCGATCACCGAGGACCTCGAGGATCTCGGCCTCGCTCGCGTCCCGGACGAGCACATCGCCGTCCCGATAGACGTCGACACCGAGCGGTGATCCGTCGAACCCGAGTTCGTCCTTTATGGCCCCGACCGTCGATCCCGGACCGAGAACGTAGACCGAGTCGTCCGCCCTGATGTCCGACGCGATTGCCGCGGCGAGCGCCTCGACGCTGCCGCCGCCGATCTGTTTCGACGACTGGAGTTCCTCCGCGACCGGGACGGAGACGATCGCTTTCAGTTCCGTCTCGACCTCGCCGCCGCGGTAGGCGTCCTCGTCGATGTCGTTGATCTCGCGTCGTTCGGTGCGGTCGAACGTCGCTGCGATCCGGCCGGCGGCCCTCGGGGAGACGGCGAACACCGACGAGTACACCTTCACACCGGCCGGAACGCCGAGGATCGGCGTGTCACCGTCGAACGCTTCGAGCGCTTCCGCGACGTCGACGGCCGTTCCGTCGCCGCCGACGAACAAAACGAGATCGACGCCCTCCTCGAGGAGCCGTCCCACCGCCTCGCGGGTGTCCCCCGGTCCGGTCTCCTCGCCGTCCGGATATCCGACGACGATCGGATCGAAACCCGCCTCGATCGCTTCCCGTTCGCCCATCCCGTCGCCGTAGGTGTAGAGCTCGATCGCCTCGGATCGCGCGTTGAGCTCCTCGAACGCCTCGAGCGCCCGGCCGGGGGCACGCGGTTCCGCACCGCGTCGACGGGCTTCCTCGAGCTTGCCGTCAGTCCCCTTCAGGCCGACCCGACCACCCATGCCGGCGATGGGGTTTATTACCGCCCCGATGCGTCGCATACCCCCGTTTCGGCGATTGCAGGGAAAAACTGCCCGGTGCCGGAGTCCCGTTCGCGTCGGGGACGGGAGCCGTTGCGGAAATGAAATCCGTTAAGAGGGCCCCGCAAGTACGGCGATGTATGAACCTCATCCTGCAGGCCTACGAGGACAGTCCGTTCATAATCGACGCGTCGGGGTGGATCGTCCTGCTCGCGAGTCTGGTGATCACCGTCGGCTGGCTGTGGTATCTCTATCGGTGACAGCGTCGGGACGCTACGCCGTCTCGCTCCGCTCGCGCAGCCACGAAAGCGCCTCGTCGACCGTCTCCTCGTCGGTGCTCTCGATTTTCACTCGGACGCTTTCGCCCGGATAACTGCCGACTTTCACTCCGAACCGTTCCTGTAACTCCCGAAGTCGATCGATCAGTGCGCTTTCGGGTTCGTCGATCACGAGGCTCTCGCTGTACCGCCTTTCGCCGGTGAACGCGGACGCGACGGATTCGAACATCGAACGCATCTCCTCGGGGACGCCGGGGAGGACGTAGACGTTCTCGACCACACAGCCCGGGGCGACCCCGACCGTGTTGTGCAGCGGTCGCGCACCGGCCGGCAGATCGGCCGTCCCCTCGGTGAGATCCGATCGGGTGTACCCGCCCTCCTCGGTGAGCCACTCGAGGACCGTCTCGCTCGTTTCGAGGGATCGACCGACGGCTGCGGCGACGCCGTCCATCGTTTTGTCGTCGTGAGTCGGACCGATCCCGCCGGTCACGATGACGGCGTCGTGCTCGGCGGCGTACTCGTTGACGACGCGGGCGATGTCCGCGACCCGGTCCGGGACGACGGTAACGCGTTCGACGGCGGACCCGAGTTCGGTGAGACGTTCGCCGAGCCACGCGGCGTTCGTATTGACCGTATCACCGGACAGTAACTCGTCGCCGACGGCGACTATCGCTACGTTCATACACTCCCTAGGGAGGGCGGCCGAATAAACACGTGGCAAAAGGTGACGGCGTGGAAACCGCCACCAGAGCGTCCCTAGCACTCGACTACCGCATTCCGGGGGGCGGCCCGTCGTCGTCCTCGTATTCGACCTCGAACCCCTCCGCTTTGCGGCGCTTCTCGGCGCGCTTGATCTGCCGGTAGTAGTACACCGACCCGGCGACGCCGACGATTGCGGCGATGACGGCGAGTCCGCCGAACAGCCAGAGGTCCCTGTCGAGATACCACCGGATGACGAGCACCGACGTCTCGACGGAGTCCCACTGGAGGTGGACCCGGTCACCGACCTCCCGACGGTCGTCGTTGGACGGCCGAACCTGCGATAAAAGCGGGATCGCGGCGTCCGTGTTCGTCGGCAACGCGACCTCGTAGCTCCCGTGGACCGGCGTGTAGATGGCGACCCGCTTGCCGGTCTTCGGCGCCGTAAAGGCGATTTGTCCCTCCTCCGCGGGCAGCTCGACGATCGTTCGCCGGCGCGTGTTGTCGACGGCAAGTGAATCCGTCGGCTCGCGGGTGCCGTTTTCGTACTCGCGGACGACCTCGCCGTCGACGTATTTGACCGTCGTTCCGTTGGTGTGTCGGAACTGCAGCGCCGAGAGTTCCAGCGGCTGTTCGATCGTCAGCCTGTTCGTCCGCCACAGCTGTACCGTCCCCTCGTCGCCGGTTACCTTCGCCGAGACGTTGTAGACGGCCGTGTAGCTGTTCCGATCGATCGTGATGAACGCGTCGTTGCCGGTGTCGTAGTCGTATTCCGCCTCCTCAGAGAGCGCTTCGGGATCGTCGACGTCGGATCCGAGAATCGTCGTACAGCCCGCGAGACCGAGGAAAACGGCGAGCGCGATCGCGGCGAGGAGGCGACGGTCCATGGTTATGCGACGACGGCGAGCAGCTCCGCTTCCAGATGCGGGCCGATGTCCGCGAGCAGCCCCGGAGCGTCGGTTCCCTCGCGGCAGATGACACTTCCCTCGAGCAGTCCGAGCCGTTCGACGGTAACGATATCGTCGGCGTGGCCCGACCGGTTGACCGTCGCCCGGATCTGGGCCCGCGTCGTGCTGTTGGCGTTGACTCGGTCCGTCCCACGGGTCCACCCGTAGAGTCGGTCGCGCTCGGCGTCGGCGAGGCGGTTCGGTTCGCCGCCGTCCCCCTCGACGAACCGCAACGGCATGTGCTGGACGAGTCCGAACCGGGTCCGGATCTGTGCGGGCGTTCCCTGTCCGAGTCCGAGCTCCTCAGTCGGTATCCGGACCGGCTCGCCGGCATCGAGAACGAACCCGTCGTCGTCCCACGACTCGAGCGTTCCGACGTAGGTCTCGCCGGCCTTTCGGTGCGGCGTGATCGCGCCCCACTCCTCCTCGAGGAGGTTTCTGGCGACGGGCGCGTCCTCGCCGGTAATCGTCACCGACGGGAACTCGTCATCCCTGAGGCCGACGGTGAAATCGACGTCCAGATCGCCGAGATCGTTCCCGACGAGCGATTCCAGCGAGTCCATGGCCCGACGGCGGCTCTCGCCGGTCACGTAGAGTTTGGTCGCGAGGACAACCATCAGACGTCCGCCGCCTCGGTTTCGGCCTGGATGTTCAAATCGTCTCTGAGCTCCTCGATTCGCATCTCCATCGCGTCGATGAGCCGGTCGTTCTCCATCGCCTCGAGTTGGCCGGCACATTGGGGACACTCGAAGCCGAACTCCATCGCTTCGCCGAACTCGAACCGGAGCTGACACTGCCCACAGAGATAGAACTCGTTTTCCGTCTCGTAGGCCTTGCGCTCGTCGAGCGCATCGAGCAGACGGTGCATCTCGGCCTCGAGCTGTTCGGGGATGTTCTCGTACTCGAAGGTCCACAGATACGTCAACCAGCCCGAATCCTCGTCGCGGAGCCGACGATAGGATGCCAGATCGTTCTCGTAGAGAATGAAAAGCGCCCGACGAACGTCGTTGAGCTCCAATCCGAGTTCCTCCGCGAGTTCCTCGTCGGTGACCTCGCCGTCCGGCGGCGCGGCCGCGACGGGCATCCCCGTCGGTCCGACGAGCTCGTGGAGGTACTTCTGAATCACCG
>CAZWZX010000082.1:0-10440 GCA_964638655.1 uncultured Natronomonas sp.
GGCTCGGCGAGCCTGCTCTTCGGGCTGTTTTTCGCGACGTCGGCCGCGTTTCAGCCGATCGGCGGGCGGCTCTCGGATCGAATCGGTCCCGACAGCACCCTCACGGTACTGGCGTCGGCCGGCTTCTCCGGCTACGCGGTTCTCGTCGTCGGGAACGCCCTGCCGGCCGCCCTCGTCGGCGTCGTTCTGGCCGGCGCCGCGTTGAGCGCCACGCCGGTCCTCCAGGCGAGAATGATGGACAGCCTTCGGGCGACGAACCGAGGAAAGGGGTTCGGGGTCTTCCGGACGCTGTATCTGCTCGTCGGCTCCGTCGGCACGGCCATCGTCGGAACCGCCGGGGACGCCGTCGGATGGGCCGCCGCGTTCGGGTTTCTCGGGTCTCTTTGGGGGATCGTTTTGCTCTCGGTCGTTTCGATCCGGATCGTCCAACGGTAGGCTCGAAGGGGCACCGATGGTCGAACTCACGCGGCCACCCGGTAACACCGATGTCAGCGCGGATTGAAGTTCTCTCGGCCCCTCCGTTGGTGTATGAGCACACCACCGCCGACGCCCGGCATCCATCACGTCACCTGCATCACGAACGACCCGCAGGGGAACCTCGATTTCTGGATCGAAACGCTCGGTCTCAGGCTCGTCAAGCGCTCGATCAACCAGGACGACCCCGGCACCTATCACTTCTTTTTCGCGGACGCCGAGGGGAACCCCGGCACGAGCATGACGTTCTTCCCGTGGGAGAACCTCTCACGCGGGAAGGTCGGCTCGGGGCAGGTGTCCAGAACCGCCTTCCGCGTTCCGGAGGACAGTCTCGACTACTGGGAGGGCCGGTTCGACGAACACGGCGTCGAGTACGGCGACCGCGTCGAGCGCTTCGGCGAGACCGTCCTCCCGTTCGAGGATCCAGGCGGCCTCCCGGTCGAGTTGGTCGAAGTCGAGATCCCCGAGGACGACCCGACCGTCCCGTGGACCGCGTTCGTCCCCGAGGAAGCCGCAATCCGGGGGTTCCACTCGGTAACGATCTGGCTCGGCGATCCACAGCCGACCGAAGATCTGCTCCGAACGATGGGACTCGATGAGGTAGACACCGAACAGTCACCGGGGGATTTCCCCGACGATGAACGGACCCGCTTTGCCGCCCCGGGCGTCGTCGGGAAGTACGTCGACGTCCTTCCGACCGTCGAGGGCGGTCGACAGGGTTCGGGGACGGTCCACCACGTCGCCTTCCAGACGCCGACCGACGAGGATCAAGCGGCGATGCGCGAGGCCGTCCAGTCGGCGGGGCTCCGACCGACCGAACAGATCGATCGCCACTGGTTCCGGTCGGTGTACTTCCGGGAGTTCGGCGGCGTGCTGTTCGAACTCGCCACGAACGGGCCGGGATACGACAGCGACGAGCCGCTCGACGATCTCGGCGGACGACTCGTTCTCCCCGGGAAGTTCGAGGCACGTCGCGAGCAGATCGAAGACGAACTGCCGGACGTGACGGTCCCGAAGGCGGATCCGCTCGAAGCGGACGACTGAGTTCGCCGCGTGCGGCAGACCCGTTTTACTGGGTGTTCATCGATTCGCTCGCGATGTTGCGGCCTCGCGGTTTCAGCGCGACCTCCCGACGGATCCGGACCTCCTGGAGGACGTCCAACTCGATGAGCCGTTCGTAGATATCCTCGACGTCGTCCGGCTCCATATCGAGGAACTCGGGGACCTCGAACGAGGAGACGCCGGAGTAAAGCGCCATCAGAACCTCCGTTTCGTCCTTGCTGAGATCGATCGACGAGGCGTTCTGTTCGGCGCCCCGCTTCAGCACGGAACTCAAAACGGAGATGTGTTTTGCGCCCCCGGAGAGATACGTCTCGACGCTCGTTCCCTCTTCGGTGTGTTCGGCCTCGAGGATCGGTCGCTCCTTCGATCTGACCGTCCGTTCGGCCCGCTCGATCGTGCCGACGTCGTCGATCTCGATCCGAACGAACGAGCCGTCCTCGACGGCGAGATTGACCGCTCCCTCGTCGATTTTCACGCGGGCTTTCCGCCAGCTGACGTCCTGGACGACGCCGCCCTCGATCGCCGGGTGTTTGAGCAACACTATCTCGCCGTCGAGGATCGTCTTGTGAAGCGTCCGCTCGAAGCTCTCGGATTCGTCGGTCGAAACGAGGAACACGTCCCGACCGATGCGGACGCTCACGTAATCCGTGACCTGTGCGATCGCGCGGTTGACGTCGTATCGGCCCTCGATCCGATCGACCTTCGAGAGCCGTATCGTCCGTTTGCCGTCCGTTCCGGCGAGGACGAGCCGCCGGTTCGACAGCAGGATCCGCCCGTCGGTCCAGCCGATGTCCCCGAGTTTGCTCCCGTCGCGGACCACCTGCGTGAACCGCCCGGTCGTGTCCAACAGCTTCCGTTCGGACTTGCTCATTGGATCTCACCGGCGCCGATGCCGCCGAGCTTCGAGAGCGCCGAAAACGCCTGTTCGCGGAGCGCATCGCTTTCGGTCCGGTCGACGAACGCGCCGAGTTCGGCTCTGGTCGTCTCATCCCCGATCTTCCCGAGCACGAAGAGCGCCTTCGAGCGGGCAGTCTCGTCGGCTTGCTCGTCTGAGACCACCTCGAGAAGCTCCGACTCAACTCCGGGATCGTCGAGCCGCGTCAGACTCGTCGCCGCGAACTGAGCCGTCATGCCGTCGTCATCCCCGAGCGCGTCGACGAGCGCCTTCCTGGCAGTTTCGCGGTGTCGCGTGCCCGCGACGCGGCCGAGCAGCCACGCGGCGTTGCGACGCTGTGGGGTGCCGGTGCTCTCCGTCAGGATCTCCGCGAGCGGCGGGATCACCTCGCTGGCCGTCGCGGAACCGAGTTCGTCCGCCGTCGCCTCGCGGACCTCGTGGCTCCGTTGGGGCGGGGCGTTCGAGAGGATCTCGACCATCGAGAACATCGCCGTCCGGCGGATCGCCTCGTGGTCGTCCTCGAGATAGCCGACCAGCGTTTCGACCGGCCGCACGCTTCCGAACTCGCCGAGCGAATCGGCGATAACGCGCCGGACCGTGTCGTCGGGATCGTCGGCGGCTTCCAGCAGCACTTCGAGCGATCCCTCGTTCCCGATCGCACCGAGCGCCTCCGCGGCCGCTTTCCGGGCCTCGACGTTTCCGTCGCGTTTCAAGAGCGCCTCCAGCGCCTCGACGGAACGGGGATCGCCGATCCGGCCGCACGCGGTCGCCGACCGGGCCCGAACCCTCGGATCGGTGTCCTCGAGTCGGTCGACCAGCGCTTTCGTCACGCTCGGGTCGCCGACCCTGCCGAGGCCCGTTGCCGCCGCCATTCGGAGCTCGGGTTGGTCGTCGTCGAGCACCCGAACGAACGCCTTCGCCGCGACCCAGTCGGCCGCCGACTCAAGGCCCTCGTCGGCGAGTTCCGCGACGACCCGCTCTAAGGCTTCCTGGCTGTGTCTGTCCAACGCATCGATCGCGGCGGCCCTGACCGCCCGGTTCGTGTCGTTCGCGACGACCGACACCAGTACGTCAATGACGGACTCGGCGTCGGACTCAGCGTCGGGATCGGCATCGATTCCGAGTTCGTTTCCGCTCTCTGAGTCCAACAGGAGATCGTCCCCCTCGACGTCGTCGGATTCGAACAGCCCGCCGATGATCTCGGCCGCCCGACGCCGTATCGGCGGGTTCTCGCTCCGACGAAGCGTCTCGACGAGTTCGTCGATATCGCGTTCTCGCTCCAGTTGGTACAGTGACATCTCACGCCCTCCGGTAGATGTGGTTCTTTCGATCGTAGGGCTCGTATTCGTCTCTGAACGTTCTCGGAAGCGTTTCCGATTTCCCGATCGTCAGGATCCCGTCCGCTCGAAGCGCCCCCGTCAGCGTCTCGAAGATCGGCTCCTTGTACGAGCGGTCGATGTAAATGAGGAGATTCCGGCACAGGACGAGATCGTATCCGCCCTTTTTCGAACCGCTTATCAGGTCGTGCTGCTCGAAAGTGACCATCCGTTTCACGTCCGGGTCGACCGCGAAGGACGTCCCGTCCTCGGAGACCGTGACGTGTTCCTCCACAGCGGAAAGCGGCTCGAGTTGGCTGCCGATGTCGGTCGTCCGCGTCGATTCGTAAACGCCGTTCCGGGCCGTCTCGAGCACCTCTTCGTCGATGTCGGTCGCGGTGATCTCGACTGCACGGTCGGTTATCTGTGGATCATCCCGTGCGAGCATCGCGACCGAGTACGGCTCACGGCCGTCGGAGCAGGCGGCGCTCCAGCACCGAACCGTTCGCTTTTCGTCGGTCAGTTCCCGGAGCACCCCTCGAAGCCCCTCCCAGACGTCGGGATTCCTGAAAAAGCTCGTGACGTTGACGCTCAACGCGTCCAGGAGGGCGGCCCGCTCGTCGGCGTCCGAGGAGAGCACCTCGAGGTACGCGTCGTACCCCTCGCAGTCGGTCCGGCGCATCCGGGCGGAGATGCGCCGATCTAGATACGACTCGTTGTAGGAGTCCGGTTCGAACGGCATGCTGTCGGCGACGTACCGGACGACCCGTCTCAGATCCGCATCGGTGTCTGTGCCGCTCATTTTTCGAGACTCACCACGTCGAGTATCGGAACGATGTTGCCGTCGCCGAGTATCGCGGTCCCGCTGAGCCCCGGAATACCGCTCAGCGCTCCCTCGAGGGGTTTCACGACGACCTCCTCCTGGTCGCTGAACGAATCGCATCGAAGCGCGACGGGGCGGACGGACTCGCGGATCCGGACCAACATCCCGCCCGCTTCGGATCGCGTCCCGGTTCGGGCCGTCGCGTCGCTTTCGCCGCCCGCATCGGACGGGCCACCGTCGGTCGCGACCGCCGTGTCGCCGGCTGCCGTTCCGCCGTCGATCGAGGGCTCCTCGTCGAGTTCGAGCGCCTCGTCGAGCCTGATCACGGGATACACTTCGTCGTTGTGCCGCACTACGGTCTCGCCGTTGACCGTCTCCGTCTCAATCGCGTGCGTCAGTTCGTCGATGTTCTTGATTGGGATCCCGTACTCCTGCGTTCCGACGGTGACGAACAGGACGTTGACGATCGCGACCGAGACCGGAAGTCGGAGCTCGACGGTCGTTCCCTCGCCGAGTTCGCTGTCGACGTTCACCGACCCGTCCAGCTGTTCGACCGTGCTGTGGACGACGTCCATCCCGACGCCCCGGCCGCTCACGTCGGTGACCTCGCTGGCCGTCGAAAACCCCGGATGGAAGATCAGATCGTACGCCTCGGCGTCGGACATCGCCTCGGCTTCGGATTCGGAGACGACGCCCTCCTCGACCGCTTTCGAGCGCATCGCGTCGGCGTCGATCCCGCCGCCGTCGTCCGAGACGGTGATCGTGACGTGATCGCGCTGTCTGGACGCGCGGAGTTCGATCTCCCCTTCGGGGTCCTTGCCGGCCGCCTCGCGCTCTTTTGGCGGTTCGACGCCGTGATCGACGGCGTTTCGGAGAATGTGAATGAGCGGATCCTCGATCTCCGAGAGGATCGACCGATCGAGTTCGATGTCCTGGCCGTGCATCTCGAAGGAGATCTCCTTGCCCTGACTTCTGGCAACGTCTCTGACCACGCGGGGGAGGTTGCTCACCACCCGCCGAAGCGGGATCAACCGCATGTCCATGACCGTGTTCTGGAGCCGCGATGTCACCTTGTCGAAGTCGTTCAGGCTGTTTTCGGCCGTTTCGAGGTCGCCGTCCTCGATCGCCCGGCGGATCGTGATCCGGCCGGTAACGAGCTGTTCGACCAGTCCGTGGAGCTCGTCCAGCCGGTCGACGTCGACGCGGACCGATGAGATCTCGCTCCCGCCGGTCGAACTCCGAGGTCCGTCGCTTTCCGGTTTCGACGCCCCGTCCCCGCTCGAGTCCCCCGACTGCTCGCCGTCCGAACCCTTCGGCTGCTCGCTGCCCGGATCGTCCCTCTCCGTGTCGGCGCTTTCGGCTTCGACGTCACCGTCCGACACCGCTTCGGTCTCATCGCTTTCGTCGGTTCCCTCCGATCCGGCCTCGAGTTCCGTCACCTCGAACGTCTCGACGGCACCGATCGTCTCGAGCGTCTCACTCAGTGCGGACGGCTCGGAGCCGGGAACGAACAGATCGAACGTACCGTCGTATTCGCCCTCCTCGAGTTCGTCGCGTTCCGGTGCCGTCGTCAGCTCCCCGAAGGAGTCGGCGACGGGATCCAGGGTCAACATCGCGTCGACGCCGAGCATTCCATCGGGGTCGAGATCGACACGGGCGTGGACGATCCCGTCCGAAGAATCGAACGTCGGCGCCTCGGCGGCGTGGACGAACGTAACGCCGTCGTCGGTGTCCCGGTCCTCGGAACCGCCCCCATCGTCGTCTACCGTGCCGGCATCGATATCGTCGTCCGCCGCGTCGGGACCGTCTGCCGCCGCGGCCGCGGTCCCCTCCTCGATAGCTGCCCTGAGACGCGCCGTCGTTTCGTCGGGGTTCGTCGTCGACTCGCCGTCCCGTTCGATCTCGTCGACGATCGTTTCGATGCGATCGACGCCCTCGAAGGCGGCGTCCATGATCGCCGGAGTGACCTCGATCTCCCCGCCGCGTATCTCGTCGAGGAGGTCCTCGAGGACGTGTGCGAGCTCGCTCGCGTTCGAAAAGCCCATCGCGCCGAAGTTCCCTTTCAGCGTGTGGGCGGTTCGGAACACCGACTCGATCGCCGCTTCGTCGTTCGGATCGTCTTCGAGTGCGAGGAGCGCGTTGTTGAGATCGGTGATGCTCTCTCTGGACTCGGAGACGAACGCGTTCATGTGGTCGTCGTTCATTGTTGACCCCCCGTCGTGATCGCGTTTAGAACGCCGGCCGCGAGTTCGTCCCGGGGACGGACGTCGTCGACGACCCCCGTTTCGATCGCCCGCTGTGGCATTCCGAACACCGCGGACGTTTCTTCGTCCTGTGCGAGTACCGTCCCGCCGGCCGCGCTGAGTTCCCTGACGCCGTCGGCGCCGTCGGCGCCCATTCCGGTCAGTATCGCGGCCGTCAGCGGACCGTCGATCTGCGCTGCCGCCGTCTCGAGCGTCACGTCGACCGCCGGTCGAACGTTGTTGACCGGCTCCGTCTCGGACAGCGAAACGCGGATCCGCCCGCCGCCGTATCCGGAAACCTCCAGATGCGTCCCGCCCTTGGCGACGAGTGCCTCTCCGCCCCCGATCCGCGCGCCGTCGGTCGCCTCGCTGACCGCGTATTCGCTCGCCGCATCGAGTCGGTCGGCGAACCGACCGGTAAATCCGTCGGGCATGTGCTGGACGATCAGTATTCGGAGATCAGCTTCCAGCGGGAGTTCGGAGAGAACCCCCTCGACGACGGTCGGACCGCCGGTCGAGGAACCGATGACGAGCGTCGGTTCCTCGAGATACGCCGAGGACGGCGTTTTCGCCCCCCGTGATCCGGTCTCCGTGTCGTTGGCCGCCGCCTCGGTCGCGGAGAGGTCGGCCCCGGCGACGGATCGGACCGTCTCCGTCAGCCGGTCCTGTTGCTGTTTGATCCCGACCGACACCTCGCCGCTGGGCTTCGTGAAGAAATCGACGGCCCCCCGATCCATCGCCTCGAACGTCGCCTCCGCACCGTCGTCGGCGTGGGCCGAAAGCACCAACACCGGGGTGGGGTTTCGATTCATGATCCCCTCGAGAGCTTCGAGACCGCCCATTCCGGGCATCTCGAGATCCATCGTGACCACATCGGGGTCGTGTCGCTCGACGGCCTCGATCCCGGCGGCCCCGTCCGAGGCGGATTCGACGACGGTGATCCCGTCCGCCTCCAGCATGTCCTCGATGACGGTTCGCATGAACTGGGAATCGTCGACGACGACGGCGCGAATATCGGTCGTCGCACGCGTGGCGGCGGACTCAGTCCGTGTCATGGTGTCTTAATCGCTCGTCTACGACCGATTGCCCGTTCGATCCGCTTCCCGGCGCGCCGACGTGAGCGCCGACCGTCCGAGCGGGACGTTGCGACCGACTTACTCATATCTGAGAGTTTTTCCGAGCCCATATCAAGGCCGGTTCGGACTCACCGCTCGTCACGCAGTTCGAAACGTATCGGCCGGCGTCGGTCGGACGGCCACCCCCCGTGTCGTAAGGTATTGAACGACGGCGACCCAACGACGGGTATGAACACGTTCGAGGCGGGCGACGTCACTCTACATAAAGTCCGTGAACACGTCTGGGAGATCCCGAAGGAGGGCGGCATGCGCGTCCCGGCGAGGGTGTTCGCGAACGAGCGCCTCCTCGAGGAGATCGCCGGGGACAGAACGCTCCAGCAGTTGAAGAACGCGACCCACCTGCCGGGGATCGAGACGCACGCGATCTGTATGCCCGACGGCCATCAGGGGTACGGGTTCCCTGTCGGCGGCGTCGCGGGCATCGACGCCGAAAACGGCTGTATTTCGCCGGGGGCGATCGGCTACGACATCAACTGTCTTACAAAAGACGCCGATGTCAAACTCTCTTTCGGTCGACGGCTTCCGATAGCAGAACTCCGAGACCGGTTCGAAGACGAAACAGCTGTTGTGGCGGGGGAAGAACTGGCGACCTCTGAGATTCAGTTGTTTACCGAATCGGATGGTGAGGAAGTTTATAAACTCGAAACCGATACAGGACAGACGCTGGAAGCGACCGGCGATCATCCCTTCGAGACACCGAATGGAATGGTAGAGCTCAGGAGGCTCGAGGAAGGGGATACCGTATTTGTTCATCCCTTCGAGGGGATCGGACACGAGGATCCGGAACCGTTTACAGTTCTTTCTGAGGACGACTTCGCCGAAGAAAACAGCCAACTCGTGTCGTTGCTGAAACGAAGCGATCTTCTCCCACTCAAATCGACGGACACGGCGTTTAATCGGTTATTGAAACTGGCCGGATTCCACACCGGAGACGGGACGTTCCGTCAGAAACAGACATGGTTCTACGGCGAGCCAGAAGACCTTCGGACGATACGGAACGACGTCGATGCGCTCGGATTCACGCCGTCTCGGATCTACAGTCGCGAACGGGACCACGAGATCAACGGAAACGAGTTCACAAGCACCGGACACAGTATAAAAGTCGGTGGACACGGTTTCAAGCAGTTGCTTCTCCGGCTCGGCGTTCCCGATGGATCGAAAGTCGAATCCGATTTCCGACTTCCGGAGTGGTTTGATCGAATCGCGGGCTGGCAGCAGGCACTCTATCTGTCGGCCCATTTTGGAGCAGAAATGAATTCACCATCGGCGATGTCGAACACGAACCTGTGCTGCCCCAAGATTTCACAGAACCGGCGGAGTGCCGTCGCAGATGCGGGTGAAGCGTTCATGTCGGATATCGCTGAAGCGCTCCGGGGACTCGGTATTGAAACCAACCAACTCGAACGGTTCGACGCCGAAACCGAAGACACCGAACGGCTTCGACTCGGCATTAAAAACGATTCCGAAAACCTCATCAGGTTCTTTTCTCGAGTCGGATATCGATATAACTACGAAAAGCAACGAAAAGCCGCCCTAGCTGTCCAGTATCTCCGGAAAAAAGAGAGTGTCGTCGATCGTCGAGCCGATATAGCCTCGAAAGTTGAAGCGTTAGCTGATGGAGGGACTCCAGTCTCGGCGCTCAAAGAGCGATTGGAGATTAACGGCCGCTTTATCGAACGGAGTGCCTGGAGCGGTCGGTCGGGACGGCCACGGCCGCCCGCCGATTTTCCGACGTTCGAGGAATTCTGCGAAACGACTCACGTCCGCGGGAACCTTACAGTTCCTGTCGAAATCGAATCGATCGATCGGACCGGGGCGCAGACGGTCTACGATATCGGCGTCGAACACAGCGCCCATAACTTCCTGGCAAACGGGATCGTTGTATCGAACTGCGGCGTCAGAATGCTGAAAACGAACCTCCAGTACGACGACCTCAGAGGCCGGGAGGAGGAACTGGTCGATGCGCTCTTCGAGGCGATCCCCTCGGGGCTCGGCGGCGGCGGCGTGGTCGAGGGCGACCACGGCGCGCTGGAAGCCGCGCTCGAACGCGGCGTCGAGTGGTGTGTCGAGGCCGGCTACGGGACCGAATCCGATCTGGAACACTGCGAGGACAACGGCGTGAGACGCGACGCCGACCCGGAGGCGGTTCCACAGCGAGCCAAGGACCGCGGGCAGAACCAGATGGGATCGCTCGGCTCCGGAAACCACTTCCTCGAGGTCCAGCGCGTCACCGACGTCTTCGACGAGGGGATCGCCGAGGCTTACGGCCTCGAAGCCGATCAGGTGGTCGTGTTGATCCACTGCGGTTCGCGGGGACTCGGCCATCAGGTCTGTACGGATTACCTCCGGAAGATCGAGAAGGCTCACAGCGGTTTTTGCGAGCAGCTCCCAGACAAGGAACTGGCCGCCGCGCCGGCCGGCTCACAGCTCGCGACAGCGTACTACGGGGCGATGTGTGCGGCGACCAACTTCGCGTGGGTCAACCGACAGC
>CAZWZX010000083.1:0-10358 GCA_964638655.1 uncultured Natronomonas sp.
ACGGTCTCGATCTCCTCTCGGGAGGAAAACCGGAGCGGATCGAGGAAGACGAACATCCCCGCGTTGTTCACGTACTCGTTTTCGTCGTCCCCGATGACCTCCCCGCGGCCGACGATCCCGGCGAAAAGCTCCGTACAGAGCGCGAGTCCGTAGCCCTTTCGACCCGACGCCTGGCCGCCGAGCGGCAACAGCGCGCCTTTGCCCTCCTCGAAGGCGACCGCGTCCTCGACGTGTGCGCCCGTCTCGTCGACGGTCCACTCGGCCGGGACCGTCCCCTCGTCGACGGCGAGTTTGGTGATCTTCCCGTGTGCGACCTGACTCGTCGCCATGTCCAACACGATCGGGAACTCCAGTTGGTCGAAGGTCGGAACCCCGATCGTGATCGGGTTCGTCGCGAAGAGCCGATCCGCGCTGCCCGGGACCGTCACCGTTCTGGAGGTCCCGCCGCTGTTTACGGCCCCGAACGTGACGTACCCCGCCTCGGCGGCCCGTTCGGCCCACTCGCCGATGCGGCCGAGATGACAGCCGCCCCGCACGCCGACGACCGAGATCCCCGCCTCGGCGGCCCCTTCGATACCGGCGTCGACGATGTATTCGCCCGTGAGCTGTCCGAACGCCCGGTTCCCGTCGACCGAAGCAACGGCCGGCGAGTGCCGCTCGACGACCGGCGTCGCCTTCGGATCGATCGATCCGCTTTCGATCATGGCCTTATACAGCGTCGACAGTCGGATGACGCCGTGGGAGTTGTGGCCGCGGATCTCCGCGCCGACGAGCGAGGCGGCGACCGACTCCGCCTCCGGTGTCCCCATTCCGAACGCTTCCAGCAGGTCGGTCGTGGCGTCCAACAGCTTCTCCGGTTGAATGCGTCGCATACGGCCGGGTTATCGAGCCGGGTACATAACTATGCGGTCGGGCCTCAAGCCAGAGTTGACCTCCTCCACACGACTGAAGTCGTGGGATTCCTCCGTGGGTAATCCAACCAGTCGATTACCCCAGCTGTGAACTTACGGGGGTTCGCTGAAGCTGGGTTGGTCGAGCGAACGCGATTGTTCCCCAAAATCGGCGGGTGTCCAGTCGTGTTCGTTCCACTGCCAGTACGCCCCCTCATGAGGTGCGTCCCTGTCACGTTCAACAGACAACCCGATCGCTCCGCTCCGACGATACAGTTTATATACGATGCCGAACCACGCCCATCCGTGCGCGATCGAACACGGATGCTGGCGGTCGTCTGTTCGGTCTTGCTCGCCAGCGTCCTCGTCTGGTTCAACTACTCGGCGGTGCTGCCGTCGGTCGCCGAGGAGTGGGGACTGTCGGGAACGCGGGCGGGGATCGTCTTCGCGGCGTTTCAGGTCGGCTATCTGGTCGCGATCCTCCCGGCCGGAACGCTCGCGGACCGGTATGCGGCACGCCGGATCATCGCCGTCGGCGCGAGCGGAACCGGGCTTTTCAGTCTCGCCTTCGCGCTGTTCGCGACGGGCTTTCTCTCGGGGTCGGCGCTTCGGTTCGTCTCGGGCGTTTTTATCGCCGGCGTCTACGTCCCGGGGATGCGGTTTCTCAGCGACTGGTATCCCTCCGCCCGCCGCGGGCGGGCGATGGGGCTGTACGTTGGCACGTTCGCACTCAGCTCCGGCCTGTCGTTTCTGTTCGCTTCGGGTATCGCCTCGGCCGTCGACTGGCAACTCGCGATCGCGACCACGAGCGTCGGCGCGATCGCCGCCGGCCCGGCCATGCTCGTCTTCGCGGCCGACCCGCCGGACCCGACGCGCTCCGAGCGGGGGATCGACCTCTCGCTGTTCCGAAACCGCGAGTACGTCTACGCGGTCGCCGTCTACACCGCCCACAACTGGGAGCTCTACGGGATCCGGAACTGGCTTTTCGCCTTTTTGCTCACCGTGCCGGCCGTACTGGCGACGGAGTCCCCTGCGCTTTGGGCGGGCGTCCTCGCCGGGGTCGTGATGACCCTCGGCGGCCTCGGCAACCTGCTTTCGGGATGGGCCAGCGACTACGTCGGTCGATCGACGGCGATCGGCGTCGCCTTGGGTTCGAGTACGATCATCACGCTCGCACTCGGATTTCTGGCGTGGCTGCCGCTCGTCGCGTTGATCGTCCTGTTGGTCGTCTACGGGGTCGCTCTCACCGGTGACAGCGCCCCGACCTCGACGGCGATCACCGAGGTCGTCGAGGACGGAAACGTCGGTGCGGCCCTCGCCATCCAGTCGCTGGTCGGGTTCAGCGCGACGGCGGTCTCGCCGGTCGTGTTCGGGCTCGTCCTCGATCGCTCCGGCTACCCGGCGGCGTTTCTGACGCTCGCTGCCGGAGCGGCCGTTGGCCTGCTCTGTCTCGGCTTGCTGTCGCGGAGTCGATCTCGAAACCGGCCCCCGGCGTGAAAACGAACCGCCTCAGACGTTCGGGATGACCTCGTCGCCGATCAGCTCGATACACTCGACCGCGACGTCGTGGTCCATCCCCGGCCAGTGCAGCCGCGGGAGCATGTAGTCCGCGTTCAGTTCCGCCTCGTACCGTTCGATCTCCGCACAGACCTCGGCGGGCGTCCCCAGCAAAAACCGGTCCTCGGCGAGTTCCTCGAACGGCTTGTGGAGGTCCTGTTCGTCCTCCATCGCCTCGTCTTGGCCCCACTCGATGTACTGTTGGTACTTCGAGAACAGATACTCCTGGGCGGTCTCGACGGCCTCCTCGCGCGTCTCGGCGACGAACGTCTCCCTGATGATCGGGACGCCGGTGTCCTCGCCGTGTTCCTCCCGGACCTCGTCGTAGTCTGTTTTGAGCTCCTCGATCTCCGAGACCGTCGAGTGGGGGTTGACGAACCACGCGTCGCCCATTGCGGCGGCGCGACGGACGGCGACGCGGGCGTTGGCCGCGATCCAAAGCGGCGGCTGTTCGTCGGGACGGGGATTGATGCTTACGCCGTCGACGGAGTAATACTCCCCGTCGTAGACGACGTCCTCCTCCGTCCAGAGCCGCTTCATCAGCTCGATCCCCTCCACGAAGCGCCCGACGCGCTCGGATTTGTCGATCCCGAAGCTGTCGAACTCGACGTCCCGGTAGCCGATCCCGACGCCCGCGATCGTCCCCGCCGATATCGTATCCAGCGTCGTCAGCTGCTCGGCGATGTCGACGGGTTGGTGTAGTGGGAGCAAGACGACACCCGGGCCGACCTTCATCGAGCCCGCCTCGGCGACGAGTCGGGAGAGCAGCGGCATCTGCTGGAGCTGGATGTAATCCGCGAGGTAGTGTTGGCCGGTCGTGATCATATCGAAGCCGGCTTCGCGGGCCGCGGCCGTCTGATCGCACAGCCCCTCGAAGAGTTGGTCGGCCGACCTGTCCGTCGTCGTCTGGCAGTTGAGAAATAAGCCGAATTTCATGTGCTATCGAGAGACTCGCGAGGATCGCTGAAAAACCTTCCTACGCGGTCGAGACGCCCGTCGCGAGGGGGGCATACTTATACGTCTCTCCGGCGACTCTCCCGTACGATGCAGATCACCGATATCGAGGTCACGCCTGTGGCTGTCCCGATGGAAGCCGAGATAAAGGGTAGCAGCTATCAAAAGGAGTATCGCGGTACGCTCGTCGTTCGAGTCGAAACGGACGGCGACGTCACCGGCGAGGTGTACTCCGGGGACATTCTGGACACCGAGATCGAGAAGGCCGGCCAGCTCGTCTCCTTCGTCGAGGAGGACCTCGCCGACGCCTTGGTCGGTGAAGAACTCTTCCGGATGGAGGCCAACTGGGCGGAGCTGATGCGACGATCCCGCCGGCTCTTCACCTACCAGGCGGGCGCCCGACAGCTGTTCGTCCACGCGATCGGCGCCGTCGACATCGCGCTGTGGGACGCGATCGGGAAGGCGACTGGCCAGCCGCTTTATAAGCTCTGGGGCGGCTACCGCGAGGAGCTCCCGATCATCGCGATCGGCGGCTACTACGGCGCCGGTCGGACGGACGAGGACCTCGTCGACGAGATGCTCGAGTACGAGGAGATGGGGCTCGCCGGCGCCAAACTCAAGGTCGGCGGTCGAACGCCCGAACGGGACCTCGAACGGCTCGCCGCCGTCAGGGAGGCGATGGGCGAGGACTTCTTCATCGCCTGTGACGCCAATCAGGGCTACGAGACCGACGAGGCCGTCGAGTTCGCCCGCGGCGCGCTCGAGTACGACATCGAGTGGTTCGAAGAGCCCGTCGTCTGGCACGACCAGTACGCCGGCATGCGGACGGTCAGGGGGCGTTCGCCGATCCCGATCACCGCCGGCCAAAGCGAGTCGACGATCGAGGACTGCCGCCGGCTGATCGAGGGCGAGGTCGTCGACATTATCAACCTCGATGCGAGCATCGGCGGCGGCCCGACGGCCTGGCGAAAGGTCGCGAACACGGCCGACGCGTTCGGCCTCTCGATGGCCCACCACGAGGAGCCACACATCGCGATGCACCTGCTCGCGTCGATCCCCAACGGCCACCCAGTCGAGTGTTTCCATCCGGATTTCGACCCGATCTGGCACGAGATGGTCGTCGAACGGCCGCCGGTCTCCGACGGGACACTCGAGTTGCCCGACGAGCCAGGGATCGGCCTCGAGATCGACCCGTCGTTCGTCGAGGAACACGCGATCGAACTCTGATCGGGCCGGTCGTGCGGGAACTATTATTACCGCGGGGGGAGACGTGGGAGTATGAACGGCGTCCACGACATGGGCGGCATGCACGGGTTCGGTCCCGTCGACGTCGACGACGATGCCGCCTTCCACGACGAGTGGGAGAAGGCGGTCTTCGCCGTCGAAAAGCTCCTCAGATATCAGTCGATCTACGAGGTCGACCGGAAGCGACACGCGCTCGAACGGCTCGATCCGGTGACGTATCTCGAGGCGTCGTACTTCGAGCGCTGGGCGCTGGGCGCGGAGATGCTGTTGCTCGAGACGGGAACGATCACCGAAGACGAGTACCGCGAGGCGACCGAATCCCACGACGACACCGGACTGTTCGATCTCGATCCCGCCGAGGGTTCCGGCGACGACGCCCTCGTCGATCTCGTCCACGAGACGTTCGGTTCGGATGCGGCCTACGATCGCGAACCGGCCGAACCGCAGTTCGAGGAGGGGTCGGAGATCGTCGTCCGCAACGACCACCCCGAAGGCCATACCCGATGTCCGCGCTACGTCCGGCGGGCCCGCGGGACGATCGATAGCGTTCTGGGGACCTACGTCGTCCCCGACGAGGCCGCCCACGGGACGGAGGTCGCCGAACCGCTGTACTCCGTCCGGTTCGAGGCCGCGGAGCTGTGGAGCGACGACACGGACGGCGACGCCGTCTACATCGATCTCTGGGAGCGGTATCTGGACCCGGTCGACGACGCCACACGAACCGACGCGAGGGAGGAATAAGGATGGATCACGATCACACACACGACGGACACGACCACGATCACGCGGCCGACCCGGCCGGCGACGTCGACGGGCTGAAATCCCGAACGCGGGCGCTACAGTCGCTGCTTTTGGAGAAGGATCTGATCAGTATCGAGTCGATAAACGAGGTGCTGGAGCTGTTCGAGACGGAGGTCGGGCCGATGAACGGCGCCCGCGTCGTCGCCAGAGCCTGGGACGATCCCGAGTTCAGGGAGCTGTTGCTTGAGGACGCCAACGAGGCCGTCGAACGGTTCGATTTCGATATCGGCATGCAGCATCTCTCGGTCGTCGAGAACACGCCGAAAACGCACAACGCCGTCGTCTGTACGCTCTGTTCGTGCTACCCCTGGTCGGTCCTCGGGCTCCCGCCGACGTGGTACAAATCGCCGCAGTACCGCTCGCGGATCGTCCGCGAACCCCGAACGGTGCTCTCGGAGTTCGGCGTCGATCTCGGTGACGACGTCGACGTGCAGGTCTGGGATTCGAGCTCGGAGATCCGGTATATGGTGCTCCCGCAGCGACCGCCCGACACCGAAGGGCTCGGGGAGGACGAACTGATCGGACACGTCACCCGCGACGCGATGATCGGCGTCGAACGGCTGGGGCCATGAGCGAGGATCCGCCGGCAGAGCCGATCGACGAGGCCGAGGCCCGGACGAAACTGGCCGAGTTGATCGAGCAGTCGGAGGGCTCCGCCGACGGCGAAGGACCGACGTTTGACTCGCCCGCTCAGGCCCGGGCGTTCGGCCTCGTCGTCTCCCTCTCCCGGGAGGGGCTCTTCGAGTGGAGCGAGTTTCAGGAGACGCTGATCGAGCGGATCGAAACGGACGACGGGGCGCTCTCCGAGGAGACGGAGACGGCCTACTACGATCACTGGGTCGAGGCGGCCGAACGGCTGCTCGAATCGAAGGGGTACGTCTCCCCGGACGGGTTACAAGAGCGGGCTCAGGAGTTCGCCGACGGCGACCGGGACGCCTCGGAGTTCGTCATCGGCGAGCGCGAGCATTGAGACTCGCGGTTTTTCACTCTCGATCCGGAACGATCACGCCGACGTCGGGAACCGACCGGAGCGAATCGAGCCGTTCGTGCGTCCGGTCGACGGCATCGCCTCCGAGCACGCGCCCGGCACACCGGCGGAACTTCGCTTCGAGTTCCGCGTCCGACAGCGGGTTCGAGGGCGTTCCCGGCGGGACGTCCTGCGTTCGTTTATAGATCCCGTCGTCGGTCTCGATCCGCATCTCGACCGTCGTGTCGTTGTACTCGAGTTCGTCGTCGATCTCCCACTCGACGCGCTCGCGGACGGACTGGACGTCCGAGTCGGAAACGGCGTCGTCCTCGAAGGCCTCGAGACCGACGTGCTCGCGGGCGATCGCGCTCGCGACCGTGTACTCCAGGGAGAACTTCCCTTCGAGGCCGGTCGCCGGGTCGGGGTAATGCAGCGCGTCGGCCGGTCCCGGTGACGTCACGACGCGGATCGACTCGACCGAGCCGGGGTCGATGTCGTGTTCCGCTGCGAGCCGCTCGGCCGCGTAGATGCTGGTGTGTGTGTAATAACAGCACGGGTACTTCTTCACGTTGATACCGTGCTCCTCGAGGGCGGTCGGCCGATCGAGCGCCGGCAGCTCGTCCCACGAAACCGGCTCGTCGCCGGCGTACAGCTCCAGAAAGCCGCTTTCGCCATCGATCGCGTCCGGCGAGGCGGTAAAGCCGCCCGAAGCCAGCCGTGCGGCAGTCACGCCGGCCCGCGCGGCCGCCCCGGCGTGCATGGGCTTGGTCATCGTCCCGAAGTTGCTCTTCAGCCCCGCGGCCCGCGAGGCGGCGATACTCAGCGCGCGCCGGGTCCCCTCGGTCCCGAGCCCGAGCGTCTTGGCGGCGGCAGCAGCCGCGCCGAACGTCCCGAGCGTCGCCGTCGAGTGCCACCCCTTTCGGTAGTGGCTCGGGTTGATCGCCGACGACAGATAACACTGCGTCTCCAGCCCCGCCGCGTACGCTTCGATCGCCCTCTCGCCGTCGATCCCGTCGCTTTCGGCGAGCGCGAGGATCGCCGGGATCATCGTCACGCTCGGGTGTCCGGACATCCCCCACGAGACGTCGTCGTAATCCTGTGCGTGACCCGCGGTCCCGTGGACGAAGGCCGCCTCCGAGGTGGTCGTTTCGTCCTCGAGGCCCCAGAGCGGCACCGCCCCGAGTTCGGCGAGCGTCTCGATCGCCGTCTCCGTCGATTCTTCCTCCATGCCGGAGATGACGACCCCGCACGTGTCGACGAACGCCCGCTCTACGGCCCGGACGTCCGCCGCCGAGAGGTCCCCGTAGGACAGCGAGGAAACGAACGTCGCCAGCCGGTCGGCCGGTCGATCCCGATCACCTCTGCCGCCGATCTGCGTATCGCTATCAGCGCCCATACTTCGGACAACCGCTCGGACGCACATATGTGTTCGCCTCGCACTCACGAACGTGCGCCGTCGCGACGATACAATCTTTATTAGGGCCGGGCCGGAACCGCACGTATACGGCCGAGCGCGGACAGTCGAACGAGCCGCCGACCGCTCTCGTTGTCGCCGACTGGACGCCTGCTGGATTACCGATGAAACCCCAACGACCGACATCCCCCGATACGAGCGCGAACCGCCCGAGAGGAGACGCGAACCGGCGACGAACGCCGCCGAGCAGGTGCCGCCTCTGATCGATGTCGGGAATTGACGTCGGCGGGCTCCGTCGGAGCATCGCGGAGCCGTTCCGGGCGCTCTGGAGCGAGGGTCGGGGAATCGTTCTGCTCACCGTCTCCGTCGGCTGGTTGATAAGCATCGGCGTTCGGCTCGTCTATCCGGCGCTTTTGCCCTCGATCCGGGCCGATCTGGATTTCGGGCTCACCGGCGCGGGTCTCGTCGTCACCGTCCTGTGGGCGTGTTACGCGCTCATGCAGTTCCCCGGCGGACTCGCGGCCGACCGGATCGGCGAACGCGCGGTACTCGTCTCGAGCACGGCTCTGACCGGTGTCGGGATCGGGATCGTCGTCGTCTCCGCCGGTCCGATCTCGTTCTTCCTGGGAACGATCGCGACGGGCTTCGGCTCCGGGCTCTACGCCACGACGCGGTCGACCGTGCTCTCGGATATCTACCCCGATCGATCGAGCACGGCGATGGGGTTCATTCAGGCGTTCGGGAACGTCGGGACGACCGTGCTCCCGCCGATCGCCGGCTTTCTCGCGGTGCTCGTGAGCTGGCGGCTCGGGATCGGGTTCCTGTTACCGATCGCGGTCGGCGTCGCGATCGCGCTGTGGTTCGTCCTCCCCGCCCGCACCTCCGTGGCTGACAGCGCCGTCGAAACGCTCTCGTGGGACACCCTCGGAGAGCTCAGGCGCGGGCTCGGCAACCGCAACGTCCTGTCGGTCACGATCGGGATGTTCCTCGTTTCGGTCGTGTATCAGTCCTTCACCGGCTTCTATCCGACCTATCTGGTCTTGGAGAAGGGGCTGAGCGAGGGGTTCGCGGCGCTTCTGTACGGCGGTTTCTTCGCCGTCGGCATTCTCCTCCAGCTCGTCTCCGGCCCGAGCGGCGATACGATCGGCATGCGATGGACGCTGACCGTCGCCCTCGCGTTCGCGACCGTCGGGCTCTTTCTGTTGCCGTTCGTCGACGGCGTGCTCTCGCTCGTGCTGTTGTCCGGGCTGTTGAGCGCACAGCTCGCCTACTGGCCGGTCGTCAACGCCTACACGATCGAGGTGATGCCCGACGAGATGCAGGGCACCGGCTTCGGGCTCGTCCGGACGGTGTATCTGCTCCTCGCCTCTATCGGCCCGGTCGCCGTCGGCTGGCTCGGCGACGCCGGAATGCTCGATACCGCGTTCCTGTTGCTCGCGGTCACCGCCGCGGTCGCGCTCGCGCTCTGTCAGTTCCTCGAGGAGCTCTGAGGGCACACAGCTCCCGGTATCGCCCCTCCGACGTGAGAAGGTTCAAGAGATGTGCTGTACAATCGCATACGATGCTCGAAACGTTCGACGAACGGCGCCTCGACGTCGGCGACGCGGAGATCTATCTCAGGGTAGCGGGCGACGGACCGCCGCTTTT
Organism: uncultured Natronomonas sp.; assembly: GCA_964638655.1. GTDB lineage: Archaea > Halobacteriota > Halobacteria > Halobacteriales > Haloarculaceae > Natronomonas. Next base: position 9,476 of record CAZWZX010000083.1, read on the forward strand.
GCTGTTGCACGGCTATCCACAGACGCACGTCGCCTACCACGAGATCGCCCCGCAACTGGCCGAGGAGTACACGGTCGTCCTCCCGGACCTCCGGGGCTACGGCGAAAGCGTCGGCCCCTCCGATCCGACCGCGACGGATTACACCCACCGCGCGATGGCGAACGACATGGTCGCAGTCATGGAACGGCTCGGCTTCGACTCCTACGACGTCGTCGGCCACGATCGCGGTGCCCGGATCGGCTATCGGTTCGCGCTCGATCATCCCGATCGGGTTCGGAGCCTCGCGCTCCTCGATATCGTGCCGACGCTCGAGACGGCCGAACGGATGAACTACGAGAGCGCTCTCGGGCGGTACCACTGGCTGTTTCTCGCACAGCCGCACCCGATCCCGGAGACGCTCCTCAACAACGAGCCGACGTTTTACGTCGAACACCTGATCGAGAGCTGGTCGGAGGACGCCGACGCCCTCGACCCCGAGGCCGTCGCCGAATACTGTCGGGCCTACGGGAACGAGCGCGTCGTCCGGGCGACCTGTGAGGACTACCGGGCGGGACTCTCCGTCGATCTCGAACACGACCGGGCCTCCCGAGCGGCCGGCGAGACGATCGACTGTCCGTTGCTCGTTTTGTGGGGCGCCGTCCGGGACCGCGATTCGATCGACGTCCTCGACGTCTGGGAGCCGTGGGCGACGTCGCTGGAGGGACGGTCGCTTCCCTGCGGACACTTCCTGATGGAGGAGGCCCCCGAGGCGACGCTTCGGGAGCTCCGCTCGTTCCTCGGGTAGCCCGCTACTCCCCGGCTCTCCGGAGGATCTCTTCGGCCCGGGCGAGCACCGGCGCGTCGATCATCTCGCCTTCGTACTCGAAGACGCCTTTGTCGCCGG
>CAZWZX010000084.1:0-10123 GCA_964638655.1 uncultured Natronomonas sp.
CTTCACCCACGGGCACGGTGTTGAGCAAATCGAAGATTTGCGAAAGCCGAAAACGTTTGTTTTCGGAAGCCCGTGGTACTCGTGCTGCTATTCTTTATACACTCGCTGTCATAGCCGAACACAATGGTCCAGGAGTTCATCGCGATACTCTTCCGCGATCCGTTCGCGGTCATGAACGCGGTCGGTTTGATCGCATTCGCATTCGTCGGATCGTCGAAGGCGATCCGCGAGGAGTTCGATCTGTTCGGGATCGTGATCGTCGGACTGGCGATGGCCTTTGCCGGTGGGGTAACCAGGGATCTCCTCGTGATACGGGTTCCGCTAGCTCTTCAGGCCCCGCTCGAAATCGGTCTGGCGCTCCTGGGAGCCGGCTTGGCGATCGCGCTGAGCATCGTTCTGTCGTCCCCGGAGACACACCCCGTCGTCGTCGTCTCGGACGCCATCGGGCTCGCGGCCTTCGCGACGACCGGCGCCATCGTCGCGACCGAGGCGAGCGTTTCGGCGTTCGGCGTCGTCGCCGTCGCGACGATCAACGCAGTGGGCGGCGGGGCGGTCGCGGATATCCTCCTCGATCGCTCGCCGTTCATCCTCTTTGAGGATTTTTACGCGAGTTGTGCAGTGTTGGGTGGCATCGGCTACTGGGTCGTGACACAGCTGGGAGCGTCCGGAAGCATCGCCGCTGTCGTGTGTGCGGTCGTGACCGTCGGGACACGACTGGCCGCAGTCAGGTACGACTGGGACCTCCCGACAGTACGGAATGTCGGTTCCAAAAGCGATTGACCCGGTCAGAGATCCCTATTCGTATCCGTTTGAGTGTGGGGCTCAACAGATCTATCTCCGCGGGTCTCTGTTCGACCACCGGGGATCGGACCGTGATGGGACGGGTCGGCCACGAACGCTTTTGACGGAGGCCGATGAACCCTCACACGATGAGCCTAGAGGACGCTGCCGAGGAACTCGCCTCCACCCTCGGCGTCGACAAAACGGAGGTCAAAGCGGATCTCGAGAAGCTCGTCTCGTACTCGGTGCCGATGGACGAGGCGAAACAGAGCCTGCGACGCAAATACGGCGACTCGGGTGGCGGGAGCGGTGGGGGCGGCTCGCCGCCGAAGACCGACATCGCCGAGATAACGCCCGAAACCGGCAACGTCACCGTCACAGCGCGGGTGTTGACCGTCGGGAAGCGATCGATCCGGTACGAGGGCGAAAACCAGACGATCTTCGAGGGAGAACTCGCCGACGAAACCGGGAGGATATCGTACACGGCCTGGACCGATTTCTCGCTGTCGCCCGGCGATACGATCACGGCCGGGAACGCGGGCGTTCGCGAGTGGGACGGCGAACCGGAGTTGAACCTCGGCCAGTCGACGACGGTCACGCTGGAGGAGGAACCGCTCTCAGTCCCACACGAGATCGGCGGCGAACGCGATCTCATCGAACTCGAACCGGGCGACCGCGGTCGGGTCCTCGACGTTCGGGTACTGGAGGTCGAACGGAAGACGATCGACGGCCGCGACGGCGAGACGGAGATACTGAGCGGCGTCCTCGGCGACGAGACGACGCGGCTCCCCTTTACCGACTGGAACCCACACCCCGAAATCACCGAAGGGGAGTCGGCCCGACTCGAGGACGTCTACGTCGACGAGTTCCGGGGCGTCCCCTCGGTGAACGTCACGAAGTTCTCTATCGTCGAACCGATACCCGATGTGGCGGTCAGCGACTCCGGAACCGAACTCTCGGTCCGGGAGGCGGTTTCCGCCGGCGGCGTTTACGACGCCGTCCTGACTGGCAACGTGATCGAGGTCCGGGACGGGTCCGGACTCATCCAGCGTTGTCCCGACTGTGGCCGCGTCGTTCAGAACGATCAGTGTCGGAGTCACGGACGGGTCGATCCCGAGGACGATATGCGAGTCAAGGCGATCCTCGACGACGGGACTGATACGGTTACGGCGATCCTGAACCGCGAACTCACCGAAGAGATCTACGGCGGAACGCTCGAGGACGCGCTGGATCACGCGCGGGACGCGATGGACCGCGACGTGGTCGCAGAGGAGATCGCCGAGGAACTCGAGGGACGCGAGTACCGGGTCCGGGGTGCCCTCTCGGTCGACGAGTACGGTGCGAACCTCAACGCGAACGAATTCGGGGAGAGTGGCGACGATCCGAAATCGCGTGCCGAGGCGTTCCTCGCGGAGGTGGACGGATGAGCGAATCGGGGCCCGGACGGCGAGAGGTCGCCTACCGACTTTTCGCCGCCGAGTTCGACGATTCGGATCTTTCCTACAGCGAAAGCGACGAGGAGCGCGCGCCGAACTACGTCGTGACGCCGACCGGCGCTCGGGTGAACCGGCTCTTTGCGGTCGGCGTACTGACCGAGGTCGAAGACGTCAACCCGGAGATGGTCCGGGGACGGGTCGTCGATCCAACGGGCGCGTTCGTCACCTACGCCGGACAGTACCAGCCCGATGCGCTGGCCTTTCTGGATCGGACTGAACCGCCGACGTTTCTCGCACTCTCCGGGAAAGCTCGAACCTACGAGCCGGAGGACGGCGACCGGATATACACGTCCGTCCGCCCCGAATCGGTCAGCGAGGTCGACGCCGAGACGCGGGATCGCTGGATCGTGACGGCGGCCGAACGGACCGTAGAGCGGATCGGGATCACGGCCTCGGCGATCGAGTCGGGACTCTCGGGCGAGGAACTCAAAGACGCGCTGACCGCGGCCGGCGTCGACGACCGACTGGCGGAGGGCGTGGCGCTGGCGCTCGATCACTACGGGACTACTCCCGCCTATCTGGAGGCGCTTCGAGAACTCGCTATCGACGCCGTCCGGGTCGTTGCGGGCGAACGCGAGGAGGTCGACAGACTCGAACTCGCTCCGGACGAGGGGGCGGGAGATGCGAGTTCGCTCGCGGCGCTGGAACTTCCGGACGTCGACACGACGTCGACCGGAGCCGACCCCCCCGATTCCGATGGCGAGGAATCCGTCCCGACGGCGGGTACAGCCCTCGAATCCAGCGACGAACCGGCCGGGGTGACGGATACCGGACCGGCCGAGGGAAGCGAGACGGGTGCGACGAGCGGCACCGAACCGGATCCCGGGGTCGAAGAGACGGGATCTACGGCCGGAGCACCCTCGGAAGGCCCCGCTTCGGACGACGGCCCGACGCCCGAGGAGTCGGAGACCTCCGAACCGGCCGTCGGGGCAGGCCGCGATGAGTCGTCCACCGAACCTTCGTTCGACGACACCGAGCCGGTCGAGGAAGAACCGGACGATTTCGATCCCGGCGAGTTCGAACTCGACGAATCGGAGCGACGGGAGGTCGAAGAGGAGTTCGGGACGGACTTTTCGACCGCCGGCGAAGTCGAGCCGGTCGATCCGGACTCGGACGACGGCGCGGCGATCGGCTCCGACACCGCTTTGGACGATTCCGGGGCCGAAACCGCCGAAAGTGAGGTTGCGACCCGAGAACCAAAACAGGAGCCGGAAGCCGAACCCGAACGAGAACCGGAGCCCGAAGCAGAAGCCGAACGAGAACCGGAGCCCGAAGCAGAAGCCGAACGAGAACCGGAGCCCGAAGCAGAAGCCGAACGAGAACCGAAATCGGATACGGCCGACGAGGCGGACGTCGACCTGACGGACGCGGTGATGGAAGCGATGGAACGGCTCGACGAGGGAGATGGTGCCGACCGAGAAACGCTCGTAGAGACGGTCATAGACGAACACGGCGTCACCGAACCGGACGTCGAGGAGACGATCCAGGAGGCGCTGATGGGCGGTCGGTGTTATGAGCCCTCCGACGGCACGTTGAAATCGATCTGATGATCGAGCCGGTTCCGGACGAACCGGCCGCGATCGCGACGTGCGGGAACGAACGCGCACTCGTCGTCGCGGATTACCACGCCGGTCTCGAGGTCGGACTGCGGCGCGACGGCGTCGAGATCGACAGCCACGCCGAGAAGCGACGCGAGTCGATCCATCGACTGCTCGACGAACACCGCGTCGACCGGCTCGTCTTCCTCGGCGACCTCGGCGATAGCATCGGGGATCCGGGCCGCGAGGAGCGGACCGAACTCCGAGGGCTCCTGGAGTCGGTTACCGATCGAGTTCCGGTGACGATCGCGAAAGGTAACCACGACGGCGGGATCGAGGCCGTCGTCGGATCGCTCGACGGCGTCGAGACAACGGACGGCGACGGGATACGACTCGGTGACGTCGGGTTCTGTCACGGCCACACGTGGCCGGCCGAATCCGTGGCGGCCGCCCCGACGCTCTGTACCGCCCACGAACACCCGCTCGTCAGGCTCACGGACGCCGTCGGAGGTCGACGGACCGAACGCGTCTGGCTTCGGGGGCGGATCGATCCGTCCGGGTTTCCGGAGTATTCGGATCTCGGCGATCGGCTGCTCGTCTGTCCCGCGTTCAACGATCTCTCGGGGGGAACAGCGATCAACGAGGGGGACGGGTTCCTATCGCCGTTTCTTCCGGAGGGACTCGCCGACGGCGAGGCATACCTGCTCGATGGGACCCATCTCGGGCCGTACGATCGGTTGTAGGGTTCGTTCGGACCTATCCGTCGTTTGCCAACCACTCGAGCGCCGCCTCCATGTCGTGTTTCGGCGGTGAACATGTGAACGAGCGGCAGGCGTAGACGGTCGGTTCCCCGTCCGTCGCCTCCCTCCCCTTCCAGATCGGCGGTGTCTCGCCCACGCCGAGCGTTTCGATCCACTCTTGCAGCGCCGACTCCGTGGGGGGCCGGACGGTGAGAAATCGGGCGGGCAGATAGGTCTCGGCGAGCGCGCTTCGCCACGACTCCGGCAGTGTTTCGGCGGCGACGGTCAACTCGGTGGCGCCGACGGCCCGATCGTGGGCCGCGAGGACCAGAGACGACCGCGAAAGCGGCTCGGATTCGAGCGTCGACGCGTGGGTTTCGAGGACGCGTTCGGCGATCGCCTCGAAACCTTCCTCCGGGGCGACGTGTGACAGCGTCGAGAGCAACTGCACTGCGACGCCGGTACTCGAAGGCGTCGAACTGTCGGTCAGCTGCTGTGGCCGGGCGATCAGCGATTCGCCGTCGATCGGCGTGAAATACAGCGTTCCCTCGTCGTCGTCGTAGAACGAATCCCGAATCACGCGGCCGAGTTCGAGCGCGAAGGCGAGATGCCCGACGTCGCCGGTCGCCTGGTAGGTATCGAGCGCGCCGCGACCGAGGAAGGCGTAATCCTCGAGATAGCCCGGAACGCCGACCTCCCCGCGCTCGAAGCGTCGGTTGAGACGCCGTTCGTCGTCGTCCCAAAGCCGTTCCCGACAGAAGGCGAGCGCGTCCTCGGCGCTTTCGGCGTAGGCCGAATCGAGCACGATCGAGCCCTCCGCGAGCGCGGAGATCATCAGCCCGTTCCAGCCGGCGAGAACCTTTCCGTCGCGGGGGGGACGGCTCCGCTCGCTTCGGGCGTCGAAGAGCTGTTCACGGGCGTCTTCGAGCCGCGATTCGACCGACTCGGTGTCCATGATCGTGTCGGCCGCGAGTTCACCGACCGGCGTCGACTCGGTGAGAACCGTGGTGTTGCCCTCGAAGTTCCCCGATTCGGTGATGCCGTACCGTTTACAGAACAGCTCCGCGGTCGTCCCGTCCTTGACCGCGTCGTGAACCGCTTCGGGCGTCCAAACGTAAAAGGCACCCTCCTCTCGGGAGCCGCTCCGGTCTTCGCTTTGGGCATCGAGCGTCGAATAGAACCCGCCTTCGGGGTGAGTGAGCTCGCGCTCGACGAACTCGAAGGTCTCTCGGGCGACCGAGGCGTATCGTTCCGTTCCGGTCATCTGATAGCCGGCCAAAAAGAGCCTCGGGATCTCGGCGTTGTCGTAGAGCATCTTCTCGAAATGCGGGACCGTCCACTCGCGATCGACACAGTACCGATGGAAGCCGCCACCGACGTGATCGTAGAGCCCACCGGAGGCCATCGCGTCGAGCGTTTCGGTCGCGACTTCGAGGTAGCTGTCGCGCCCGGTTCGCCCGTGGGCACGCAATAGAATATGGCCCCGTCCGGCGTGGGGAAACTTCTGGTTTCGCCCCCAGCCGCCGTGCTGTCGGTCCGCGCCCCGGACTGCCGCGTTCGCAGCCGAATCGAGGAAAGCGCCGTCGGGGGCGTCCCCAGCCCGATCCGGCGTCCGTTCGATCTCGTTTCGGACGGACGTCGTCCACTGTTCGGCCTGCGATTCGAGCTGTTCCCGACGGTCGGGGTCGTTCCACTGTTCGGTGATGTCCTCGAGCACCGTTCCGAACCCGGGCATGTTCCGTTTCGGCTCCGGCGGAAAGTACGTCCCGACGTGGAACGGTTTACACTCCGGCGTCAGCCACACCGACAGCGGCCACCCGCCGCTGCCGCGGACCATCTGACAGACGCTCATATAGAGGTTGTCGACGTCGGGACGCTCCTCGCGATCGACCTTGATGGGTACGAAGTTCTCGTTGAGTTGCTCGGCGATTCCCGGATCCTCGAAACTCTCGTCGGCCATCACGTGACACCAATGGCAGGCGGCGTACCCGATCGAGAGGAAGATCGGCACGTCGCGTTCGACGGCGAGTTCCTTGGCGGTCTCGTCCCACGGCTGCCATGCGACCGGATTGTCGGCGTGTTGGCGAAGGTACGGGGAGGCTGCCTCGCTGAGGCGATTTTCCATACCACGGGTTGGGGCCGGAGGATCGTAAGCGCGGCGGGAGCACGTTCCGATCCGACTTCGCGACGACGCCGACGTCGATAGCACCTTATTTGAGTCGTCGGCTGCTCGAAGCGGATATGGAGCTCTCTCGTCGGGACGCCCTCCGTGCGGGCGGCGGACTGTTCGCGGGGTTGAGTCTCGCCGGCTGTGTCGAAGAGCGAGTGACAAACCAGCGGACGATCGTCGAATCGAGCGGTACGTGGGCGCTCTCGCCCGACTCGGCGGACGCCAGCCTCGATCTCGTTGGCTTCGAGAACTACGTCGAGCGGATGCAGTCTCGATACGACGACAGCGGCGTCTGGGGACTGGAAGCCGAGCACGCCGACGATTTCGAGACCGCCTACGTCCAGCGCTTTGCGATCACCCGAGATACGCCCGGCGATCCGGGCGGAACCGAAACGAGCCTCGATCCCGAGGAGATCGACCCCGATGCCCCGCTTTTGATCTCGAACGCCTGCATCGCGGTTTATGATCTCGGCGACGGTCGGCGACGATACTGGCTGTGGGGGGCCGCCGACTCGACCGAGGGCCGACTCGTCCGCGACGTCGACGTGAGCGACCTTTCGGTCGGGATCAGAGTTCGGGAGGGCACCCTCACCGACGCGGCCGATCCCGCCGTCGCCGGAAACGAGGCCTCGGTGAACCTGGGCACCCCGCCGTCAGGGACGTTTCCGGTTCGGGGGGGCTCGCTCCGGAGTACACGTATCACCGGCGAGGAGGGGATCTATCGCGTCGAGTGGGGTGGCGAGTTCGACGGGATCCAGTCGGTCAACGGCGTCTGCGAGACGGAAAAACCCGGAGCGTACCGGCTCTTCTGGGACACGTCTTTGGGATATAGCTACGAAGAGACCGTTTGAGTCGGCCGCCGAGAGCCGCCGGACGGAGCCACTTCCCTGCGGAACGACGTTGGATGAGGTTTATTTATTCTGGTCCCAAACCGACCCCTAATGGATCGTCTCACGATACTGAACGGGGAAAGATCATCTACAGAGGGCCCTGCCGTTCGAGCCGACAGGGCGACGGACGCCCGATCGAACGCGGGGAACGGTCGATGATCGGCGAGCGCCTCGACGCGTATCACTTTCACGAGGAGCCGTGGGACAGCTACGACGAACTCCGCTCGGAGTTCGAGTGGCAGATTCCCGAGAAGTTCAACATCGCCGAGTACACCTGCGATCGGTGGGCCGACGACAAAGGTCGGGTCGCCGTCTTCGAATCCCAGTACGGCCAAGAGGACACCTACACGTTCTGGCAGTTGCGAAACGCGACCAATCGGCTGGCGAACTACCTCCGTTCGAACGGCGTCGAACGCGGCGATCGGGTCGGGATCAACGCGCCCCAGCGGGTCGAGACGCTGATCTCCCATCTCGCCTGCTGGAAACTCGGCGCCGTCTCAGTGCCGCTTAGCACGCTCTTCGGTCCGGAGGCGCTCTCCTATCGGCTTTCGGACGCCGACGCGGTGGCTGCCGTGGTGGACGAATCGAACGTCGAGGACTTCCGGGAAGTCCGAGACGAGACGGTCTCGGCGGATTCGACGCTTGTCGTCGGCGACGCCGAACCCGAAGCCGGCGAGGCAAACTTCTGGTCGGCCATCGAATCGGAACCGAGGACGTTCGACGTCGTCGAAACCGACGCCGAGGACGACGCGATCGTCATCTACACGTCGGGAACGACCGGGGAACCGAAGGGGGTCAGACACGCCCATCGGATGCTTCTCGGCCATCTGCCGCTGTTCGTGACGACCTTCTGTAACATGTCGATCGAGGACGGCGACGTCTTCTGGACGCCCGCCGAGTGGGCCTGGGTGGCGGCGCTTTTCGATGTCGTCTTCTCGTCGCTGTATTACGGCCGGCCCGTCGTCGCCCACAACGCCGGCAAGTTCGACCCCGGGGAGGCCTTCGAGATCATCGAACGGTACGGGGTCTCGAACTTCTTCGCGCCGCCGACGGGGCTCAGAATGATGATCGATACGAACGCCTCCGCCTACGACGTCGGGACGATGCGCTGTATCACGAGCGGCGGCGAATCGCTCGACGAGAGCACGGTCGAGTGGGCCGAGGCAGCCTTCGACGGCGCCGCGGTCCACGAGGGGTACGGTCAGACCGAAGCGAACCTGCTCGTCGGTGACTGTACGGCGCTTTTCCCGTTCCGGGAGGGGACGATGGGGCGTGCGGGCGTCGGTCACGAGCTCACGATCGTCGATCCCGAGACCGCCGAACCGACCGTCGAGACGGGGGAAACGGGCGAGATCGCCGTCAGATACGAAGGAGATCCGGTCTGTTTCAAAGAGTACTGGGGGAAGCCGGACCGGACCGAAGAGAAGGTCCGGAACGGATGGCTCCTCACCGAGGATCTCGGACGGATTGACGAGGACGGTTACATAGCCTTCGAGAGCCGCAAGGACGACGTCATCATCAGTGCGGGCTATCGGATCGGGCCGACCGAGATCGAGGAGACGCTCGTCGGCCACGAAGCCGTTGCCGACAGCGCCGTCATCGGCGTTCCCGACGACGAACGGGGCGAAGTGCCGAAAGCGTTTGTCGTGTTGAGCGAGCGAAGCGCGGGCGACGATGGCCTCCGGAGCGATCTCAGACAGTACGTCCGCGACCGGCTCGCACAGTACGAGTATCCCAGAGAGATCGAATTCGTCGACGACCTCCCCAAGACGGCATCGGGGAAGATACGCAGGGAGTCGCTTCGCGAGGAGGACTGATCGACGCGATCGCCCCGCGATCGTGTGCGGTGAACTCCGCCGTCAAAGGCAACGTTTAGGCGTCCTTGTGTCCCGTACTGAGGTATGAGCGAAACCGTCCTGCTCGTCGGCGGCGGCGGGCGCGAACACGCTATCGCCCGCGCTGTCGCCGACTCCGACCGAGGGGAACTGTACGCCTGCGCCTCGAACCGAAACCCCGGTATCGCGTCGCTCGCGGAAGGGTACGAGGAGCTAGACGAGACGGACGGCGAGGCGATCGTCGCGTACGCCGAATCGGTCGACGCGACGCTCGCGGCGATCGGCCCGGAGTCTGCGCTGAACGCGGGCGTCGCGGACGCACTCGACGAAGCCGGCGTCTACGCGTTCGGACCGCGGGAGGCCGAGGCCCGGATCGAGACCGACAAGGCCTTCCAGCGGGAGTTCATGGCAAGTGAGGGGATTCCCGGCTGTCCGGGCTTCGAGACGTTCGAGGACGGCGAGGCCGCCGCCGAGTACATCCGGACGTACGACGGCGACCTCGCGATCAAACCGCAGGGGCTGACCGGCGGGAAGGGGGTCCGCGTGATCGGCGATCAGATAACCGCCGAGGAGGGGATCGAGTACGTCCTCGAAAGCGAGTACGAATCGTTCGTGTTGGAGGAGCGGCTCGTCGGCGAGGAGTTCACGATCCAGGCGTTCGTCGCGAACGGCGA
>CAZWZX010000085.1:0-10118 GCA_964638655.1 uncultured Natronomonas sp.
CCGACGCCGAGCAGTTCTACGTCGACGCCGAGGGCGACACCGACGACGTCCATCTGGAACTCGGCCGGGAGGACCTGATCGATCTCACGGCCGGCGAGGCCCGATCGCTGTTCTCGCTGGATTACCTGAAAGACATGAACAAGGCGATCCCGAAGGACGCCGAGGTGACGATGGAACTCGGTCAGGAGTTCCCGGTCAAACTCCACTTCGGGTTCGCGGAGGGCGATGGGCACGTCACCTTCATGCTCGCGCCGCGGATCCAAAGCGACTGAAACCCGGAATCGACAGCGGGACGGGCATAGTTTTGCTCTCGCCATGCCGCCGAAGCGCGGGACCTCCGGCCTCGAGTTTTCTGTGACATCGTCGATGTTTCGGCGGAGCGGACACGATCCGCTCTCGCCCTCGAAAATCGAAGGTTTTCGGTTGTGGTTCGAGACACAGAGCGCCCCGTCATCGCGAGAGACGCACGTCCCTCGAACGACAGCGAGACCTCCGGTCCCGCAATGGCTCCGTTCGCTCCTCGGTTCCGGCTGAGCGTCGGGACAACCCCCAGACCGGTTTCGTCGGCCCCGTTCCCAGTCCGGGACATATTCGGCACAAACCTTTCGGCGGACCCCGACCAACACCGATCGATGGAGACCTGTACGCTCTGTGACCTCCCCGCCCCCGACTCGCCGGCGACGGACGACGGCGTCGAGGGGACCTTCTGCTGTCGTGGCTGTCTGGAGGTCACAAAGCGGCTAGACGGCCTCGAGGAGTCGGCCCCGGCGGATTCTCCGTCATCACCCGAGGCGTCGGTGGACACGGAGGCCCCAGAAGACGCTGCCGAGACGTTCCTCGCAGTGGACGGGATGCACTGTACGACCTGTGAGTCGTTCCTCGATCTCCGTGGGGCCGAAACCGACGGCATCTACGAGGTCGACGCGAACTATGCGATGGAGACGGCACGGGTCGTCTACGACCCCGAGGCGACCGCGGAAGGCGACCTCCCGGATCTGCTGTCGGGGTACGGCTACACCGTCCGATTCCGCGAGGAGACCGAGCGGACGGGCGTCGACCGCGACGCCCGAAAGCGACAGCGGGACACCGTCCAGCGACTCGTCATCGGCGGGTTCTTCGCGATGCTCGTCATGCCGTGGTACTTCTTCTATCTCTACCCGAGTTACGTCGGGCTCGAGACGGGGCTCATCAACGTCGACACGACGACCTCGCTGACGCTCTATCTGCCGATGGTCTTTGTCGGGCTGTTCAGTTCGATCGTCCTCTTTTATACGGGATATCCGGTCCTGCGGGGTGCGTGGGTGAGTCTGCGCACCCGCCAGCCGAACATGGACCTGCTCGTGTCGGTCGCGGCGCTTTCGGCGTACGCATACAGCACCGTCGCGCTCGCGACCGGGAGCACGCACCTCTACTACGACGTGAGCGTCGCCGTCGTCATGGTGGTCACCCTCGGCGGTGGCGAAGATGACCATCGACGCCACGAACAGCACGGCACCGAACGTCGTCGCCCGCATCGGCGGAATCGACCGGGTCGCGACCGGTCGCTCCGCGGTGCGGTCCATCCGTCGATCGCGGTCACGCTCGTAGACGTGGTTGAACGTCCCGGCGGCGCCGACAGCGAGAAACCCACCCGAAAGCGTCGCGACGACCGTCACACCATCGAGTTGAGCACCCGATATCGTCCCGAGAGCCATTCCGGCAAGCGCCAAGAGCCCGAGAAGCCACATCAGCCGCGGTTTCGTCAGCGCGACATACGACCGGACGCTGTCGAGGATCCCGGTCCCCCCAGCGGTGGCCACTCCGTCGTCGACATCGGCCCCTTCAGCGACGGAAGCCTCCTCGTCGACAGCGTCGGCCGGGTCGGCCGACGCTCTGTCGGCTGCCGTCTCAGTACCCGATCCGTCCGTCGAATACCCTGCACCTTCGCGTTGCCCCGCCGACCCGTGCTCCGTCGCTTCGGCGGCCGCAACCTCCCGGTCGAGGTGCCACACGAGCGTCACCAACAGGAGTCCGAACACGGCGACACCGCCGAGCAGATGGAGACGACCGTCGGCGAACGGGGCACCGAGCAGTCCGGTCAATCCGACCAGCGCCTGCAGTGGATAGACGACGGCGGCGAGTGTCGCGCCCGTTTTGACGCGCCAGTCACGGTTCTCGACCCACGCGAAAACTGCGGCGGCGGCGACGAAAAGCCAGAGAAGCATCGCTGCCGCGTGGTGGCTGGCCGCGAGGAGTGTTACACCATCGGTTGCGGCCGTCATCGCTCCGAGAACGACGAGGAGATACGTCCCGAGTGCGGTCACCGTCAACAGGCCGGTGTACCGGTTCATACCTCGGAGGAGACGGTCCGTGAACCGAGTTCTTGTCCCGAATATATTCAGACGCGGCGGTGCGCTTGCGAGGCGATCGCCGGCGTCACCGCCAGATGAACAAAGTAAATACCCGAGCGAGTGAGTGTTCGAACCGAAATGAAAGCCACCAGCACTCGAACGGCCGCCCGATCCGGAGGCGAAAGCAGATGAATCGACCGCTTTCGGACGTCACCGTCGTCGAGTTGACGCACATCATCGCGGGACCGTACTGCGGTCTGCTTTTGGCCGATCTCGGTGCGGAGGTCATCAAGGTCGAACATCCCGAACACGCCGACGTCTTCAGGGACGACAGCAGGGACTCCTCGAGCTGGTTCAACTACGTCAACCGGAACAAGAAGGGGATCACGCTCGATCTGAAGGACGAAAAGGGGAAGGCGGCCTTCGAGGACCTCATCGGGGAGGCCGACGTCCTCGTCGAGAACTTCGGTCCGGGAGCCGTCGAGCGATTGGGCGTCGACTACGACTCCCTCCTGGAAGTGAACCCGGAGCTGATCTACTGTTCGATCAAAGGGTTCAGCGCGGGGCCCTACGAGGACCTCCCGGCTCTGGATCCGGTCGCCGAGGCGCTGTCGGGACTCATGAGCACGACTGGTTATCCCGATATGCCGCCGGCCCGCTGTGGGACGAGCGTCGCCGACATGGCGGCGTCGATGCAGGGTGCCCTCGCCGTGGTGGGGGCGGTCCGACAGCGGGACCAGACCGGCGAGGGGCAGCACATCACCGCCCCGATGTTCGAGTCGATGGTCGGGCTGAACGGCGGGAACGTCGCCTTTTCGGACGCCTTCGGCGAACCGAGGGCGAAGTACCACGGCGGCGGGCAGGGCCAGTGGGCCCCCTACGGCGTCTTTGAATCGAAAGAGGGCGAGTGGGTGTTCGTCGGCCCGTCCTCGGAGGGACATTGGGTGTCGCTCTGCGAGGCGATGGACGTGCCGGAGCTCGCCGACGAGGAGCGGTTCCGAACCCGTGCGGACCGACGGGAGAACCGGGCGGCGCTCGACCGGAAACTGCAGACGGTCTTCGAGGAGTACCCGAAAGACGAGATCGTCGATCGCCTCCAAAGCGAGGGCGTCCCGTGTGCGCCGGTCAACGATACCCTCGAGGTCAGCGAGGACCCCCATCTCGAGGCGATCGACGGCCTCGGGGCGGTCACGGCCGCACAGGGCGATCGACGCCGGATGCGGGTGCCGAAGAGTCCGATCCGTTCGAGCGGGTTCGAGCCGCCGGAGCCGACCGATCCGCCGCTGCAGGGTGAGGACACCGACGCAGTTCTGGAAGCGATGGGATACTCCGAGGCGGAGATCGACGCGCTTCGGGATCGCGGCGCGATCTGAGCCGGGCGGGGGATCTTTTATATCCGGTCGGCGTCCGGACCGAACGCCTCGGTCAACAGTTCGGGGACATCCGAGGGTGTTACTTCGGCGTACCACTCGTTTCGCGGCTGAATCGTGATTGCGGTTCCCTCGGCGCTACAGAGCCCGAGACAGTCGGTCGTCGAGACGCCGATCGGCGACCAGAAGACGTCGCGCTCCCGGAGCCACGATTTGACCGCCTCGACGGTTCCCTCGGCGTCGGCGTCAGCGCAGGCGGCGTACTCGGAATCGCGGGCGTTGGTACAGACGAAGACGTGGGAGGCGAGGCGCGCCGTCTGTTGTTCGGTGCGTCGTTCCACGGTCAGTCAGCGAGCGTCTCGCCCTCCGTCGGCGTCGGTCTGTTCTCGCGGATCGGACTCCGACGCCGGAGGCCGTCGAACGCTCCGGCGGTGAGAAGCCAAAGCGCCGCCTGACTCAGAACGGCGAGTCCCTGATAGGCGGCGACGAGGTCGGCCGAGAGTTCCGGGTGGGTCGTGATCGTCGGGGTCGCCAGTGGGAGTATCACCGCGACGGCGAGGATCGGGACCGCGCCAGCCACGAGTCCGGGCCCGAAACCGCGTCGGACGCCGCGTTTATAGGCGGCGATGGCCGCGGCGACGGTCACGGCTCCGACGAGGGCGAGGCCGAGATAGATGGCGAGTCTGGGCTCGATCGCGTACAGGTGTTCGGCACCGGGCGCGGCGGGGGGCAACACGAGCCACGGGACGGCTGAAACGGTCAGGAAGCCGGCTGCGGCGACGACGTACGGTTTGGCCGCCTCGGATCCGGGGAGGGCAGGTTCGAAGAGGTACAGAGCGAGCGCGAGGACGCCGCCCAGGAAGATTCCCCACAGCACGCCGCTACCGGCGCTCACGACGGCCGTCGTGGCCTCCGAGACGGCATGACCCGCGTGGTCGTGGCCGCCGTGGTCGTGGCCGTGATCGTGCCCCGCGTCGTGAGCGTACTCGCTGAGCGGATTGCCGACGAGTACCATATAGAGCCCGTAGGCGAGTCCGGCTATCAGGCCGGCGGCGACTCCCCGTTCGAGATATTCCTGGATCATCGCTCAGTGACAGGTGATACCGGCGGCGTGCCGGAAGTTGTGCGTCGCGTCGTGGACGAGCGGCTCCTGCAGGAACATCAGCGTGAAAGCGATCGCGGCGCCGAAGGCGAGCCCCGCGGCGATCTGTGTCGTCGTCAACTGGCCCCGAGCGAGTTCGAACCGATCGGAGACCGTTTCGTTGGAGTTCATAAACTGTATTTGTATTACTGAAAGTTAGCTTGTAAAACTTCGGATCGGGTGACCGCTACTTCCGCGAACCGGCGAGTTCCGCTTCGACGCGTTCGGGAGTCAACGCGTCGAGTCCGACGAGCGTTCCCTCGGTCGCCTCGGTCACGTCGGCGAGCAGTCCCCGACCGTCGCCGGCGTCAACGCAGATCACCTCAGCGCCGCTTTCGGCGAGCGTTCGGGCGGCGCTTCGGGTCTCGGCGGTCGGGTTATCGGCGGCGTTGGCCCGGCCATCGGAGACCACGACCGCGACCGCGGCGTCCGGGTCGGCCCGATCGATCACCGACGCGACGGTTCGGAGCCCGTCGGGAAGCGGTGTCCGGTCGCCGGCCGGGATCTCCTTGAGGTGTCGGGCGGCGAGGGGAACGGAGTCGGTCGGCGGAAGGATGACCTCCGCGTTCTCGCCGGCGAAGGCGACGACTGCGACGGAGTCGCGTTCGGTGTAGGCCCCCTCCAGCAGTTCGAGAACGACGCCTTTGGCCTCGGCCATCGGCCCCCGCATCGAGGCGCTCGCGTCGAGCGCGAAGACGACGAGCGCGTCGCTTTCGCCCGACCTGACCGACCGTCGGAGATCGCGGGTTCCGATCCCGTCGCCGCCCCGAACTGCCGCGGCCCGGACACTCGCGGCCGCGTCGATCGGATCGCCGACGTCGGCGGCTTCCGTCCGGACTCGAACCCCCCTGTTTCCGGTGGAAGGTGTCGCCGATGCCCGTCCGGAGCCGGAGCCGGATTCCGCCGACGGCGTGTCGATCTCGGGTGCGGCGGCGTCGACCGGCTGACGTGGCTGTCCCGGAACGAGGGGGGTCGCCTCCTCTTCGCTCTCGTCTCCGCCCTCGTCGGGTTCGGGATCGGCGTTTTCGGACGGATCGGATCGGCGATCGCCGTCGGAGTCGCTCTCTATCGGTGATGGGTCCGTCTCGCTTCCGGACGCCTCGTCTTCTCCGGCCGAGTTTTCGTCCCCGTTTGAGTCGGTTTTATCAGGTTCGGAAGCCGGCGTCTGCCCCCCACCGTCGGGTCCGTCTTCATTGGCGGGTTCGTCCTCGCCGGAGGAGTCGTCCGGTTCAGATTCCCCCTCATCGAAGTGATCGTCGATCACGTCCTCGGCGTCGGGAGCGTCCTCGAAGGGCGTCGACCGCATCCGGTGAGCGAGGGCGTATTCGGCCGCTCGCCGGATATCGTCGGCCGTGACCGTCGGTCGACCGTCGAGAGCCGCAAGCGCCCGGGCGGCCCGGGCCGTCGCGATGTCCGCCCGGTGGCCGTCCGCCCCGGCGTCGAGACACAGCTCCGCAATCTCGCGTTTCTGTTCGTCGGCCAACTCGACCGAATCGAGCAGTTTTCGGGCCGAACGAAGCCGTTTACGGTAGGTATCGGTGTCGTCATCGGGCGGAGCCGTCCCGTCGAGTTCGCTTTCGATGATGGCGACCCGGTCGTCGATGTCGCGCTCGCCTTCGACCTCGACGGAGAGCCCGAAGCGATCGCGGAGCTGCGGCCGGAGATCGCCCTCCTCGGGGTTCATGGTGCCGACGAGCGTGAACTCGGCCGGGTGAGAGACGCTGACGCCGTCGCGTTCGACGCGGTTCTCGCCGGACGCCGCCGCGTCGAGCAACACGTCGACGAGGTGGTCGTCGAGCAGGTTGACCTCGTCGACGTACAGCAGGCCGCGGTTGGCGCGGGCCAGCAGACCGGGATCGAAGGAAGCGTCGCCGGCCAGCGCGTCCGAGACCGAGAGCGTGCCGACGACGCGCTCTCTTGTCGCCCCGAGCGGCAGCGTCACGAGCGGGACCGGCCGCGTCTCGACGGGAAACGTCGCCCGCCCACGACAGGTCTCACACTGGCGGCTCCGGTCGTCGGGGGGACAGCCGTACGGACAGTCGGCGACCGCACGCTGGTCGGGGAGGAGATCGGCCAACCCCCGGACGAGCGTCGATTTGGCGGTCCCCTTCTCGCCGCTGACGAGCAGCCCGTCGAGACCGTCGTCGGTCGCGACGCACAGAAGCGCCTCCTTCAACCGGTCCTGACCGACAACCGCGCCGAACGGCGTGGAAACGCTTTTGTCCCCGGCGAGATCAAACACAGTTGTTTTAACACAAACGGAGTTTATCAAACTTATGCCAACGGTTGGACTCTACACCGCGACCGAAAACGAGTTGGGGGCGCTCGCACGCGCCGCCGGGGAGGTCGAAGTCGACCTCGTCGTCCGCTCCGAGAGCGACCTCGACGAGCCCGAGGCCGTCGAGGCGTTCTGCGAAGAGTTAGTCGACTGCGACGTCGTCGTCCTGTGGCTCCACGGGGCCGAGGACAGCATGCCGGGCTACGACCGGGCGATCGAGACCTGCTACGAGGCAGGCGTGCCGGTCGTCGTCAAGGCGACCGGCGACGCCTTCGCAATCGAGGACACGACCGTGCCCGGAAGCGTCCGCGAGACCGTCTCGGAATACCTCGAGAAGGGCGGTAGCGCCAACCTGGCGAACTGCCTCCGGTATCTGATCGACCGTTTCACGGCCGAGAAGCCGGAGTACGACGACCCCGTCTCGCTGCCGACCGAGGGGGTGTATCATCCCGATCATCCGGGGGCATCCGTCGAGGAGCTCTACGCGACCCTCGATGCGGACCGGCCGACCGTCGCGGTCTGGTTCTACGAGTCCCACTGGACTCACGAGAACACCCGCTACGTCGACGCGATGGTCCGAGCGATCGAGGCGGAGGGCGCCAACGCCCTGCCCGTCTTCTGTAACCCCGTCACCGACTCGGAGGAGCAACACGACGCCGAATGGGTCGTCGACAACTGGCTCACTGACGACTCCGGGGAGCCGCTCGTCGATGCCGTCTGTTCGTCGTTCATGTTCTCGCTGTCGATGGCCGAACGGGGACGGGACGCAAACGACGAGGGCGGCGACGCCGAGGAAGTCTTTCTGAAACGCCTCGGCGTTCCCGTCATCCAGACGGTGACGACGATGCGCACTCGGTCCCGATACGCCTCGAGCGACACGGGCGTGATGGGGTTCGAACTCGCGCTGTCGGTGGCGTTGCCGGAGTTCGACGGCAACGTCATCACCCACCCGATCTCCGGAAAGGAGCGAACAGACGACGAGGCGGGGATCGGCTCCGCGCCGAAACAGCACTTCCCGATCGAGGATCGAACCGAACACGCCGCCTCGCTTGCGGTCAACTGGGCACAGCTCCGTCACACGCCGAACGGCAAGAAGAACGTCGCGGTCGTCCTGCACAACTACCCGCCGAGCGACGACGGGATCGGCACCGCCTTCGGGCTCGATTCGCCGGATTCGACGGTGAATCTCTTGGCGGAGCTGCGGGCGCGGAACTACGACCTCGGAGGGGAGTTCCCCGATTCGGGCCAACAGCTCATCGAAACGCTCACCGCACAACTGACGCTGGACGATCGGTGGGTCGCCCCCGAGGACGTCCGGGATCTCTCCGTCGACGTCGTCTCGGCCGACCAGTACGACGAGTGGTGGGCCGAGGCCGACTCGGGCTTCCGAGAGAACGTACTCGAAGAGTGGGGCGACTCGCCGGACCGGCCGTTCGCGATCCCCGGCGCGGAGTTCGGCAACGTACTCGTGACGGTCCAGCCGCCCCGCGGGTTCGGGATGGATCCCTCGAAGGTGTATCACGACTCGGATCTCCAGCCGCCACACGATTACTACGCGTTCTACGCGTGGCTCCGCAACGAGTTCGAGGCCGACGCCGTCGTCCACCTCGGCACCCACGGCTCGCTGGAGTGGCTGCCGGGGAAGACGGTCGGACTCGACGCGAAGAGCGCGCCCGACGCCCTCGTCGGGGATTTACCGAACGTCTACCCATATATCATCAACAACCCCGGTGAGGGGACGCAGGCCAAGCGCCGCTCGTACGCCGCCGTCGTCGATTATCTGACGCCGCCGATGGCCAACGCCGGCACCTACGACGATCTCGCCGAACTGGAGGAACTCGCAGACCAGTACCGCGAAGCCGGCAGCGAGGCCGGTGAGACGGTCGAACGGCTCATGCGGGAGAAGATCGACGAACTCGATCTCGCCGTCGAGTTGGGGATCGAGGGCGAGATCTCGGAAGCGGCCGACGTCCGCGGGCCCGACGAGGCCGGGACAACGCTCGCGGAGGGCGCCGTTTCGGGTGACGACGTGTCAGTCGACGAGTTGGTCGAGCGCGTCCACGCCTACCTGACGGACGTGAAGACGACCCAGATCCGGATGGGGCTGCACACGATGGGAGAGCCGCCCGAGGACGACCGCCTCGTCGAGTATCTGGTCGCGCTGACGCGGCTGGAGAACCCCGGTGGCCCGTCGCTACGGGAATCGGTAGCTGGCGTGTTGGGCGTCGAGTATCAGCGAATGCTGGACGTACCCGGCGAGTACGACGAGACGTTGGGGATGACCTACTCGCAGGCCGCCGACGAGGTCCACGAACTGAGCGTCGAACTGGTGGAGACACTCGCCGCTCACGGGTTCGACGTCCCGGAGGCCGAACCGGACGCCGGCCCCGGCGACGAGACGACGATGAACCTCATGGTTGTCGACATCGACGCACTCGGTGACGCCCGCGTGAAGGGCGGCGCACACGACGAGCTACGCGAGGCGCTGGCGTACATCTGTGAGGAGGCGGCCCCCCGCGTACTGGAGGCCGAAAGCGAGATCCCGACGACGGCTGACGCGCTGGCCGGCGAGTACGTCCAGCCGGGCGGATCGGGGGCTCCGACCAGAGGCGGCGTCGATCTGTTGCCGACCGGGCGGAACTTCTACACGCTCGATCCCCGGAAAGTGCCGGCGCGGTCGGCCTGGGAAGTCGGGCGGGAAGTCGCGGCGGGTACCCTCGAGAGACACCACGACGCGGAGGGTGAGTACCCCGAAGAGATCGGCGTCGTCGCGTGGGGCACCCCGACGGTCCGAACTCGGGGCGAAACGATCGCACAGGTGCTCGCTCTGATGGGCGTCGAACCGGTCTGGACCGACGCGGGCCGGATCGACGACGTCGAACCGATCGACCTCGAGGAACTCGGTCGTCCTCGGATAGACGCGACGACCCGCGTGTCGGGGCTCTTCCGGGACGCCTTCCCGCAGGCCGCCGGCGTCATCCACGACGCCGTCGAGGCGG
>CAZWZX010000086.1:0-10052 GCA_964638655.1 uncultured Natronomonas sp.
CTCCAGCGCGGCGACGAGGTCAAAGACATCGTCAACCTCGCCGGCGTCGCCGTCGCGGACGCACAGTAACTGCTCGACGGTTCAGGCATCTCCTGTCGGCCACCCCGACCGATTTAAGACCGATCCCGAGCGACGCCGACGGCGAGAAGGAGCGTGACGATCGCGAACGCCGAAAGCGCCAGTTTCGGGATCGAGAGGAGGCCAAACAGCTCGAACTGGATCGACTCACACCCGCCGCCGACGGTACAGGTCGTTGACGGGACCAACTGAGTATACGAGTGATACGCCGCGACGAGTCCGCCGCCGACCGAAAGCGGCAGCGCGGTTCGCCAAACCCCGAGCCGACCCTCGTAGGTGGCGACACCGAGAACGACGACGAGAGGGTACATCGCGACCCGCTGGATCCAGCAGAGATCACAGGGATACAGACCCATCGCTTCGCTGAAATAGAGACTCCCTGCGGTCGCGATCGACGCGATAGCCGTACAGAGCGCCAGCAGTACACGAGTCTCGCTGATACGGTGTCTCATTTGGATCCGACGGGCAACCGGTTACCTACGAGTTCGTTCGACGGATACAAGTAGTTTTACGCGCCCACGTTTCGTACCGAATCACAATGAGTGAGCCAGTCGCAGTCATCGGCGGATCGATGACGAAGTTCGGACAGCGCGAGGCGTGGATCCGCGAACTGCTCTCGGAGGCCGGCAGCGCGTGTCTGGAAGACGCCGGCGTTCCACCGGAAGCGATCGAGCATCTGTACGTCTCGAACATGGCCAGCGGGGAGTTCGAGGGCCAGACGGGGGTCATGAACGCCCTCGCACACGACCTCGGGCTCATTCCGGCCTACAGCCAGCGAGTCGATCAGACCAGCGCGAGCGGCGGGGCGGGGATCTACGCCGCCTGGCAGTCGATCGCCTCCGGCGCCAGCGAGATGACGCTTCTGGTCGGCGGCGAGAAGATGACACACCGCTCGACCGCGGAGTCGACCGACGTCATCGCCTCGATCACCCATCCGGCGGAGTACAAACACGGCGTGACGCTCCCGTCGTTTGCGGGGTTGACCGCACGGCTGTATCTGGATCGGTTCGACGCTCCCCGCGAAAGCCTCGCGGAGGTCGCCGTCAAGAACCACGAGAACGGGACCCGGAACGAAAAGGCACAGTTCCAAAAGAGGATCACCGTCGAGGAGGCTCTCGAAAGTCCGATCGTCGCCGATCCGCTTCGTCTGTACGATTTCTGCCCGGTCACGGACGGCAGCGCCGCGCTCCTGTTCTGTCCACTCGAGGTCGCCGAGGAGTACGCCGACGACTACGTCGTCGTCTCGGGGATCGGGGGCGCGACCGACACCCACGTCGTCCACGAGCGCGAGGACCCGACGACGATGGGCGGCGTCGTCGACAGCGGCGAGGCGGCCTACGAAATGGCCGGAATCGGCCCGGAGGATATCGACGTCGCGGAACTGCACGATATGTTCACCATCCTCGAGTTCCTCCAGATGGAGGCGCTGGGCTTCGCCGAGAAGGGCCGGGCGTGGGAACACGCCATGGACGGCCGGACGAAGATGGACGGCGACCGACCGATAAACCCCTCCGGTGGGCTCAAATCGAAGGGACATCCGCTGGGGGCCAGCGGCGTCGCACAGGGATACGAGATCTACGAACAGCTCGTCGGCGAGGCCGGTGACCGACAGGTCGAGGCCGACACCGGTCTGGCCTGCAACGTCGGCGGGTTCGGCAACTGCGTGACGACGGCGATCTTCGAGACAGGACAATGACGATGGAAGCATACCGATACGAGGACGGATCGATCAGCTACCCGGGACACCCGCGAGGCCGTGACGGCTCGGAGCCGACCGAGACGATCGACCTCAGCGAGTACACCGGCGAAGTGGTGACGTGGACGAAAAGCACGGCGACGCCACCGGGGGTTCGCGAGCCGAACCACCTCGCGATCGTCGAGTTCGACGTCGACGGCGAGTCCGTCCGGGCGCTTGGTCAGACGACGACGGACGACGTCGAGGTCGGAACGACCGTCGAGCCGGTTTACGTCGAGGAACTCCGCGAACCCGGTGTCGGACTCAAGGACGCCGACGGGCCACAGGAGTGGGACGGGTACCGCTTCGACCCGGTCTGAAGCTCGCTTCCCCGAAAGTCGACCACAGTAAATAATTAATATATATCAAACAATATCGAAAACGGTTAGATACCAGACAGTACTTCACTCGAATTCACGGAAGCTCACGGCGTTTTCGTCGCTACCGATACTGCCGCGTTTTCCGCGATAAAGTCCACTCTCAATCAGTCTCGGGCAATGATACGACCATATATGCAGAACAAGTACGACGATCGTATATATTTAAACCGAGTCGACGGAGCTCACGTAGCGATCCGACACTGAAATCCGTATCGCTACAGGAATAAGTATAAACCGAACAGATATTCAGCTTTTTTGTCGTTAATCCTGTCCGGCGGGTGCCGTCCGACCTCGCTGTTCTTCGACGAAGTCCGCGGCGCTTTCGCCGGCGACCCGTCCGAAGACCGCCGCGTTCGTCAGCCCGGTCCCGCCGGGGTAGTTGTTGTAAAACAGCCCGCCGGTCGCGTTGCCGGCCGCGAACAGCCCCGGAATGACGGTGTCGGTCGTGTCCAACACCTCCGCCTCGGGGGTGATCGCCACGCCACCGAAGGCAAACGTCATCCCGCCGGTCACGGGATAGCCGGTATACGGCGGCTCGTCCAGCGGCATCGCCCAGTTGGACTTTTTCGGCGTAACCCCATCGGCGCTGTTGCCGTCCAACTCGTTCGGTTCGTACCCATCGAAGGCGTCCGGGTCGCAGGCGGCGTTGTACTCCTCGACGGTCTCGACGGCCCGCTCGACGTTCTCTATGTCGAGACGGTTCGCCAACCCCTCGATGGTGTCGGCGCTGATCGATCGCGAGGGCCCCATGTGCGCGACGTCGTCGACGACCTTCGAGTCGACGATGATAAACGCCTCGTGGTAGGGCTGTTCGAAGATCCGCCGACCGAACTTCGCGTAGGTGTGCGCACGCGCGTCCTCGCCCTCGTCGACAAACCGCTCGCCGTCGTGGTTCAAAATCAGCCCGTACTGATACCCGTCGATGCGGGTGATCCCCCCCTCGACGTCCGGTGACCCGGCGTCGATGATCGCCATGTGAGCGTCGCCCCACTCGCCGTCGGATTTCGCCCCGACGTCCATGGCGGCCTCGATCGCCTCACCCGTGTTGTACCGACTTCCACGGACTTTCATGTTGCCGTAGCCGGGTCCGTAATACCGCGTTCGCTTCTCCTTGCTGGAGCCGTAATCGCCCGCCGCGAGGACGACCGATTCGGCGTCGAAGCGGACACGTTCGCCCTCGTGGAAGCCTTCGACGGCCCGGACGGTTCCGTCGTCGTCGCGGAGCAACTCCTGGGCTTCGGCCCGATAGTAGATCTCGGCGCCTTCCTCTTCGAGGATCTCGACGAGATCGGTGACCATGTCCGCGCCGTGGAGCCACACGCGACCGGCCGTATAGCCGGGATGGGGGGCCTGATACTCCCACTCGAGGCCCTTGCCCGTGAGCCACTCGAAGGTCTCGGCGGACTCGTGGGCGACGACCTCGGCCAGTTCGTCGTCGGCCCGGTAGTTGGTGACCTTCATGATGTCCGAGTAAAAATCCGAGGCGCTGTAGTCCTCGACGTTGAACTCGACGTCCGCTTCGAGGTCGATATCTGCCGTCGGGATCCGGAACGATTCGGTGAACTGGGTGTGTCCGCCCCGGTTCTTCTCGGGCGCCTTCTCTAAAATCGCGACGTCGACGTCTCGCTCCGCGAGCCGCAAGCCCGCCGCGAGCCCCGCGATTCCGCAGCCGACCACGACGACGTCGTGTGTGTTCCGTTGCATGGGATCTGTGTCTGGTTTGAAATGGTGACGAACGTTTAATTCTATTTCTATCGCGGTCCGTCTCTCTCCTACTGCTCTGGAGGGTGGATCGAAAGATGGTCGGTCCAGTCCGGTTCACCGATCAGCCGTCGGCTCGAAACGACCGATCGACCGGAACCGGGCTAGCTCGGTCTCGCCGGGACCAACGACCCCAACTCCGGCCGTCCGAACATGACCTGCCCCAGATACAGCGCGACGGCGACGCCCATCGCACCGAGTTGGACCAGCTGATCCGGATGGGCCATCATGACGACCCCGAGAACGAAGAACACGATCCGGAGCCCGTATTTTATCGGTCGGCCGAACTCGAAGAGGTAGTTGATCCCGTGAATGATCGTGACGCTTCCGATGAGAACGATCAGACCGGTCGAGAGATTGGACGTGGTGAACTCGCCGGAGACCAGTTCCGGATGGTAAACAAACGAGAACGGAAGCACGAACAGCGGGAGGGAGATCCGAAGCGCCTCTTTACAACTCCCCCAAAAGCCGCCGCCGGAGATCCCACACGTGACCGCGACGCAGGTCGCGATCGGCGGCGTCAGTCCGGCCAGGATAGCCGCATAGAAGACGAAGAAGTGGGCGGCGATCTCGGGGACGAAGAACTGGTTGATCAGCGTCGGGGCCACCAACAGCGCGACGATGGTGTACGCCGCCGTCGTCGGCATTCCCAACCCGAGGAGGATACAGATGATCATCGCCAAGACGACGGCGATGATCATGACGCCCCCCGAGAGATCGATCAGTGCGAGGGAGATCGTTCCGGGGACGCCCGTCGCCATCAGGACGTCGACGACGCCGTTTATCGCCGCCAGGATGATGGCCACGGGCGCGGCGACGAGCGCGCCCTGTCGGAACCCGTCGACTGTCTGTTTGGCCGCTTGATTGTACGCTCCCCCGATCGGGTCACCGTTCAGCAGCGCCTGAACCACCGGCATGCTGGTTCCCATCACGAGCATCGAAGCCGCCGTCCACAGCGCCGCAGTCATCACCGTCACCTGTCGAACGCCGAGTGCATACATCAGGACGACGAGCGGAACACCGTATTTGATCGTTTCGAGAACGATGGTCGTATTGTCGAGTTTCGTATCGAAGGTGTCACCCATATCCGGATCTTCGATCTGTGGGGCGGCGACGTAGTGGACCGCGATAACGATAGAAACCGCCAGGATCACCGCCGGAATGAGCCCGGCGACGATCACGTCGAGATAGGTGATCCCGGTGACGAGCGACGCCATGACGAACGCGGCCGCACCCATCACCGGCGGCAACACCTGACCGGACGTCGATGCGACCGACTCGATCCCGCCCGCAGTTTCCGGTTTGATCCCGCTTTCTTTCATCAGCGGGATCGTGAACGACCCGGTCATCCCCGCGTTCGCCGTTTGACTCCCGTTGACCGATCCGATAACTGCACTCGCGACGACCGCCGTCTGTGCGATCCCCGAGTCGACGTATTTCGACGCCCGGACCGCGATCCGGAGGATCAGATCGAACGCGCCGTAGGCTTTCAACAGTCCCGCATAGAACAGAAACAGCGCGATCCACGCCGCCATTAACTGATTCAGGAATCCGAAGAAACCGTCTCCACCCACGGCGAGAATCCGCAACATCCGGGGCAGTGAGACACCGGCGTGATTGAGAAGCCCCGGCATATACGGGCCCGCGAACCCGTATCCGATCCCACCAACGAGAACGATGAGAAAGGTCACACCGAACGCTCGCCAGGTGAAATACGAGATGGCGAACGTAAACAGTATCGCAAGCACCAGCTCGAAATCCGTCGTCCGACCCACGCCGGTGATCGCGATCGAATCGTAGTTCAGGAAGATGTACACCGTCGTGACCGCGGTGATCAACGTCGCTACCCCGAGCACCGCCAGTTCGAGCCGCTTCCGCTGCTCCGTGAGGAGCGGGAGCTGCATGATGGCGTATATCGTCAGCATCCAGCCGAGAAAGAGCGTCCCGTACTGTCCGCGGGGCATGAACTGTGTGGAAGCGTACCACATCACCAGGAACCAAAACGGGATCGAAAACACGACGACGGCCACCCGTGATCGTTCCTCGACACCGTTCCCCAGCGCCAAGACCGCGAGGGCGGACGCGAGAACGCCGACGACGCTGGCTCCGGCGATGACGATATCGGAATCTAGCAGCGGCAGCCCCCAAAAAACGACAAGCCAGTATGGGATAGCCAGGATATACAGCAGATACTGGTATCTCCCTCTCTGTCCATCGGCGAGATCGAGCGGTCCGCCGGACTCCAGTATCCCGTCGTCATCTATCGTTTCCGATGTCTCGTTTGGGTTGTCCGTCATTGTTTAGTGTACACGGCGGGCGTTTTTTCGCGGAAAGCGGTCTCTACGGGCGACTCGCGAGGCCTCCGCAGCGTTCGTTTCGCTTCAGCTACAGACCCACGTAGAACGCGATCGGTCGTTCGCGTATATCGACTGCCTTTCCGTCGGCCACGTCGCCCTGCCATGGCGGTGCGTATGTAATAGAGTACTATAGGCGTGTTGGATCGCGCTCCACCACCGTGCAGTCGGTCGGTTTCGGCTCGTCTTTCCTTTTCATTCATCCGCATACCGTTTTCGAATAATCGATATTACAGCAAACCGGCCCGTTACCGTTAGTGTTATTCCTCATTTACAGTTATGCTCCAATATGCAGTATATTTTACAACCCATTACTCATACGCCGTAAAGAAAACGTTTTAATGCATCCGATGCCTTCGGTCATCATATGTCTGATCGAACGACACGACGCAAAATGCTACAGGGCGCAGGAGTCGCTGGCCTGATCACCCTCGCAGGCTGTGCGGGCAATGGAAACGGAAACGGGAACGGAAACGGGAACGGAAACGGGAACGGAAACGGGAACGGAAACGGCGACGGGCCCGAAGAGTACCAGCTCCAGTTGGGTGCCAGCCCCACGGGGACCTCGACCCACCAGGCGGGACAGGCGCTCGCC
Organism: uncultured Natronomonas sp.; assembly: GCA_964638655.1. Lineage (GTDB taxonomy): Archaea > Halobacteriota > Halobacteria > Halobacteriales > Haloarculaceae > Natronomonas. The sequence goes on from CAZWZX010000086.1 coordinate 6,904, forward strand.
CGGGCCGCGAACGAGCACAGCGATTGGCTCAGCATTTCGGTACAGGAGTCCGGGGGCTGGGCGGCCCACCCCTACGAGTACGAAGCCGGCGATTTCCCCGCGGTCGGCATCGACAACAACACTTTCGCGGAGGCGTTCACCGATACGGGCGGGTTCGCCGACGAGCCGGTCGATGACCTTCCGCTGCAGGGGTTCGTCCACGTCGAGCTCGAATGTTACTGGGTCGCAGTCGAAGGGTCGGGCATCGAGTCGACGGCCGACCTCTTCGAGGGCGGATACAACCTATACCCGATTCAGCCCGGGTTCGGTACCCGGAACCTCACCGAGAAGATCCTCCGGGATACGGAGATCTGGGAGAACAACGAGATCATCAACATCGACGCGAGCGACGCTGCGGGCGCCGTCGAGGAAGGTCGGATCGACGTGATGGCCGTCTACGGGACGAACGGGTTCGAACTCGCCGGTTGGATCCAAGAGCTCGACGTCAGAAACGAGGGCGACATTTACGCGATCGAAGTGGACGACGAGTTCGAGGACGCCATCGAACGCACCGACGGGCCGGTCATGTCCGAAATCGAGATCTACGGCTGGCAGCAGGACGTCACCCGGATCACCGGCGACACCACGACCGCGTGGGTTCTGGCGGGACAGTGGGCGTTCGGACCGCAGATCCCGCCACGTGTGGCCGAAGAGTGCGCGCGGCTGGCGGCCGAACACGTCGACACGATCCGGGAGGCCGACCCCGCCGCGCTGGATCAGTCCGATGTCGTCTCGCAAACCGACGCGGTCATCCCGGAGATCCCGATCCACCCCGGTGTCGCCGACTTCTGGGAAGCCAACGACGCGTGGGACGACGAGTGGACCCGCGGCGAAGCCGAGTAACGTTCCCGTTCGCTACGTCTTTTTTAAACGCGTGTGCTGAAAAAGTCCCGATAGCCGACTGGACGCACCGTCCGGCGACGGCAGCGTTCAAATCGCTCGAACGTTCGATCGTTTTCGCGTCGAGCGGTTCGACCGTGATCTCCGACTCCGTATCGAGAGACCGACGGTCAACCGTCGAGAATCGCGACCGGACGGATCGGTGAGCCGGTACCGTCACGGAGTTTCAGCGGGAACGCGGCCAGCCGAAACCGCTCTCCGACGACGGCATCCAAGTTGGCCATGTTCTCCATGTTCAGGATCTCGTGTTCGGCACACATATCGTGTGCCGGGAACTCCTGTGTCCGACCCGCCGTTCCGTGATCGATGCTCGGTGCGTCGACGCCGATGTTCGAGACGCCCTGTTCTGCGAGCCAATCCGCGGCCGCTCTGTTCAATCCCGTATACTCGTGGAGGTATCTGTACCGCTTTTCGTGGTCCTCGATACTGTAGTTCTCCGCTCGATGGCCGGTGTGGAGCAGTATCGCGTCTCCCTCCTGAAGTTCGAGCCCGTGTGTGTCGAGTTCCTCGGTGAGGTCCTCGATCGTAATGAACTCCGCCGCCGGAACGTCCGTGAGATCGATTCCGACGGCTTCGGTGTAGAACCGCTCGAGCGGTATCTCCTCGATCGACTTCTCGCTCGTCGGGTCGAGGTGACTTATCGAATCGATATGTGTCGGCCCGTGTTCGCTGAGCAACAGCGTTCGGATGTGGAGGTGTTCCTCCGTGCTCCCCTGCTTTTTTGCCTTGAGTTTGCGTTCGATGGCTCCCGTTTCCTTTCCGACCTGCTGTTTACCCGTGTATCCGGACTCCTCGTGTGTGCTCGAGACGAGGAACTTGGTCCGCTGGTTTCCCGGAAACACCGGCTGGTCCTCCTCGACGTACCCTGAAAGGTCAATCAGTTCGACCATACCCGTCCAATCCCGCTCGGCCGATTAATCGTTTCGGGTCCCCGCACGGAACGGTGGGATCCCCCGGCGGGAGGGGGATCGCTCACTCCCGGAAATGCGGTATGACCTCTTCGGCGACGAGCCGCATCGATTTCCCCGATTTCTCGGTGTCGAGTCCGGGAAAATGCATTCGGAGGATCACGTCGTCGACACCGACCTCCGATTCGTACTTTTCGAGCTCCTCGATCGCCGTTTCGGGGCTGCCGATGATGAACCGGTCCTCGGCGTGCTCGCGTAGCTCCTCGAGTGCCTCTTCGGTCGTCCCCTCGGATTCGAACGTGTGTCCGATGTCGTCGTAATCGCCGTAGACGTCCTGGTACTCGTACAAAAGCGACGGGCCGACCTCCTCCCAGGCCGTCTCGTCGTCCTCGGCGATGTACGCCTCGCGACGGAGCGGCTTTCGGACGTCTTCGTACTCGCGGTCCTGTTCGTCCAACGCCTCCCGATACGTCTCCGCGGATTCGGCCAGTTCCGAACGCGTCTCGATGGGGCTCATACTCCAAGCGTCGGCCATCCGTGCCGAGCGTCGAATAGCGTGCTCGGATTGGCCGCCGTACCAGATCGGGATCGACTCCTGAACCGGTCGTGGCATGAGATCGAGGTCCTCGACCTGGAAGATATCCCCCTCGTAAGTCACCGACGTCTCCGTGAACAGCTGACGGATCAGCCGGATTCCCTCGACAGTCCGCCCGAGCCGCTCGGATTTATCGATCCCGTAGGCCTCGAACTCCTCGTCGCGCCAGCCCATCGCGACCCCGAGATGGAACCGACCGCCGGAGAGTAAATCGAGCACGACGGCCTGTTCGGCCACCTCGATCGGGTTATGCAGCGGCAGGATGACGATGTTGCTCAGGAGATCGATCTCCTCCGTCGCCGTCGCGAGTCCGCCGAGAAAGACGGTCGGAGCCGGGATCCACCCGTCGGGGAGGAAATGGTGTTCGGCGACCGAAAGCACGTCGTACCCGAGCGTTTCGGCCTCTTTGGCCTGCTCGATCGTCCGTCGATAGATCCGTTCCCACTCGCCCTCGGGCGACTGGCCGCTGTAATGCAAACCGAATCGGAGTGACATAGGAATTTTGCCTTAGTGGGACCGAAAATATAATTGTATCGCTCTACGGAGTCGTTTCGGAAGCGTTCATAACGGATATAGCGCGGAAACCCACGGCTAAGCCGTGGGGTAGCTTACCGTGGCACGAGCCGGTACCGTAGTCCGCCCGGCCTCTTCGATCGACACTCCGTAAAGTTCATACTGGCCCCAACGCGATTTCTCGCCGTGAGTGA
>CAZWZX010000087.1:0-9879 GCA_964638655.1 uncultured Natronomonas sp.
GAAACGCGTTTTCTTCGTCGCGACTGTTCACGGCGACGTGGTCGGATGGGTCCACATCAACGCTCCCGAACTCGAGAAGCTCGAACACACCGCCGAGTTGACCGTCGGCGTCATCGACGAGTACCGAGGGCACGGAATCGGATCGAAACTGCTCGATCACGGCGTCGACTGGACGCTGGATCACGACTTCGAGAAACTGTACAACAGCGTTCCCTCGACGAACGAAGGGGCCATCGAATTTCTGCAGTCACGCGGCTGGGAGACCGAAGCCGTTCGGGAACGACATTACCGGATCGACGGCGAGTACGTAGACGAGGTAATGTTGGCGAAGATGCTCTGTTAGGGCCACTCGCGATCGGCGTTCTCGCGCGGCTCCGGAACGACGCCGTCCGCCTGTGCTAGCCCCCTGGCGTGTGCCGTACACACGGCTCTGTTTTCGTCCCACGGGATATGCAGACGGACCGTCGCTCGATTTTCACAATCCGGTTCGCTACACTCCATACACTCTCTCCGGTCGGATCTCTCTCAGGTGTTTCGGTCGTCTCGGCCGCTCACAAAGGGATCCGTATCGGAATCGTCGAAGCCAGTCCTCGAGTTGTGACGCTCTATTCGCTCGCGTACCCGACGTCGATCTCGCCGGCGTCGAGCTCCCTTTCGACTTCCCGTGCGGCCTGCACCATGTTCTCCATCTTCCGGTAGGCGGCGTCGCGGGGGAGGAGCTTCACGCCGCAGTCCGGTGAAACGGTGAGTTGCTCCGGCGGGACTACCTCGAAGCCTTTTATGATGTTCTCCTTGATCTCCTCGACGGATTCGACCTCGGCCGTGTGGACGTCGACGACGCCCAAAGCGAGATCCTTGTCGAACTGCGGCTCTTTGAACACGTCGAGCTGTTCGTAATCGCCGTTGGCGAGTTCGAGGTCGTACTCGTGGACGGGCATATCGAGGATCTCGGGATAGATCCGAGAGTAGTCGCCGTAACAGACGTGCAGGCCGAGTCGGACGTCCTCGGGGACGCCGTCGGCGATGTGCTCGAGACACTCCCCGACGATGGCGTGATCGTCCGGCGTCGTCGCCAGTGCCGGCTCGTCGATCTGGATGTACCGGGCGCCGGCGTCGACGAGGGCGTCGATCTCCTCGTTGACGAGGTCGGCGAGGTCGTAGGCGAGCTCCGCTTCGGTCTCGTAGTGCTCGTTGAACGACCACGACGCGAGCGTGTAGGGCCCGGTGATCGGAACTTTCACCGGTCGATCGGTGACGCCGGTCGTGAACTGGAACTCGTCGACGAGCCACGGTTCGTCGTAGTGCACCTCGTCGGCGACTGAGGGTTTATCGAAGTAGTTGTGTCCCCAGACCTTGACGGGACCGTTGAACTCGTAGCCATCGATGCGGTCGGCGAAGTACTCGACCATCTCGTTGCGGCGCATCTCGCCGTCGACGACGGCGTCGAGACCGGCTCGGACGTGCTCGTCGGTGATGAGCCGAGCCGCGTCGTCGAGCGCCTCCGCGAGGTTCTCCTCGTCGAACTCCCGGTCTTCGTCCTCCGCGAGCTCTTTCGCCCGGTTGAGCCATTTCGGCTTGGGGTACGAACCGACGACAGTCGTCAACAGGAAATGCTCCGTCGGATGATCCTCGGGACGGAACTGTGATCGCGTATCCGCGTGTCCGTCGAAGCTCATAGCGACACCTCCTCCGCGCCCGCGGCGAGCGCACCGAGTTTGTCCTCGGCCCTGTTCGTCGGCAGATAGAACAGTTCGGTGTTCGAACTCACGTAGACGGTGTCGAACCCTTCGGCCGGGATCTGTTCGTGGACCCATCCGACGCGTTCTGCGATCTCTTCGGGCGTCTCGACGAGGGTGTTCTGTCCGTCCACGACGCCGAGCGCGATCCCGTCTTTCGTCCCGTACTCCTGGATGTTGTAGACGCTACCTTCGTGATCCGAGACGAAGTCGAACCCGATCGCGTCGATGTCCGCGTCCATCAGGTGCGCGTACGGCTTTTCGGGGATCGAGCCCCAGTAGGTGTGGACGACGACGTCCGCGTCGGTCGCTCCGGCGACGGTATCGATCGCCTCGCTGGCCCGCTCGTCCGTTCCGTCCCCGGGCGCGTCGGTGACCAGCGAGGGCTCCAGGAGGAAAACGGTCTCTACGGGAGGGAACGCTTCGAGTTCGCCGGCGAGGAACTCGGCCGTCGCCTCGAGAAAGGCGGCCTCGTCCCCGTAGTGTTCGTCCGTCGCGAGCGCCGAAAGCGAGTACGGACCCGGGAGGACGGCCTGTGTCGCGTCCGAGGCCGACAGTTCCGCGGCCACGTCACCGTCGGCGGTTAGTTCGCCGCGAACTACCGGCTCGCGGTAGAAGTTGTTGTTGTCGTAGTATCGGACGATTCCCCGCGTCTCGACGTTCTCGTGGACGGACAGCGGGTGTGCCAGCATGTCGTCCCAGCGGCCCTGACCCTCGACGATCCGGTCGAGACCGGCCTCGATCTGCCAGTCGACGAGCTCACCGCGGACGCGGTCGTACGCCGCCGTGATCTCGTCGGATTCGTCACCGGATATCAGGTCGCCTTTCTGGTGGCCTTTGAGATCCGATAGTTCCTCTTTCGCCCAGTCGGGGAGGGGATACAACCCCGGTGTCGTCGCGAGTACCTCCGTCATTGGAGACGGCTACGAGATGACGGCGTTTAATATTTCCTACTCAGGTATTCTTGTGAGTAATCTCGAGGACGACGAGCCGTTCGAAGGGAAACGACTCCGAGGCGATCTCCCGCGTCGTCAGCCCGGCATCGGCTGCGAGTTCGCCGACCGCGTCAGGATCCGTCAGAGTGGATATAAGTAGATAGACGTAACCGTCCGGGCGCAGCACGCGGCCGACGTCCGACAGAAACGGACGGACGACCCCTCGTCCATCTGGACCGCCCGAGAGCGCGTACTCGAGCGGATCGTCCCACTCCGATTCGGATGGCGTCGGGAGATACGGGGGATTGAACAGAACGGTATCGAAACTATCGGCCCCGAACGGTCGGGTGAGGTCCCCCCGGACCGTCTCGATCCCCTCGTTCCGTGTCCGCGAACACGCCGAGGGACTGATATCGCAGCCGACGACGGTGGCTTCCGTCCCGTCCGCGACGCGCTTTGCGACGTATCCCGATCCGACACCGACCTCCAACACCAGTCCGCCGTCGACGTACTCGACGGCAGTCTCGGCCAGCAGCCGCGAGTCCTCGGCGGGTTCGTAAACCGTTGGCATCTCCCGCCTCTCTTCGAGTGTCATCTCGTCGAATCCTCGTCTGCCGGCGGTTCGGTCACCGAGTCCTCCCCGTGCTCCGTGCCGATCCCCCGATCGGAGCCGTTCGACCGCTCGAGAACCGCTTCATTCCTGCCTTCGCCGCGCTCGCCGCCCCGATCGGTGAGTTCGCGTTGCGGGAACGGGATCTTGATCCCCTCGGCCTCGAAGGCTCGCTTGACCGACTCCACGACGGCGTTTTGCGCCCGCCACTTCTCTTGAACCGTCGGGGTCGTGATCCAGTAGCGCAACCGGAGTATCACCGCCGAGTCGGCGAACTCCCGCCTGATAACGTCGGGCGGCGGCTGGGAGGCGACCGTCTCGACACGCTCCATCGCCCCGACGGCGACACTCGCGGCCGTGCCGACGTCGGTCTCGTAGTCGATCCCTACGTCGGTCGTCAGTCTGAGGCGATCAGTCTTCGAGTAGTTGATGACCTCGTTTTCCGTTATCGTGTCGTTCGGAACCAGCACGTGCTCTTCGTTGAACGTCCGTATCTGGGTGTTGTACACCGTTATGTCCGTGACGATCCCCTCCCGATCCGAAACCCGGATCCAGTCCCCGACCTCGAAGGGTCGCGCAAAGAGGATCACGAACCCCGACAGGATCCCCGAGAGGGTTTTTCGGGCCGCGAAGCCGAGGACGATACCGAGCACACCGGCCCCGAGAAAGAGGTTCCTGACGGGGATCCCCCAGAGCGCGACCACGAACGTCACCAGCGGGATGAAGATGACGGTCTGAACGGCGTGGTGTGCGACTTCGCGCTGATGCGGGGTGATTGCGACCCGGCCGGCGCCGTACTTTATCGATCGTTTCGTAAGACGGGTCACCGTGATGCCCCCCGCGATGACGATGAACGTGACGAGTGCCTTGACTCCCTGCTCGGGCGTCACGGATAGAAACGCCAGCGCGTCGAGGACGTCGCCCGGAATTCGCCAGACAGCGACCAGAAAGCCCGTTAACAGGATCGTCGTCGTCGTCAACAACAACGACTGAACTGCCTCCACGGCGTCTCTGTCGTACCGTTTCTTGAGCCGTCGCCCTCCGTAGTACAGGCCGACGACAACTATCACGAAGACGACGGCCGACGCGGCGGTCCCGGCGTACCTCGCGGGGACTGTATCGAACGTTCGCTGGATCCGTTGGATCGTTCCCCACAACCACAGTATCGAAAGTTCGACGCCCATGCGATCGTCACCTCCGTGATCGGACCCGGATCACTCGGCACCGACCTCCGCCGCGATTCGGGAGAGTCGTGCGAACGATTCCGGGGGAACGTTGCCGGCCCGTTTGCCCATCAGCTCCTCGCCGGCCGAATCGATGACTGCCTCGGGGTCGTCGATCCCCGAAATGTGCGTCGTGTTCCGGATCGCGTTCCGCATCGTCTTCCGCCGCTGGGTGAAAATCCCTCGGACGATCGCCATGAACGCCTCGTCGTTCGGAACCGTGTACTCGGGCGTTCGCGGGGTCACGCGGACGACGGCGCTTTCGACGGCCGGCGGCGGCGAAAACGCCTCTTTTGGGACCGTTTCGACGATCTCGATCTCGGCGTAGTGGCCCGCCGTTACCGACAGCCGCCCGTACTCGTCGGTTTCCGGTTCGGCGGCCATCCGCTCGGCGAACTCCCTTTGAAACATCAACACCAGCGGTCGACCGGTCGGTAGCAGTCGGAACGCGACTTCCGAAGAGATCCCGTAGGGGAGATTCGAGACGGACGCGCTAAAGGCCGGGAGATCGATCTCGAGGGCGTCACCCGAAACCACGGTCAATCGGTCGGCCTCGATCGCTTCGGCGAACTCCTCGGTGAGAAACGACGCGAGCGTCCGATCGCGTTCGACGACGGTGACCCGCTCGGCGTGATCCAACAGTCGATCGGTGAGCGCGCCGGTGCCACCACCGATCTCGAGGAGATGCGTCCGGTCGGCGTCCTCGGGGAGATAGCCGGGGAGCCGATCGAGAACGCGGTCGTCGACGAGGAAATGCTGATCGCGCTGGGGATCGCCGCGGACGCCGGCTCGGGCGATGAGCGCATCGGGGTCGCGCATACGAGCGATAATGGGCGGTGTCGTATATCCTTCGCGCTTTCGGAGCCGACGGTCACTCCTCGCGACGGGCGAAGATACGGTATTTGAGATCTTCCTCGCGGAGCTCCTCGAGGATTCGATCGATGAGCACGTCCTTCGGGTTGTGTAGCCCCGAGACGCGCTCTTCGATATCTTCGAAGCTCTCGAACGGTTTCCGCTTCCGGGCGTCGAGGACGTTGTTCCGAAGTTTCTTGCCGATCCCCGGAAGCAGGTTCATCACGTGTAGACGGGTCGTGATCGGCTGGGCGTCGTTGTAGAAGTCGACGAACCGACTCTCGTCGCTGTCGATGATCTCCTCTATCGCGTATTCCAGTTCCGATTCCGCCGTACTCGAAAGGTCGTCGTAGGGGACCGATCTGAGCGTTTTGACGTTCTCTCCCGGCGGCTCGATCTCGATCCGATCGCCGATATTGATCCCGGCGTCGTCGGTCAGAGCCGCCTCGACGAGCCGGAAGTCCGACTCACCGAGCGCGAAGGCGACCGGCGACCGTTCGTACTGTGGGCGGTCGTCGTTCGGGCTCCCTCGCGGAAGGAAATCCAGGACAACGGCGGTCCGTGCTGTGGCCTCGTCTCCGTCCTCGTTCATGCTTCCGTGTACGGGAAGATGGTATTTAAAACAGGGGAAGGCTCAGGCGTACTTCGCGACGATATCGAGTACGTCGTCGAGTTCCTCACCCGACAGCGAGTATCGGCCCTGTGCGAAAAGCGTCCGGAGTTCGTCTCGGTCCTCGGGGAGGACGTCGGTAATCTTGTAGGCGGTCGCCTCGTCGACCTTCTCGAGTTCGAGCAGTTCCCCGACGAGTTCGCGCGACTCTTCGACCTCCAGTTTCGAAAAGCGGTTGACGTGTTCGATCGCGCGTGCGAGCTCGTAGCGCATCTCCCGGTCCTCGTCGAGCGCACGCTCGGCTTCGACGTCCGCGAGGAGCTCTTTGGCCTCGGGAGTCGTGAGATACTCCTCGTCGAGCACCTCTTTGAAGATCGTCATGCCTGCTGGCGTCGGAGGTGTGCGGGAGCGGCGATCAGCGTCTTCGAAACGCTGCCGTCCTCGATTTCGACTTTGAACGCCCGGCCCTGCTGGCCGACGACGGTTCCCGTTCGCCCGTTGAATCGGGGGTGGAACTGGCCTTTGGGGACCGACGGGTCGAGCTTCAGGTGGACTTTCTCACCGTCGTCGAACTGCTGGACGGATCGCTGTGGCGGCGAAGCGCCGCGGTTTCTGGCATCGTTCTTGAGTTTGTTGCGGGTTCCTTCCCGCGGACCGTTCGAGCTAGGCATTCTTGTAACGCTCTAAACGGGTCCGACACATAAAAGGTGCGTTCCGGCGGCGCGGCGGTGTTATATACGGCCGACTTCGTCGACGGCGACGCTCTCGACGCCGTCGACGTCGGCGAAGGCGTCCTCGACGGCGTCCGTGCCGCCGGCCTCGTCGGGGATCAGGACGGTCGGATACAGCGCGATGAGACCGAAGGCGACGTCCTCCCGATCGACGCGGCTGATCTTTGCGCCCTCCGGGAGTGCGTTCTCGAGGCGTTCCTGGAGGTCGTCCAGATCGACCTCGGGGCTTTGCGGCATGACCTTCATTTTGGCTGCTACCTTCCCCATCGTTACGGCCCCATGAACCCACAGTCCGGGCATTCATAGAGGTTGCTCTGCTTTCGGCACTTCGAGCACCGGTAGATCAGGGTTCCACACTCCGGGCAGTCGAACTTCGCCGCCGACGTCCCGGCGATGTTGATCCCACAGGAGATACACGCGTGATCCCTGCGTTCGTCGCTCTTGGAACTCATACCAACTGATCGGTCGGCGTGACATTTAACGCTTGCCAACCTCGCCCGAACACGTCGATCCGCCCCCGTCAAACCCTCCCTCGAATCGGTGAATCCTTCCGGACCCGTTTCGAACTGCCGACTATGGTCTCCGATCGGCGACCCGAGACGGTCCGGGAAACGGTGCGATCGCTCCGGGCCGAGGCGATCGAGACGAACGAGCGACGACTCGTCGTCCTCTGTGGCCGACCGGAGACCACCAGATCCACAGCCGAGACGGTCGTCGACGGCGAACCCTTTGCGGGCACGATCGTTTCGATCTCCGATCGGGACATCGTCGGCAAACGCGTCGACCCGAGGTCGGCCAACGAACTGCTCGGAACGACGAACGACTGTGTCGTCGTCGACTGCCACGCCGCCTGCCGGCCGAACGTGATCGGTGCGGCGACCGGAACCGTCGACGGCGGCGGTCTGCTCGCGTTGCTCACACCGCCGCTGGAAGCGTGGCCCGAAACGAAATGTGGCCTCGAACGGATGCTCGCCGCACCGCCCTTTTCGGCCGACTCGGTCGGCAGTCGGTTCAAACGGCGGCTGGTACGGACACTCCGTTCGCATCGGGGGATCGCCATCGTCGACGTCGAGACGACCCGACTGTTGAAATCGGGCCACACTGATCCTGCCCCCCGACGGATCCGAGAGCGAGTACTGCCCCCCGAGACGCACTCGTTCCCGTCGGCCGTCTACGAAGCGTGTCTGACGGCCGACCAGCGAGATGCGGTCCACAGCTGTGAACGTCTCTCCGAGGCGGGTAACGCGGTCGTCCTCGAAGCCGACCGCGGTCGAGGCAAATCGAGCGCGGCCGGACTCGCCGCGGCGGCGTTTGCGGCCAAAGGGCGCGACGTACTGGTGACTGCCCCGACCTACGGGAACGCCCGGGAGCTCTTCGATCGGGCGGCCGAGTCACTCGAGGCCCTCGGTTCGCTCTCCGAAGACGAGCGGAACGGTCCCCATCCACCGTCTCTGTACACGACTGAAGGGGCCGTTCGGTTTCGTCGCCCACAGGCGGCAACGGACTCCTCGGCGAATGTCCTCTTCGTCGACGAGGCGGCCGCACTCCCGGTCCGGACGCTCGAGGAACTCCTCTCGGTCGCGCCGTCGGCCTGCTTTACGACGACCGTCCGCGGTTACGAGGGTACCGGTCGCGGGTTCGAGATCCGCTTTCGGGACCGGCTCGAATCGGCACGCACGGTCACGTCGGTGACGCTCTCGGAGCCGATCCGGTACGCGTCCGCCGATCCGATCGAGGTCTGGCTCTTCCATGCGCTGTTGCTCGGTGCGACGCCCGCGGCGACACCGCTCGTTGAGAACGCGTCGCCGAAAGAAGCGTCCTACGAGCGATTCGATCGCGACGCGCTCGCTGCCGACGAACCGCTACTCGGGGAAGTGTTCGGGCTGCTCGTGGCCGCCCATTACCGGACGGAACCCAACGACCTCGCCAGACTGCTCGACGCCCCGAACGTCGCCGTCCGGGCGCTCTCGGTCGAGGGACACGTCGTCTCGGTCGCGCTTTTGGGTCTCGAGGGCGGACTGGATGCGGCCACACGGCAGGCCGCCTACGAGGGCGAACGGATCCACGGCAACCTCGTCCCCGACCTTTTGACCAGCCAACTCCGTGACCCCGACGCGGGAGTTCCGATCGGGATTCGGGTGATGCGCATCGCGACACACGACGCCGTCAGGGCCTGTGGGTTCGGTTCGAAGCTTCTCGAGGCGATCGGATCCGAGTTCGATCCGAACGGCTCGCGGCCGAGCGATCGGCTCGAGACGGTGGATTATCTCTCCACCAGTTACGGCGCGACGCCCGAGCTGTTGCGGTTTTGGCGACAGAACGGGTACGGAGCAGTTCATCTCTCCTCGACGAGAAACGAGCGAAGCGGGGAACACTCAGCAGTCATGCTTCGGGCGCTCTCTCCCGTCGGTGACGCGTTGGCCGAACGCCACGAGGAGTGGTTCCGCCGTCGGCTTCCCGACGCCCTCGCGGAAGTCCTCAGTACCGTCGATCCCGACGTGGTCCGCGGCGTTCTCGCGTCGACGAACGGGTCCGTCCGGACGGATCTGTCGGCCTTCGAGTGGCGGCTCGTCGCCAGCGCCGCCTACGGCCCGGGGCAGTACGACATCGCTCCTGGCCCGTTCCGACAGTTGGCGTTCAGAGCGCTCATCGATGGGCTCTTCGAGGACGCCGAAACCGAGCGGCTACTCGTCGTGAAGGTTCTCCAGCGGCGGGGTTGGGAACCGACCGCCGAATCGCTCGGTTACCCATCGAAACGAGCGTGTATGCGTGCACTCGGGGACGCCTTCCAACCGATCGTAGCGGAGTACGGCACTGAAACCGCGATGCGGGAAGCCGACCGCTATCGAGAACCCGAGTGAACTCCGGAGCGTCGATCGCTTACTCGTCGTCGGCCCGCTTCGAGTCGCTTCCGAGCCGGCCGAGAACGACCGCGACGATACCGGTGACAGCCAGCAGGACCCCGTCGAGTCGGACGAGAGAGACGTACCACTCGCTCGGCTCGAGGTCCTCGGGGTTCTCGTAGCCGACGAGAACGAGCCGGCTGAGGTAGTCGATCGTCCGTTCGGGAAAGGCGGCGATGAAACTTCCGTAAACGACGGCGAGGGCGTTCCAGAACATACCGGCGGTTGACGTCCCGATAATAAAACGTGCGGGGATCGATCCCGTGAAGGGGGAACGGT
>CAZWZX010000088.1:0-9823 GCA_964638655.1 uncultured Natronomonas sp.
ACGGAAGATGTGTGATATCGTTGCCGAGCGTCTCCATGGTTCGACGGGCGATCGTAAAGGCGCCGATCGCGACCGCGACGGAGCCGATCGCGATCGCGACGTTCATATCGAGCTGGCCGCTGCCGACCAGCGGTGCCACGGCGTTTGCGATGTTGCTCGTGCCGGAACTGAACGCCATGATACAGCCGATACCGATCACGATACCCGACCCGTATAGCTCACGGCGCGTCGTTCCGGGGCCGGAGACGGGGCGGGGGAGCCCGCCACTGCGGTCGATCTCCACGAGCGGGCCCTCGGTCTGATTGATGGCGATGAGGTTGTCGATGTAGACGTAAAAATACCGACCGATCATCCCGGAGACCCAGAAACCGATGACCGGCGCGACGATCCACCACGAGGCGATCTCGCCCAGCACGGCCCAGTTCAGCTGGCCGGATGCCAGCCCCAGCCCGGCGATCGATCCGACCGCGGTCATCGACGTCGAGGCCGGGACGCCGAAAACGTTCCCGACGAAGAGCGCTCCACCGATGAAGAACAGTACGACAATGCTGGCCGGGAGGGTGAACACGGCCGGGTCGCGGACCAGCTCCTGGCCGAGCGTGTCGACGACGCGGCGCCCGATCGTCCACGCGCCGACGAAGAAGAACACCGACATGAGCCCGGCGGCGATCGTTTTCGTGATGACGCTCGCGCCGACCGCGGGGGCGAAGGCGGGACCCGTGGTCGCCCCACCGACGTTGTACGCGACGAAACAGGCGACGCCGACGCCGACGAGAAGCAACAGTAGCTCGATCATCCAACAGTTCCTATCTCGACCTCGAGGGGCAAATACATGTCCACTCGTCGCTCCCGCGTCGGGGCGGAATCCCCTCAGATACCCCAGATGTACAGCAACCCGAGCGTCGTCACGACGGTCAAAAGCAGTTGCAGCGGCGCGCCGACCCGGAAGAAGTCACTGAACTTGTACCCGCCCGGGCCGTACACCATCAGGTTCGTCTGATAGCCGATCGGGGTGAGCATCGCCGTCGAGGCGCCGAACGTCACCGCGAGAACGAACGTGAACGGGTCGGCGCCGATCGCTTCGGCGGCCTCGATGGCGACCGGGATCATGAGGACGACGCTCGCGTTGTTGCTGACGACGTTCGTGACGAGCGCGGTGAACAGATAGAACAGTCCCAACACGATCGCCGGCGAGAGCGCGACGGTGAAAACGAGGATCGCCTCGGCGAGCCACTCGGCGGTCCCGGTCCGCTCCATGGCGACGCCGAGGGGGATCAAACCCGCAAGCAGGAAGATCACGCTCCAATCGACCGAACTGTACACCTCGGTGGGACGAACACAGCCCGTCGCGACCATGGCGACGATCCCGCCGAGCGCGCTTATCGCGATCGGGAGGATATCGAGGGCCGCGACGGCGACGACGGCAGCGATGATCCCGAGCGCGACCGGGATGCGGTTGTACCGGAAATCCGGAAGCGTCAGTTCCTGTGCGAGAATGAAGTCGCGATCGTTCGCGAGCCGCTGGACGGTCTCCTCGGAGGCCTGCACGAGCATCGTATCGCCGCCCCGAAGCCGTCGTTCGTCCATCCGCGCGTGGATGATCTCGCCGCCGCGCCGCAACGCCAGCACCGTCGCGTCGTATCGATGCCGGAAGTTCAGCGACTCGAGCGTCTCCCCGAGGATCGTCGCTTCCGGGGAGATGACTATCTCGACGAGTCGCTGTTCGGTTTCGGGTTCGATCGCCTCCTCCTCTGCCCGCAATCGGTCCTCGGTGACTTCGGCGTCGGGAGCGAGTTCCAGTCCCTCCGTCTCGATGAGCGTGACCAGACTCTCCTGATCGGTCCGGAGGACGAGAACGTCGTCGGGACGGACCTCCTTGCGGGCAAGCGGTTCGGTGAAGACCCGATCGTTCCGGACCAGCTGGACGACGTCGGCGTCGACGTCGAGTTCGGTGAAACACTCGTCGACCGTCTTACCGACCAGATGCGATTCGGCCGTGACGACAACCTCGGTCAGATACTCCGTCATCTCGAAGCCCTCGATCAGCTCCTCGCTCATCTCGATGCGTTCGGGGATCAACAGCCGGCCGACCGTCGCCAGATAGACCACGCCCGTCACGAGAACGAGCGCGCCGAGTTGTGTGAACTCGAACATCGAAAAGGGCCGATCGATGAGCCGCGCGGAGACGTCAGACGCGAGGATGTTCGTCGAAGTGCCGATGAGCGTCAGCATGCCGCCCAGCATTGCGACGTACGAGACCGGCATGAGCAGTTTCGAGGGGGAGATTCCGGTCTTTTTCGAGAGCGTGTTCACCATCGGGATCATCACGGCGACGACCGGCGTGTTGTTGATGAAACCGGCCGTTCCTCCCGAAAGTCCGAGCACTGCAAGCAGCTGTTTGTAGGGACTGTTTCCGTACCGCTCGGCGATCTCGTTGCCGATGATATTTATCAGGCCGGACCGACGGATCCCCTCGCTGAGGACGAACATCGCGAGAACGGTGACCGTCGCCGTACTCGAGAACCCGCCGATCCCGGTCGCCGGATCGACACCCGTCCACGGCCCCAGAGCAACGAGCGTGAACATAATACCGATCGCGACGACGTCTATCGGGAGCGGCTCGGTGACGAAAAGCACGAGCGCCAGCCCGATGATGGCGAACATCAGCAGAATCTCGGCCGTCAACGGCGGCAGCTCGCTCACCGTCCGGGCGACCACGACCGAAACCATTCGGTAAGGACTGCTCGCGAGGAGTATAAAAATCCCAGCCAGAGAGAACGACGGTCGACGCCGCTGCCCGGGCCTCTAGACCCCCAGCCACGGGAGGAACACGTCACCGAGGAACCCGGCGTATTCGATGATGCCGAGCGCCAGCGAGACGAGCAACACGACGACGACAGGGATCCGAACCGTCCAGATCCAGTAGGTACCGAGCGATCCGAGCGGACCGATGCCACGCGAGAGCTCCTCGATCGCCTCGTCGGACCACCGCCAGGCGACGTAGGTGCTCATCAACAGTCCGCCGAGGATGAGCAACACGCCGTCGGCGAAGCCGTCATACAGCTCGAGCAGTACGAGATCGTAGGCGGGCGCGAGGCCGAGAACGAATATCCCGCCACAGACCAGCGCTGTCGCCCGGAACCGGGGAATCCCGAGCTCGTCGATCGCGTAGGCGACGACGACCTCGGTGAGACTGATCGCACTCGAGAGGGCGGCGATCACGACGGTTCCGAAAAAGACCGCGCCGACGAGGCCGCCGGCGGCGAGTTCACCGAACGCCGCCGCCAGCGTGACGAAGATCGCCCCGACACCCGGTGCGCCCGGGTCGATCCCGGCGGTAAAGAGGATCGGGAAGACGATCAGCCCGACGACGAACGCGATCGCGGTATCGAGCCCGATGATGGCGACGCCGTCCTCGGCGAGGTTTCGGTCCTCACCGAGATACGACGCGTAGGTGATCATGATCCCGAAACCCAAAGAGAGCGTAAAGAAGGCCTGTCCGGCGGCGGAGGGGAGGATCGACGTCCACTCGGCCGCGATCACGCCGAAATCGGGCCAGAGATAGTAGCGATAGGCCGCACTCGCGCCCTCGAGGGTGGCCGCCCAGGCGGCGAGTCCGACGACGATCGCTATGATCGCGGGAACCATGATCTTGACCGCGAGTTCGATCCCCCGGCGGATCCCGAACCCGACGATGACGACGATCGCCAGGAGGAACAGCGCGTGAAAGGCCATGGCATCGGTCCCCTGGGCCAGAGCCCCGAACTGTTCGTTGGCGGCGACCGGGTCAGCCGCGTAGCCGTCCTCAAGACCGAGAATCGTATACCGGATCGTCCAGCCCGCGATCACGCTGTAGTAGGACATGATGACGAACGTCGTCACGACGAAGATCCAGCCGACGTATCGCCAGATACCCTGCCCGATCTGCTGCATCGCGCCGACGGGATTGAGCCGCGTCCGTCGGCCGACGACGAACTCGACGAGGATCGCCGGAAGCCCGATCAAGGCGACGAAGAGGAGGTACACGAAGAGGAACCCGGCCCCACCCGCCTCCCCGGTCACGAACGGAAAGCGCCAGATATTGCCGAGCCCGACCGCGCTTCCGACGGCGGCGAGGACGAACCCGATCCGCGTCGACCACTGTTCACGGCCCGTCTCGGAGGTAGACATACTGCCATAGAACGGGAACGCTCTAATAAAACTGTATACATCCGGGGTCGGGAGGCTCCGACACGGATCGGCCCGACGGAGCGCGACAGCGATCAGTTCCGAAAGAGGATCCGATCGATGATCGGTTCGAGGAACGTCTTCCGCCGGCTTCTGTGAGAGTGGACGAAAAGCACCGGTATCTCGAGTCTCGCAGCCACCCGATCGGATCGCTGGCTGAAGATCAGGTCGGGCAGCCGTCGGTGCGTAACCGTGGTCAACATCACCATGTCCGCGGAATCGAGCGTCGCGATCAGGGCATCGATGTCGTCCGTCTCGACGATCGCTCCCGAAACCGGCACGGAGCACCTGGCGTCGAGCTCTTCGTGGTACTCCCGGACGGTTTCGAGATACTGTTCGGAGGGGTTTTCGCCCGCGGCGAAGACGAACCGGATCGATCCGCCGGTCGCGCTCGCGATCGCGTCCGAGAGTTCGACCTTCAGCGGATCGTTGAACGGGCTTCTGTCGGTGATGATCGCGATCTCGGAGAGCGACTGCAGCTTGCCGGGCTGGAGGAACACCACGTCACACGGGACGTGGTTCATGATCCAGTCCGTGTCCCTGCCGAAGAGCGTCCGGAGACGGCTGACGGGATCGGACTGAGTGAGCAACAGATCGACGCCGGTCCGCTCGGCGTAGTTGACGACGGCGTGTTTGGTGTCGTGGCTGACGATCTCGCCGACTTCGATCTCGACGTCGTATCCCCTCGCCAGTTCGTCGGTCCGCTTTTCGAACTCGACGTCCTCCGCGGTCTGTCCCGTCGCCTGATCGAGCGGATACTGGTCGGGGACCTCGTCGAACCGGATGATCCGGATCGGGCTGTCTCTCGTCCGTGCGATCGGGACGGCGGTCTCGAGCAACCGGTTCTCCTCGAGCCGGCTCGCATCCCCACGTAGCGCGATGAGGATCTCCCCGTCGGCCGCCGTACCGGCGTTGAGCTGTCGTTCCGTGCCGGCGACGAACTGTCGGCCCGCCCGTCGGCGCGCCACGTCGACCGCGACGCCTTCGCGCTCGACGCGGTCTCCCGCGTACCACAGATACCACGCCAGACCGAACACGACGATCCCGACCGCCCCGACGAGGGGTAACAGCTCCATCTGTGAGATGATGTAGACGCCCGAGACGATCCCGAACAGCTGGACCCACGGGTACCACGGCGCGTTGAAATCGGGATCGTACCATTCGAGCCCCCGTTCGCGAAAGGCGATCAGCGCGGCACAGACGAGGACGTACACGAGGATCTGGAACGCGCCGGCTGTCTTGGCGATGTCCTCGACGGGCAGGGCGACGATTATGAAAAGCATCGCACCGCCGGTCGAGAGGATCGCGACGACCGGCGTCTGGAACTTCGGGTGGACGTACGAGAACTGCTCGGGAAGCAGGTCGTCCCGGCTCAAGGCCAGCGGATATCTGGACGCCGTCAGCACGCCAGCGTTGGCGGTCGAAACCAACGCGAGGACCGCGGCCAGGACGATCGCGGCGACCGCGAGAAACGCCAGCTGTGTGGCGCTGAGAGCGAAGGAATCGCTCCAGGTGAGCGTTTCGACGGCGTCGACCATCGGGATGTTCGAGTCGGCGAGCTGTTGGGCGTCGACCGTGCCGACCAACACGAAGACGATGAGGACGTAAAGAAACGCGGTCAAAACGAGGGAAACGAACAGCCCGAGCGGGAGGTTCCGACCGGGGTCTTCGATCTCCTCTGCGACCGCCGCGATCTTGGTCACCCCCGCATAGGAGACGAGCACCGTCGTCGTCGCGGTGACGAGTCCCCCGTACCCGCGAGTGAAAAAGGGGCTGTACTGGGCGCTTTCGACGCGGGTGATCGTGGCGATGACGAACGCCGAGAGGATGACGATGAGTACGATCACCATGACCGACTGCAGTTGGCCGGTCTGTTTGACGCCGACGAGATTGATCAAAACGAGTGCCGTCCCGACGGCGACGGCGACGGAGACGTGGCTCGGCAGCGTCAACAGCACGTCGAGATAGAACATCCCACCGACGAGCGCCAAAGCGCCTTTGAACATCAACATGAGCCAGGTCCCCAGCCCGGCGACCGTCCCGGCGGCGGGACCCATCCCGCGTTCGATGAAGACGTAATCGCCCCCCGCATCGGGCATGGCCGTGCCGAGTTCGGAGATGCTCAACGCGGCGGGAAATACCAACAGAGCGGCGAGTGCGAACGCGAGGATCACCGCGGGACCGGACTCCGCCATCGCGATCCCGGGGAGAACGAAGATCCCGCTCCCGATCATCGCGCCCGTACTGATGGCAACGACCGAGACGAGACCCAGATCCCGCTCGAGCTCTTTTTCCATATTCAGCTTTCTCCGAGTCTTATATAAAATATATTCGATTTGGGTTTTTATTTTCAAAAAAGGTTACAAAAATGAATGTATAAGTAGAAAGGCACGTATTACGAGTGGACTTTCGGATTTCGATCGCTTGCCGCAGTGGAGCTCCGGACGTTCCGTACGAACGTCGACCGTGAAAAGTTCTTTAATCGCGGCGGAGCGTTCGGTCGATGTATGAGAGTCCTCGTCCCTATCGACGGGTCCGACCCATCCATGGCGGCCCTCGAACACGCCTGCCGCACCCACCAGGACGCGACGATCACGGCGCTGTACGTCAGCAACGTCGCGACCGGGCAGAACCGACTCATCGCCGGCGGAAGCTTCGCGGACTGGAAGAGAGAGGAGGATCGGAGGGCCGACGAACTGCTCGAGACGGCCCACGAGAGGGCCACGTCGCTCGGCGTCGAAATCGAAACCGCCCACGAGTTCGGCGATCCGATCCGGTATATCGTGGGTTACGCCTCCGAAGGGGACTTCGATCAAGTCGTTATCGGTAACCACGGACGGGACGGCATCACACGGCTCGCGCTCGGAAGCGTTGCCGAGCGAGTGGTTCGGCAGGCGCCGATGCCCGTCGTCGTCGTCAAAGCGGACGAGGACCAATAGGATCGGTCCGAGCGAAGGAGAGCTGGTACTGTCAGATATATCGGTGGATCGACACGACGGCCGAGTCAGGAGACAGCGGGACGAAACGCCGATGCGGTATCGGATCAGGAGATGGAGACGCTCTCAGACCCCCAGAGTGAGCCATAATATACGCCCGAAACACTACTGGGCGAGTTTCTACTAGTGGGCTCGGTGGAAGTGAAAGCACGTATCCGACAGTCATTTCGGCTGTCGTGGTACCTCACTCTCATCGGCACGGTGCCGAAAAGATATAAACGAGCAGGCGGCTTACCTTCGTTTATGACCATCACACGTGACGGAGACATTCTCGGCGGGGAGCCACGGATCGATGGAACCCGCATTGGTGTCCGCCACGTCGCAGCACGAGTGATCGACGGTGGCCAAACACCGGCAGCCGCGGCCGATCAATTCGACCTCTCCCTTTCGACCGTCTATGAGGCACTCTCGTATTATTACGATCACGTAGAAGAGATGCGTGAATACGAACGCGAAAACGCGGAAGCGTTCGAGAAAATCCGCGAAACGTCGCTGAAGCCGAAAGAGACCGTGCGGTGACTGGCGTTCGGATTCTTCTCGACGAACACGTCGGCCGTGTGTTCGAGCGGGTTCTCATAGAGCGTGGCCACGGGGTCGCACAGGCGAAAGATCGGTTCGGTGAGCATACCCAAGATGTGAAACTACTGGAGTGGTGTGCCGAGAACGGAGTCGTTCTCCTCTCGAACAACGCGAAAGATTTCGAAGCACTTCACTCGGAGTACGACCACGCGGGGATACTCCTATACTACGACCAGACGCTACCTGACACTGATCCTGAAGGACTTGCCCGAACGGTAGATGAAGTCTTTCACCAGTACGGGACAGATGGCACCGAGAACGAACTTGTCGACCTCGGTGAATGGTACGACTGGCTCCACGAGTAGCTCGTCTCCAACTAGGATAGTATGTAAATTACGAGGACCACCTACAGATAATCCTAATAGGTCAAGTATGTAAATTACGAGGACCACCTACAGATAATCCTAATAGGTCATTTAAATTATACGCCCGAAACACTACTGGGCGAGTTTCTACTAGTGGGCTCAGTGGAGGTATAAGATCACTCGTCGTGAGTGCAGCACAAACGTACTCCTCACCGGGATACGGTAGCTGCTCTGCGACCAAAACCAATCAGAGCCGAGGATTCGAACCCTGTGTGAAGGGGTCGGGTGCCCAGAAGACATCTCCTTTCCGACAGGTGTCACTCACGCCGGTCACGCGGATCGACCGCGTACTCTCGCCACTCGTCGTACTCAAATGGTGCTTCTTCGTGATTCGCTGCGACTTCACTCGCGTGGATCGTTGCAGCGTCGACGCTCCGATCGTGATCACTGATTCGCCAGTACTGTCCTCTGTGGTCGACTCGTCCGCGTTCTCGAAGCCGCACTAGCGTCGGTCCGACCGAGCCACGCTTGACCTCGGTCGCCTCGGCGATCTCGGTTTGAGTGAACGCCTCGTGTGCATGCCCTTCGAGAAATTCGAGTATCCTGGCAGCGTTTGTCTCGGGTCTCGGTTGTCCCTCGTCGTTATCGATTTTCTCGAACCGATCAGCCTACTAGTAGGCGCAGTGAAAGTGTGTTATATTATTTGAAGAGCCTAAATACGTAAAATCAACGTATCTGTTCAGACCCACGGATCGAGTTCCTCACGTCCACCGAACGAATCTTGATTCTGGTATGCGTCAATGATTGTAATAAGACCGGATGCAATCTGATACGCCGGCATCGTATCGTCGTAGAGGAGGACAATGCCTGCGTGGGCATCTGGTGGTAGTCCACCGAAGTCTTTCACGTCGCTCGTCACGATGATCAATTCGTGTTCTCGGGCGTATGGAAGGACATCCGCTTCGTCATCGGCTCCCTGCCAGAGCGCGTCACGGACGTGCTCGGCGTGGATTCCTTCCTTCTCCAGATACGTGGCCGCCTTCGGATCGATGTTCTCGTCGAGAAGAAAGCACCACTCGCGCATTTCAGGCGGCATCTGGACCGACGCCTTCGGGACGATCGATCGACTCGCGGAAGTCTTCCATGGCGTCTTCGCGCTCCTGCTCTACGTCACGCATCTCTCGTGGGTGGTCGTGATAGTGCGCCAGCGCGTGGTACACGTCAGCTACGTCGAGGTCGTACCGATCAGCGACAGCCTCGGGATCTTCGCCACGCTCTTCGACGAGGGCGTACACCTGACGGACGCTGACTCGGCGGCCACGGATGTGCGGCTCGCTAATCAGTTTGCGTGCGATCCGTCGGGATTCTCCCTCGGACATACCCACACGTTGCTGCTACTCCTGTAAAAACATACTGCTGACTGGGATGTTGAAATATGAAGAGTGCACAACTCATTCTTAAGGAGTTAATTTCAAATCAAATAGGATGAATCAGTCAGTAAAATACGTCTGCTTACTAATCATTGATGAATCTACCAGTTTCTGATAACGTTCACACCGTCGTGCTGAATACAGAGCGCGAACTTTTTACGCCTCGGGTTCGCTTTCAGCGAACCGCTCGGCGCAAAAACTTCGATGAAAAAGGCGGACTGCTCGACCTTCGGTCTCGCCGTCCGAGAACCGCGCTCGCTACGCTCGCGCGGATGCTGGTGCTGAA
>CAZWZX010000089.1:0-9695 GCA_964638655.1 uncultured Natronomonas sp.
TCGAGGACGATGATCGAGTCGGCCTCGTTGCGGAGCTTTTCGAGCCCCTCCTCGGCTTTGACCGTTCGCGCCCGTTCGACGTTGAACGGCGTCGAAACCATCCCGACGACGATCGCGCCCTGTTCTTTGGCGATCTTCGAGACGACCGGCGCGGCGCCGGTACCGGTTCCGCCACCCATCCCCGCGGTGACGAAGACGAGGTCCGCGTCGCCGAGCACCTCCTTGATCGTTCCCTGGGCCATCTCGGTGGCGCGTTCGCCCATTCCGGGGTCGCCGCCGGCACCGAGTCCGTTGGTCAGCGATTTGCCGACGAGGATCTTCGTGTCGGCTTCGATCATCTTGAGGTGCTGTTTGTCGGTGTTGATCGCGATCGTCTCCGCACCGTCGACACCGATGTTGTACAGTCGGTTGACGGTGTTGTTGCCGGCACCGCCAGCCCCCACGATGACGATCCGTGGGTCACCGAACTCCTCGCCGTCTGCGAGGGTTTCGTCCATCTCGCGCTTTTCGGCTTCGGCGTTCTCCAGTGCGGAGTTGACGATATCCTGCATCGTCTACACCTTCGCCCAGGGACGGGTTTTTTCGGTTCCCTCCGTCTCCTGCTCGTTTATCATCTCGCGCACGGCGGAGCGAATCGCCTCGCTCCGGTTCGGGAACTGCCCCGTATCGACCATGCGTTCGACCTCTTCGATCTGCTGCTTCGGGATTCGTAGTGTCACACGCTCCATTTTTGTTTCCCCTCTGGTTGTGAGTAAGACGACGTTGCACACGCGACCGCTCCGCGTTTACACCGGTGAGCGCGGCGAAATCGGACATTTCGCCGATTTTCCACCGTGTGTAAGACGCGTCGTCTTACGCAAACGTATCCACAGAAGGTATATACTTAAACCTTTTGGCAGACGTAAGACAGTCGAGTAATATAGGTGTTTAAGGCTCTTAGACGCTTTATTTCGGCGTTTACGGATCCCGGAGAACGTCAGCTGCGGGCGTCCGACGGCCGCATCCGGGGCAGAAACCCCAGTCCGAGCGGAGCTCGTCACCGCACTCACAGAAGACCCGGTGGCTCGCTTTCTCCCCACAGTTAGGACAGTAAACGTCAGAGGGCGACAGGTTCTCACCGCACTGTTTACACGAATGACCCTCTTCGTCAGACACGTTCTCACGATCGGCGGACTGTGTCTTACGGCTGTCGGCCTCTTCGTGTGACACACTCCCGGAATCGCTATCAAGCGAGATGTTTACGTTCACGTCTTGGGGCTCCGAGCGCGTATACGCCCGGTCGAGCCGGTCCGCGATGAGCTCGTCGACGCGGTCGACGATGAGCTCGTCGAGCGATCCCTCGGCCACGGACTCCCCGGAAGCATCGTTTACGCCCGTCTCGGTGGCGTTTACAGATGCTTCCCCGTGCTGATCGAGGAACTCCCGGAGCGCCTCACGCATGACCTCGCTCTTGGAGGCGTCGAACTCCTCGAGCTGTCGGACGAGATCATCGTCCGCCCGGAACGTTATCTTGCTCATTAGTCGTCCGACAATTGTGTGTGACGGTATTTCAATCTTCGCGCGCCGTCCGACAGCCGTCCGTCAGACGATGCGGTCGCCGTCGAAGGTCAAAACCGTTAAGTCATGCAGTCATCTCTTTTCGGGTACGGCCGCCCTTAGCTCAGACTGGTAGAGCAGTCGACTGTAGATCGACTTGCCCCCCGTTCAAATCGGGGAGGGCGGACTCCATTTTCGGTCGAACCGCTGCCGACTGCGGATCGACTTGTCCCCCGTCCTCGTGGGCGAAGCGAACGAGGGCTCGGAAGTCGCAGTCCCGGGAGCGCAGCGAAGCAAGTCCAGAAACTCACGGAGAAGCCCGATGACACGTTCCGGAGCTTCCTGTTGTACCCAGTGACCGGCGGCCTCAACGAGGGTGCAGAAACGCATGTCGGTACAGGCCGTCTCCCGCATTCGCTCGAAGACGCCGGGCGTCCGGTAGACTCTTCAGTCGCGTCGGCCCGGAATAAATTTATACCACGATCTATGGAACAATCTTCCCGGCTGTCTGTAGGGTACCTCCTTTCATTCGTCCGACCCGAGCGCCTGCCAGCACCAGACGAACCGCTGGCCCGCGGTGACGTGTGTAAAGACGGCGAGAAAGACGAGCGTCCACTCGACGAGCGAGAGCCCGTAGCGGACGGGGTTTACGACGGGCGCGATCGCCGCGACGACGCCGACGAGCAGTAGTATGTCGGCGCGACCGAGCAGCCCGCCGTAGATCCGTCCGAGCCCGAGCGCCTCCGCCTGCGTCCCGAGGTACGCCGTCAGGAGGACGCCGGTGAGCGCCAGCATTCCCAGTTCGTACTGCTCGACGCCGAGCGCGAGCCCACCGAGAATCAGGACGTCGCCGTATCGGTCGAGGACGTGATCGAGGAAGTCGCCGGCGTCCGACGCGGTGTCCGTCGCCCGCGCGAGCGCGCCGTCGAGAACGTCGAAGAACCCGGTGATCAAGACTAGCGCGGCGGCGGCGAGATACCAGGACGGATCCGACCCGCCGAGGACGAGCGCGTACCCGCCTCCGGCCGCAGTGACGACCGAAAGCGTCGTGACCGCGTTCGCGGAGAGGCCGAGCCGGGCCGTTGCGGCGACGAACGGCGTGATGGCCCGGCTGACGAACGGGCGAAGCCTATCGAGCGTCATTGCTGTCGGTCGTCTCTGCGGTCCGAGACCATTCTTGGGCACAGGTACTTGCGCGTGCGGCATAAGTTGTCCTGGTCGCACTTGCCCCGTCACGCTCCGGTCGGGACCGATCGGTTATCGGTTCGACTGAAAAGGGTTCACCCTCCGGCGAACACCGTTGAAGCGTCGTGAGCGGGAGCACTCCTCGGTCGCTGTCAGGGATCCGTGCCGCGTTGGGAAATTTTAACACAGGAGGATCGAAACGGTAGGTATGTTCAATCTCTCGGACGAACAGGAGATGCTGGTGTCCTCGCTGGAGGAGTTGGCCGAAAAGGAGTTCTCCGACGATGCCTTCGAGTGGAACGGCGAGGTCCCCTGGGAGAACATCTCGACGCTCGCGGAGCACGGCTTTCTCGGCATCAATATCCCGATGGAGTACGGCGGCGGTGGAATGGGCGAGTTCGAGGCGATGTTGAGCGTCGAGGCCGTCGGGCGGGTCTGTCCGGACACCGCCGAGTTTCTCTTCGGCCAGCAGATGGTCGCCCCCAGGGCGATCGAGATGTTCGGCACCGAGGCGGCCAAAGAGCGGTACCTGCCGCCGATAACGGCCGGCGAGGACGCGATCGCGATCGCCATCTCCGAACCGGAAGCGGGGTCGGACGTCGGCTCGATGAACACTCACGTCGAGGAGGACGGCGACGACCTCCTCGTCAACGGCGAGAAGATCTGGGTCAGTAACGTCCCGCACTCCTCGGCGGCGGTCGTCTGGGCGAAGTTCCCCGACGGACTCGGCTCGCTGATCGTCGATTTCGACGCCGACGGCGTCGAGATCGCCCAACACTACACGAACATGGCCGGACACACCCAGACGCAGTTCTACATGAACGACGTCAGGGTCCCCGAGGAGAACGTCCTCACGCGCGGGAAGGGCGGGTTCAAACAGCAGCTCAAGGCGCTCAACTGGGAGCGGCTGGGAAGCGTCACGTTCGCGAACGCGATGGCGCGCTGTGCGCTCGATAAGGCCATCGAGTACGCCACCCAGCGCGAACAGTTCGGCCAGCCGATCGGCGATTTCCAGGGGATCGAATGGAAGCTCGCGGACATGGCCAAGGAACTGGAGGCCTCGCGATCGCTCGCCTACCGGGCGGCGCTCGACGCCCACGAACGGGGTGGTGCCCCCGACCGACTGCAGACGTCGATCGCGAAACTGTACTCCTCGGAGATGGTCGAGGAGGTCGTCAGCGAGGCGCTACAGATCCACGGTGCCAACGGATACCAACAGGGTCATCCGCTGGAGTATCTCTACCGGCTGGCCCGCGGTCGGCGGCTCGCGGCCGGCTCCGACGAGATCCAGAAGATCCAGATCGGCGACGCGCTCAAGGAGGGCGGCGTCCCACCGCTGTTCTAAACCGAAGGCAAAGTATCAGGCGTAATCGCGGTCGTACTCCGGCTTTCGTTTCTCCCCGAAGGCCGCGACCGCCTCGGCGTGTTCGGGGTCGTTCACACACTCCCACTGGTAGGCGATCGCCCGCTCGCAGTAGTTCTCGAAGGACTGTTCGGGATCGATCAGGCGGTTGGTGTGACGGACGGCCATCGCGGGGAGATCCCGCATCTCCTCGGCGAACTCGCGGGCGCCGGCGAGCGGATCGTCCGTCTCCTCGACGGCCAGCCCCATCTCGACGGCCTCGTCGGGGGTGATCTCGCGACCGGTCAGCAGGTACTCCTTGGCCTTCGACTCGCCGACGAGCCGCGGGAGGAGCCAGCCGCCGCCGTCGCCCGGTACCAGCCCGACGTTGACGAACCCCTCGCGCAGCGACGCCTCGGGGCCGACGATCCGGACGTCACAGGCCAGCGCGAAATCGCAGCCGGCGCCGACGGCGGGCCCGTTCACCGCCGCGACGCTCGGCGTCGCCATCTCCCTGAGTTGGCGGACGACGTTCTGGACGGCCCACAGAAAGCCGGCGTACTCCTCTTTGTGCATCCCCTCCCAGTCGGGCATCCCGGAGACGTCCGCGCCGGCGCAGAACCCGTCACCGGCGCCGGTCAACACGAGCGCGTAGACGCTGTCGTCCTCGCGGGCGTCCCGGATCGCCTCGTTGAGTTCGAGGATCGTCTCGCGCGTGAAGGCGTTGTACACCTCCGGTCGGTCGATCGTGATCGTGGCGATACCCGCCTCGGTGTCGTAGGTGACGTCGTCGTACATGGTGGATCTGCCGCGTCGGGCGCGGTCGCTGGGACTGTCGTCTCGGAGGGCCTTGAGTGTACCCGACGTGAACCCCTGGGAACCCGTGGGCGTGAATCCGTGACACAACGCCTATGAACGTTCCCGTCAACGGGCGACGTATGCATCCCGTAGAGTCCGAGTCAGGCGCCCTACCGCTTTCGGGCGTGACCGTCGTCGATCTGACGCAGGTGCTCGCCGGCCCGTTCGCCTCGATGACCTTCGGCGATATGGGCGCCGAAGTGATCAAGATCGAGGCGGTCGGCCGCGGCGACCGTTCGCGGAACATCCAGCCGGCGCCGTCGTATTTCGAGACCGTCAATCGGAACAAACACAGCGTCGCGCTCGATCTGAAAAGCGAGGAGGGCCAGGAGATCGCCAGACGGCTGGTGGCCGAGGCGGACGTATTCATCGAGAGCACGAAGGCCGGCCGCGTCGAGTCGTACAACCTCGGCTACGAGGACGTCCGGGAGCTGAATCCCGAGATCATCTACTGTTCGGTGACCGGGTTCGGGAAGGACAGTCCCTACGAGAACGTCCCGGCGTGGGACATGTTGATTCAGGCGATGAGCGGCATCATGAGCATGACCGGTGAGGCCGATGGTCCCCCGGTGTGGTCCGGACTCCCGAGCGGTGATCTGGCCGCCGCGATGTACGCGACCCAGAGCGTCCTCGCCGCGCTGTATGCCCGAGAGCGTGGACACATCGATGGGGAATGGATCGAGGTCCCGATGTTCGACGCCGCGATCTCGTGGCTCACACTGCGTGCGGGTCACTCGTTCGGGACGGGTGAGCCGTTCCCGAGATCCGGAACGAGACACCCCTCGATGGCCCCCTTCGGTGCCTTCGAATGCGGGGAGAGACAGCTGGTGATCGCGGCCGGAACGGACAGCCTCTGGTCGGATTTCTGTACGGCGATCGACCGGCCGGGGTTGTACGACGACGATCGGTTCTCGACCGTCGGTGACAGACTCGAGAACCGCGACGCGCTGGTCGAGGAGATCGAATCGGCGCTCGAAGCGGAGCCGGCCGAGGCGTGGCTCGAACGGCTCCACGCCCACAGCGTCCCCGCCGGGCCGATCCACGACACGTGTACGATCTGGGAGGACGAACACGTACAGAAGCGAAATCTCCGCCGCCGGATGGAGCGCGAAAACGGGAGTACCGCGGACGTGATCGATCATCCGGTCCATTTCACGAACCTCGCGACACGGCTGGATATCGCCCCGGAAGAACTCGGCGAGAGTACCGGGGAGATGCTGAAACGGCACGGCTACTCCGAAGCGGAGATCGATCGCCTTCGGGACGAAAACATCGTCGAATGAGTCGCACTCGGGCGTGATACTCACGGACAGAAAGATGCGAACACGACGCAGAGACGGGCCGTACGACGGATCGAACGGCGGCGTGCTGGTGAGCCGTTGATTTTCCGGTTCCCTCTATCGGTATCAGCCGTCGGTCGCTTCGTACGGATGCGCGTCGTCGACCGTCGGTGCGCCGATCGCCAGGGTTTTGACTGACGCCTCGGCGTCCTCGGGGTTGTACGCGCGGTGCGGGTTTTCGGGTTCGGCGACAAACGCCTCGTCGACGCCGACGGTGAACGTCTTCTCCGGGGTCTCGACGTGGAGCGTCCCCTCGAGGACGTAGAAGACCTCGACCTGTTCGTCGTGGTAATGATACGCCAAGGGAAGCTGTTCCCCGGGTTCGGCGGTGTACACCCGGAGCCCGAGCGGCGAGCCCTGGTAATCGAGCCCGGCGGCGGTACTGATCGAGCGGACGTCCACGGGGCGATCGTCGAACTGCTCGAGGTCGTCGGTGTCGACGTGGTGATATCCCATACGGATGGCTGTCGGTTGGGTGCGGTATATGGCTTGCGTCGGGGGTCCGATGGCCGGTACCGCTCTCCCGATCTACCGACGGACGGCCTCTCGGTCGGCCGCCGGAAGACATACGAACCGCTCGGCCGACGTCCCGTCAATGGCGACCGAACACGCGTTTTCCGTCGACGGGGAGACCGTCGCTGCCGTTCACCACCCCGCGAAAAGCGACCGCTGGATCCTGTTCTGTCACGGATTTTTGAGCGACAAATCCGGAAGTTACGAGGCCCGCTGTGAGCGCGCGGTCGAGGAGGGCTACAACGCCGTCCGATTCGATTTCAGGGGTAGCGGCGACTCCGACGGTGCGTTCGTCGATTCGACGCTCTCGACACGGATCGCGGACCTCGTTGCCGTCGTCGATCACTTTTCGCCGCCGTCGTACGCCCTCTTCGGATCGAGTTTCGGCGCCAAGACCGCGCTCCACGCGGCGACCGATACTCCCCGACTCGAGGCGATCGTCGCCCGATCACCGGTCACGTACAACCGGGCGTTCGAACCCTATAGGGATGCGGTCGAAGCCGAGAGCCGTCTCCGGTTCGACGGCGACCGTGCGATCGACGGGCGGTTCTTCGAGGACTTCGAGACGTACGAGTTCGAGTCGATTACGGCGCGACTCGGCGTCCCGATCGCGATCTTTCACGGTACGGCGGACGAGTCGGTGCCGGTCGGGGACAGCTTCGAAGCCGCTGCTGCGCTCGAAACCGACGTGTATCTGGCGAAATACACGGACGAGGGCCATCGCTTTTCCGAGGCCGCGGAGCGTCGGCTTCGCGAGCAGGCGTTCGGTTGGCTCGAAACCGTTTACAAAACCGGTGCGTAGTGCGACCCTCGATGGTCGGTCGCCGACGGACAGAACGGCGAGTAGCGAATATACACGAACGTGTTTAAACCGTTCGCTGTCGTGCGGTTAAAAGGTCGTATCGTATTATACGGCATGATCCCGAACGTCGGAATAGCGGTCGGCGAACGAAGGGCCGACTCCGACCGAGAACAACAGACATGACATTACTCACGCGAGTCCGGGGACTCATCGGCGACGACAGTTCCGTATACGAGTGTCGCCACTGTGGGACCACGCTCGAATCCGATATCGACGACTGCCCGCTGTGCGGAAAGAGCGCGGTCGTCGCGTACGACATCGAGTAGCCGTCCGACTACTCCCCGGCCGACATCGATCCGAAGACCCCGTCCGCGTCGGCGGGGACATCGAAGTCGTGGAAGTGCTCGCCTTTCTCTTTAGAGAGCACGTTCAACGCAGCGGCGGCGCCGTCGCCCGCCGAGATGATCGCCTGCCACTCCTCGGCGCGAACCATCGCACCGGTCGCGTAGGCGTCTTCGACGCTCGTTTGCATGGTCACGTCGACGTCGACGAGATCCCCGTCGAACGCACAGCCGAGCGACTCCGCCAGATCGCGGTTCGCGCCGGTCGCCAAGACGAGATACGTGGCCGCGTACTCCCCGTCGGCGGTTTCGGCGACGAACTCGTCATCGGAGGCGGATACGTCCGACACTTCGGTTCCCTGGATCCGATCGACGCCGAAGCTGTCCACCTGCGCGCGAGCCGTTTCGATAAACGCCGAGCCGTCGACCGAGCCGACGCCGAGATAATTGAACAGATGGGCTTTGTGCATCCACGTTTTGTCGGTGTCGAGCAGGGTCGTTTCGAGACCGTTTTTCTGCGCGAAGAGCGCGGCGCTCAATCCGGCGGGGCCGCCGCCGACAACGAGTACGTCGGGCTGTGAATCGGGCATACCCATAAGCGAACGGGCTCTGTGGTCAAAAGGGTGTGTCCCGTCGACCGCGCCGATCGGATCGAAGGCGATCGAAACGACGCCGGTCGGCGAGCGATATATGAGCCGCCC
Organism: uncultured Natronomonas sp.; assembly: GCA_964638655.1. GTDB lineage: Archaea > Halobacteriota > Halobacteria > Halobacteriales > Haloarculaceae > Natronomonas. Next base: position 8,619 of record CAZWZX010000089.1, read on the forward strand.
ACCGGATAGAACCGGTATGACCGACCGCGCCGTGAATCGGCTCCGCGAGAACGCGACCGGGATCGTTGCATTGGCCGTTACCGGTACGTGGCTTGCCGCCCTTCTGTCCGGACAGGGATGGTGGCTTCCGTTCATGCTGTTCGGCTACATAGTCATCGTGCCGATCGTCGCGATACTCACCGGGGAGCCGGAATCGCTCGATGGGTGGACCGACGAAGATGCAAAAGGCCGGGACAGACGGATCGAACGGGGACCGACGGACGAGGGAGATCCTCTCGAAACGCTCAGGAGCCGATACGCTCGGGGCGAGCTCACCGACGAGGAGTTCGAGCGAAAGCTCGACCGGCTGCTGGAGACTGAGACGATCGAAGGGCTCACCGAGCGACGGAGACGGAGGAGGCGAGACGCTGAACCCGGAACCGAGACGGAGTAGTCGACCGCAACCGAGAAGCCGAATTCCTCAAATACCCCGATACACTACCCGGAGACGTGTCGAAACAGGTCGCCGACGTGGGCACGCTGTTCTTACACGAGGCCGGCGACGAGTACACCGTCGTCGTCCGCCGTGACGGCGAGCGGTTGCTTCAGGGGCGGCTCGAATTGAAAGAGACGAGCGCTGGGCCCCGCCCCGGACGGTTCCGCGTCAAGGACGGCGACGACGACGTTCCACGCCGTCCCGAGCAGTTCGTCGAGATGGCTCGACGCGCCTTGCGGATCCGCATCTCCGAGCAGACGTCGCCTCGCGGTCGCGAGAAGCTGGCGTCGATGCTCGACGGCTATCAACTCGAAGCGAAGCAGGTCCGAACGTGCCGATACTGCTCCAGTAAGGGCCGATACGCACCGCTGACCTCGGAGACGGCGATCAGGGCCGACGGCGAGTTCATCTGTCCGGACTGTGCCAAGCGGGAACTCGAACGGGAAGCGAACTACCGGGGGCTCCGATCCGGAGCACGCGACCGACTCGAGGAGCTTCTGCTCGAGGTCGGCGATCTCGAACGCGTCGCGAACCTGCTGTCGGGACAGCTCGATCCCGAGTTGACGAAGTTCGACGAGATCAGCGCGACGACCGACGAGATC
>CAZWZX010000090.1:0-9682 GCA_964638655.1 uncultured Natronomonas sp.
CGCTCTCCCCGTCCCAACGAGGAGCATACGAACCCGCAAGTTGCCTCCGTGGGTAGGTAGTCGATACCCCCAGCGCGAGGAAACCCTGCCGTTCACGGCAGGGAGGATGTCATACAGCGATCGGTGGGTGTCCGGCCGGTACTCTATCAGTCCGAGAACATCTCTTCCAGCTCCTCCTTGTCTCGTCCGGTGTTCCACGTAAAGAGCCACTGTTTGAGGCTGAGCCGACGACTCGGGTCCTCCTGAATGTACGTCGGCGTCTGGAAGTAGTTCACGATGGTGACAAGCAAGACGCCTCCCAAGGTGTTTCCGAGCAGGACCGGGAGAGCGAAGTTATACGCGCCGTACAAGGGCCCGATCTGTCCGACGAGGACGAGATACACGACTTCCGTACTCGCAACCACGACGTGGAACAAGTTCCCGAGGGGGATCGCGAGGAACGCCATGTACACGAGGAGAAACCGCGTCGTCGAATCGGTCACACTGAAATCCAGCCATACGACACCTGCGACGATCAGCCCGGCGAACACGGCCTTGAAGAACAACGCGATCCAGTCCGTCTCGACGCCACTCATACCGATCTCGACGGCGGTTTGGGCCGCACCGGGGGAGAACACGCCCCCGTACGCCAACGCCGTCGCGCCCAACGCCCCTCCCACGAGGTTCCCCAGTAACACGACGCTCCACATCCCGAGCATAGCCGGCACACTCGCCATTCGTTCGATGACGAGGGCAACCGGCGGAAGGGTGTTCTCGGTGTAGAGCTGATAGTTACCCAAGATAATGTAGACGAACCCGATCGGGTACAGGAGCGCGCTGACTATCGGAACTCCACCCGCCGCGTGTGTCATCGAGACGTACAGGAGGACGGTCAACGTGATCGCGAAGCCGGCGGCGAGGCCGCTGAAAAAGAGTTCCCGAAAGCTCCGTGAGATCTCTTCGTCCGCATCGACGATAACGCGTTCGAAGATCTCATTCGACGTGAAACGATCGCGGAGAATCGCGCTCTGCGATAAGTCCATCTTTTCGCCTTCCTGATCGGTCATACGACGCTTAACTCGGGAGGTGGGATAAGCGCACTCGTATGTAGCCCACTGTCTTCGAGCCATCCGGTCGGGAACCCGTCAGTCGGTGTATATGCGAACGATTCAGCGAGTCGTTCCCTCTCACCACCGCATGGGTGGACTTTCCCCTTGCGTTTTCTGTGAGGACACACGCTACTGCGTCAGCTCGGGAACGGTAACTGTGAGCACGTTCCCGTCGTCGTACTCGAAGGTCATCTCGCCGTGGAGTTTCCGGACACACCAGTAGACGACCCACAGCCCGATTCCCTGCCCGTGCTGTAGCGGCGTTTCGTCGCCCGCACGAAGCGTCTCGATTTCGATTTCCGGGATCGGTTCGTTACTGTCGCGGATCTCGAAGACGACGTCTCCGTCAGCGTCCGAGTGGCTGGAGACGCTAACAGACACCGTCGCGTCGGACGCTCCCGAATGGACGACCGCGTTCTCGACGAGATTGTCGAGTAGCATCGAGAGCAACACTGGATCCGTTCGGAGACGAAGTTCCGGGGGAGTGACCGTCCAGTCGACGGCCACACCGCTTTGGGTGGTGGCGTACGTCTGTTCGATCTCGGCCAACACTTTCGAAACGGAGAGTGCCTCCGCTTCGATCTCCCGTTTCTGAACTGTTTCGAACGCCCGTACCTTCTCGGCGATAGAGAGCAGCCGATCGCTGGCGGCTTCGATTTCCCCGGCCTGCGCCGAGTGTTGGGGATCCTCAACTTCGTCCTCGAGCATTTCGGCGTACCCGCTGATGACTGTCGTCTCGTTTCGAAGGTTATGTCTGAGTACCCGGTTGAGCACTGCGAGTTGCTGTTCCCGTTGTCGTTCCTCAGTCACGTTGTACAGTACGAGCATACTCCCGACGGGATCTCCGCTCGGATCGGTCAACGGCGTGTAGGACACAGCGAAAGTCCTGTTTTTCCCCTTCCCGGCGGTAATCTCGCCGGTTTCACGGAGTGTCTCCATCCCGACGCCGAGCGTTCCGGCGAGTGCAGCCGGCATGCCTGCCGACAGCTCGTCGGCAAACAGTTCCTCGGCTCGGTCGTTCGCTTGCACGATCTGCTGTTCCGTATCGAGGATAAACACCGGCTCGGACAGCGAATCCAGCCCGGTCCGTTCGGCCATGCGCTGTGTCGCCGGGTTCGTCTCGAACATGTGGGTCCCGACGAACGCGTACGCGTCGAGCGAGACGTGGATGAGCATCAGCGGTGCCGTGAGGTGCAACTGCGGAACCGGTCCGATCTCGAACATCCAGAGTAACACGCCGGCCGAGGGAGGGACAGTGCTCAAGATGACCGCTATGGCTTCACGCCGATACAGCGGGCCGTAACTCAGAACGGCACCGATCAAAAGCAGAGAGCCGACGGCGGCGGTTCCGATGGAGAACAACAGCGCGAAGATACCCCACGGCTGAATCGCGTACGCCACCGTTGACAGCCCGAAAACCGGTTCGAACCGCAGGTCGGTCCAGACGAGTTGGTGGAGCGGATTTGTCGCGGCGAGTCCCACCGTCAGTAGCGGGACGCTCGCGACGACCCCGAAGGGTGGGGTACGGACGAGATCACCTCGACCGGTGTAATCGAGGCCGAACGCGAGAAAGAACGGTCCCATAAAACACACACAGGCGAACGAGACGGCTTCGAGCACGACCCGTAGCGTCGGATCAGTGATGAGTAACGCGGCCCCATACGAGAGACAGAACACCCCGACCGAGGCGATATTCCCCATGAACCAAGCGGCTCCCGGTTTCGATCGCTGGCGGTACAGATACTGTAGCAGATACAGAGCCCCGGCACAGGCTCCGAGTGAGGCGAGAACGATCCCGATCCCCAGCGTCCCCAACTCCATCGTCTGTTATCGGATTTCAGTAGAACCCACTATATACTTGTGGAACCTCCGGCCGATCTCTCTACGACTACGGCGGCGGATCGGCCGTGTCTCCCGATCCGCTCACCGATGATATTCGGCGTTCGAGATCTCGAATCGGGCACCGCCGTGAGATCCGTCGGTGATACGGATGCTCCAGCCGTGAGCTTCGACGACCCCTTTGACGATGCTCAATCCCAGTCCCGTTCCCTCGTGTGCCGTCGAGTGTCCCGTTTCGAGTACCGATTCGCGTTCCGCTGTCGGGATCCCGGGGCCGTCGTCCTCGACGTAGAACCCCGTGTCGGTCTTCCCAACGGTTACGACCACGCTCTCGTCGGTATGTTCGACGGCGTTTCGGAAGAGGTTCTCGAGGAGCTGTCGAAGGCGATTTCGATCGGCCGGCAGATGCCGGCCGGTGTCGATCACGGGGGTCGCATCGGCTGTCGGAACCGTTCGCCAACAGGTCTCACTGAGGCGTTCCAGAGAGACCGGCTCCGTTTCGGTCGCGTCAGCACCGGTCCGTGCCAGCGTCAGGAGGTTCTCCGTGAGCGGCGTCAGGAGGCTCTCCGTGAGCGTTTCCATCCGATCGTGGGCGTTGGCCACGTCGGCGAGGTGTTCGCTATCGCAGTCCCCCTTTGCCAGTTGCAGCCGTCCCTGTGCGACGTTGAGCGGATTCCGGAGACTGTGGCTGAGGATACCACTGTACTCCTTGAGGCGCTCGTTCATCTCCTCCAGTCGCCGCTCGCGCTCTTTGCGGTCCGAAATATCGCGCGTGTTGACGACGTAGTCCCCGTCCGGTGTGGGTTCGCCGAGGCGACGGATTCGACCCACGTGTACGTCCCGTCCGCCGTTTTGTGACGATATTCGACCGCCTCGACGGCGTACTCCTCGCTGGCGACGACGGCCCGAAACGCGGCGGTGACGTCCTTGCGATCGTCCGGATGGAAGTAGTCGGCGACGTTCTCGCCCACGAGTTCGTCCTGTTCGTATCCGTAAACCCGTTCGATCGGGGGGCTCTCGTGTCGTATGATGCCGTTTTCGTCGAGCACGGTGAGGAGATTCGTCGAGTGAAGCGGGAGGATATCGAGCGACACCCCGGCTTCGGAACGGGTGCGGTTCGACGGTTCCGACGGCTTGTCGCCATCCATACATGACTGTCCGAGCAACCGTATATGGGTTTCACTCCAGCTTTCTCAGTACCACGCCGTTCCGCTGTCGACGTTGATGTCCTGTGCGGTGATGTGTCGCCCCCGGTCGTCGGCGAGAAAGAGCACAGTTTCGGCGATCTCTTCGGGGTCGACGAGTTCGTCGATCGCGGCGTCGCCCGTGAACAGCTGTCGTTTCGCCTCCTCGTAGCCCACGTCCAGCTGGGCGGCCCGTCTCTCGATCACGTCCTCGATGCGTGGCCCCTTCGTCGCCCCGGGACAGACGGCGTTTACGGTGATGTCGTCGTCGCCGAGTTCGAACGCGAGCGTTCGGGTGAGTCCGATCACGGCCATCTTCGAGGCGGTATAGGGTGTCCGGTTCTCGAGGGGGCGCTTGCCGCTGATCGACGACACGTTCACGACGCTCGCCCGGTCGCTCTCACGGAGATGACTCACCGCGTGTTTCGTCGTGAGGTACATCCCCGTCACGTTGACCGACATCGTCCGGTCCCACGACTCCCGTTCGACCTCCTCGATCGGTGCGGTCGGCCCGGCGATCCCGGCGTTGTTGACGAGGACGTCGAGTCCGCCGAACCGTTCGACGGTCTCCTCGATCGAGTCGGCGACCGACGCCTCCTCGGTGACGTCCGTCCGGACCGCAAGCGTCCGATCGGCCGCGTCGATCGTCCGTTCCGTCTCCTCGATCCCGTCGCTGCGCGCTGCGAGCGCGACGTTGGCGCCTCGCTCCGCGAACGCGATCGCGATCTGTCGACCGATCCCCTGACTCGCGCCGGTTACGAACACCGTCCGTCCGTCCATATCGAGCTATACCCGGCGGTGTTTGATAAAGACGTTCCGTATCCGCCGCTCGTGAGTGGCCGTCTCCGGTCGCTCCGGAGCACCCCATCAAATAATTAACGGACGGGCCCGTATAGGAGGTATGCCGACGTGGACCGGCGCGTGGTCGGAGGCCGAAGCCGAAGCGTATCTCTCGGAGTCGACCGCTCCGATCCGCATCGCGTGTCGAACGCCGTCAGGCGGACTGTGGATGTTATCGCTTTGGTACCGCTACCGCGACGGGGCGTTCCACTGTGCGACCGGGGCCGACGCCGACGTCGTCCGCTATCTCGAGGGGGATCCGGGTGTGGCCTTCGAGGTTTCGAGCAACGAACCGCCTTATAAGGGCGTTCGGGGGTCCGGAACGGCGACGATCGAACCGGACGAAGGGAGATCGCTACTCGAATCGCTACTGGTGCGGTATCTCGGCGGAACGGAGAACCGCCTCGCGACCCGACTTCTGAACGCCGACCGCGAGGAGGTCCGGATCCGGATCGACCCGACGAAACTCTACACGTGGGATTTCACCGACCGGATGTCGGACCTCGACGGGGTCGAGCCGAAAGAGTAGCCCCCGTCTCGTTTTCAGGCGATGTATTCGGCTTCGTCCTGATCCTCGACGACCTCGACCCCGCGGTTGTTGACCGCGTGCGGATCGAGGCCGACCTCCTCCAGGAAGTCCTTGTAGATCCGCTCGCAGGTCTCGGCGTCCTTCTGTTTGTCGCTGGCGTGATCACAGAGGTCCGCGATCCCCTCCGGGACGTCGTTCGTGTAGATGACCCAGTGGTTGACGAGGTCCGAGAGCCGCCGGATCGGTGAGGTGAAATGGCCGTAGATCTCGAAGTTCAGCGCGTGGTGGCCGCCGAAGGGGTCCGACATGTATTTCGCCCGGGGCATGACCTTCATGACCGCCCACTGGATCTTGTCGAGTTGACGTCCCGGCGCCTCCTCTAAGGTCGCGTTGACCGCCTTCCGTGGGTCGTCCCACGCGTCGCCGGGGATCGAGACGCCGTCGAGCTCTTGGATCTCCTGGAGCGCTTCGTCCCACTCCTGTGGCGTCGGCTGTGGGTGAACCCGGAACATGGCCTCGAGTCCGCGTCCCCACTGCAGTTCGTGGGTAACCGCCTTGTTCGCCTTGAGCATACACTCCTCGATGATCGTGTGGGCCCGATCGCGCTTGGGGTTCAACACGAGCGAGCCGTCCTCCTTGCGCTGTTCGTGGAGCTTCTCGGCGAGTTCGTACGCCAGGTTGTTCTCCTCGTGCAGCGGCGCGTCGGCGTCGTCCAGCCGTTCCTCGCAGTCGTTGTACGTCTGTCGGGCGTCGGAGTGGATGACCGATTTGTAGATGTCGATCGACTCGTGTGAGAGCGTCTCGCCGTTGATGTGCATCTCGACCGTGTGCGCCAGTCGGTCCTCGTTCGGGACGAGCGAGCAGACGGTCTCGGCGAGCACGGGCGGAAGCATGTGGATCGTATACGCCGGCAGATAGACCGTGTTCCCGCGCTTCTGTGCTTCCTCCCACATCGCCGTCTCGGGATTGACGTAGTGTGTCACGTCGGCGATGTGGACCCACAGACGATAGCCCTCATCGGTCCGCTTTACGGAGATCGCGTCGTCGAAGTCCTGGGCGTCCGCGGGGTCGGTCGTCCACGTCGTCAACTCCCGGAGGTCCTGTCGGTCTTCGAGTTCCGTCTCGATGTCGCCTTCCGGGTCGGCGGCGCGCGCTTTAGCCTCCTCGAGTATCTCGTTCGGGAACTCGTCTCTGATCTCGAACTCCTCGAAGAGTTCCTCCCGTTTGTTCTCGAGGTGACGGGCGAGCTCCTCGTCGATCCTGACTGGCCCTTGGCCCTCCGCTGTGCCGGCGTACGCCTGCTCGTCGCGGTCGGTCATACGGAACGGTTGGAGGGTGGTACAGTTAGCTTGTGCGGTGAGCGCGTCTCACAGCTCTCCTTTCCGCCGCAAACACGCTCGGGCCGAGAGCGCGAGAAACGCCGCACCGAGGAGACGCGCGGCGGTGACGAACCCCTCCCGGAACTCCAGTTCGTCGTCGTTCTCGTAGGCGAGTCTCGCCCCCGTCTCGAGATACTGTCTCGGGAAACAGAACGCGATCGCCCCGAAGACGCCGGTCACGTCCAGGAGTCGATCGTAGGACCGCCCGCCGAGCACCGCGACGATCGCGAAGACGAGCCCCTCGGCTCTGACGAGTGAGAGGAGGCTTTCGGTCCGTTCGCAGGCTTCGGGGTTCTCGAAGGCGACCGCCTCGTAGACTCGGGTCGCCCGAACCGGCATCAACGCCAACAGAGTCCCCGTGAGGCCGAACAGTGCTCTCGACATACTCCGATGGAGTCCGCCGAGGGAGTTAGCTCTATCCCAAGTTCTGCCCGTCCGGGATCGAGAAAAACCTTCACACGACTGTGGAAATCCGGGCGGAACGTCCCGCGTTTCGACACGGGGCGGACGTCTACTCCCGTCTCTCCGCGCTCGCGGTTTGGACGCTACCGCAGTCCCGGGATCCGTCGCTGGAGCCTCACGAACGCGTTTATGGCTTTCGCGTAGAGCCAGTACGGGACGCCCGACGGAGCCGAAAGCGTCCCGTAGTTCTGGACGGCGACCGTCTGCGGTTCGGTGAACCGATAGAGCCCTTCGAGCCCGTGTCGACGGCCGATCCCCGAATCCTTCATCCCGCCCATCGGCGCGTCCAGCGACGCCCACGCGGCCGCGTAGCTCTCGTTGACGTTCACGGTTCCGGCCTCGATTTCGGCGGCTATCCGGCGACCCCGGTCGGTGTCCCCGGTCCAGACCGAGGCGTTCAGCCCGTACGCCGAGTCGTTGGCTCGTTCGATCGCCTCCTCGTCGTCAGCGTACTCGTAGACGGAAACAACCGGGCCGAACGTCTCCTCGGCGTACAGCCGCATCGACTCCGTAACGTCGGTCAGGACCGTCGGTTCGTAGAAGTACGGTCCGGCGTCCGGCCGGGGCCGTCCGCCGGTTAGCACCGTCGCTCCCTGGGATTCGGCGTCCTCGACGTGTTCTGTGACCTTCTCGAGGTGGGCCTCCGAGATGAGACTCCCCATCGTACGGTCGTACTCGTAGCTGAAGCCGACCGTCATCGACTCGACCGCCTCGAGGAACCGGTCGAGGAACCGATCAGATACGGCCTCGTGGACGTAGAGGCGCTCGATCGACAGACAGAGCTGTCCGGCGTTGCTGAAACAGCCACGAAGCAGCCCTTCGACCGCCCGATCGATATCGGCGTCCGCCCGGACGATCCCCGGATTCTTCCCGCCGAGTTCGAGCGAGCAGTCGGTGAGCGTCTCGCCGGCCCCTCGGGCGACAGTCCGCCCCGTTTCGGTCGACCCGGTGAAACAGACGTAGTCGGCGGCCCCGACGAGCGGTTCGCCCACCTCGGTGCCCGTCCCCGTGACGACCTGAAACGCGGCTTCGGGCACGCCGGCCCGACGGAGCAACGCGGCGGCTTTCAGGGCCGTGTAGGGCGTCTCCGGAGCCGGCTTGAGGACGACGCAGTTGCCGGCCAACAGCGCGGGGATCGCGTCCCCGACCGAGAGGTTCAACGGGTAGTTCCACGGCGAGACGACACCGACCGTTCCGACGGGGTGATAGTTGACCTCGGTTCGGGTCACACCGGGTACGGCTCCCGCCCGTCGTTCCGTTTCGAGTGCCGACTCGGCCCGGTAGGCGTAGTACCGCGCCGTCGTCGCGACGTCGAGCACTTCCTCGTGGGCGTCACGCCGGGCCTTTCCGGTTTCGGTCTGGATGACGTCCGCGATCGACTCGCTCTCGTCGATGACGAGGTCGTGAAACCGGATCAGGATCTCGGCGCGTTCGGCGGTGTCCATCCCCTGCCACGCGTCCGTCGCCGCCGCCCGACCGAACGCGGCCTCGACGTCGTCGGCCCCACACGCCGGTATCTCGCCGATCCTTTCGCCGCTGAACGGCGCTTCGACGGGAATATACGCTGTCGGGTCACCGGCAGTGGTCACGTGGGTTTCGAGGTCCTCGAGCGAGGCCCGGATCGCGCTCTCGGTGCCGTTCGTGACCGACTCGGCGGTTCTCATACCGAACACTACGGTGGAAGAGGAATAACCGTGATGAAGGAGGCGATCGCTCGAGTACCCGATCAGTGAATGCCGAGCGCTTCGATCTGCTCTTGATACCGGTTGCGGATGGTGACCTCGGTCACCTGTGCGACCTCCGCGACCTCACGCTGGGTCTTCTTTTCGTTACAGAGCAGCGAGGCAGCGTAGATCGCGGCGGCCGCGTATCCCGTCGGGGATTTTCCCGAGAGCATTCCCTTCTCGGCGGTGACTTCGATGATCTCTCGGGTCTTCTGTTCGACCTCCTCGCTGAGGCCGAGTTCGGAGCAAAAGCGGGGGACGTACTGGACCGGGTCGACCGGTTCGAGACCCAAGGAGAGCTCCTGGGCGATATACCGATACGTTCGGCCGATCTCTTTCTGTTCGACGCGGGCGACCTCGGCGACCTCATCGAGGCTTCGCGGAATGCCTTCCTGTCTGCACGCGGCGTACAGCGCGGCCGTGGCGACGCCCTCGATCGAACGGCCCCGGATGAGGTCGTCGTCGAGCGCGCGCCGATAGATGACCGAGGCGACCTCCCGAACTGAACGGGGGACCCCGAGCGCCGAGGACATCCGATCGATCTCCGAGAGCGCGAACTGGAGGTTTCGCTCGCCCGCGTCCTTGGTTCGGATCCGTTCTTGCCACTTCCGGAGTCGGTGCATCTGGGAGCGCTTCT